>NZ_JBHWFF010000086.1:310-1042 GCF_042733785.1 Streptomyces sp. NPDC059695 | reverse complement strand
CCTTTTGTATAATGGGTCAGCGACTTATTTTCAGTGGCGAGCTTAACCGAATAGGGGAGGCGTAGCGAAAGCGAGTCTTAATAGGGCGTCTAGTCGCTGGGAATAGACCCGAAACCGGGCGATCTATCCATGGGCAGGTTGAAGGTTGGGTAACACTAACTGGAGGACCGAACCGACTACCGTTGAAAAGTTAGCGGATGACCTGTGGATCGGAGTGAAAGGCTAATCAAGCTCGGAGATAGCTGGTTCTCCTCGAAAGCTATTTAGGTAGCGCCTCATGTATCACTGTAGGGGGTAGAGCACTGTTTCGGCTAGGGGGTCATCCCGACTTACCAAACCGATGCAAACTCCGAATACCTACAAGTGCCGAGCATGGGAGACACACGGCGGGTGCTAACGTCCGTCGTGAAAAGGGAAACAACCCAGACCGTCAGCTAAGGTCCCAAAGTTATGGTTAAGTGGGAAACGATGTGGGAAGGCTTAGACAGCTAGGAGGTTGGCTTAGAAGCAGCCACCCTTTAAAGAAAGCGTAATAGCTCACTAGTCGAGTCGGCCTGCGCGGAAGATGTAACGGGGCTCAAACCATACACCGAAGCTACGGGTATCACCTTCGGGTGATGCGGTAGAGGAGCGTTCTGTAAGCCTGTGAAGGTGAGTTGAGAAGCTTGCTGGAGGTATCAGAAGTGCGAATGCTGACATGAGTAACGATAATGGGTGTGAAAAACACCCACG
>NZ_JBHWFF010000086.1:0-301 GCF_042733785.1 Streptomyces sp. NPDC059695 | reverse complement strand
TTGGTGGTCCATGTTTAAGGTGGTAGGCTGGAATCTTAGGTAAATCCGGGATTCTAAGGCCGAGAGCTGATGACGAGTTATCTTTTAGATGACGAAGTGGTTGATGCCATGCTTCCAAGAAAAGCTTCTAAGCTTCAGGTAACCAGGAACCGTACCCCAAACCGACACAGGTGGTTGGGTAGAGAATACCAAGGCGCTTGAGAGAACTCGGGTGAAGGAACTAGGCAAAATGGCACCGTAACTTCGGGAGAAGGTGCGCCGGTGAGGGTGAAGGACTTGCTCCGTAAGCTCTAGCCGGTCG
>NZ_JBHWFF010000085.1:0-1046 GCF_042733785.1 Streptomyces sp. NPDC059695 | reverse complement strand
GGACTCGCTTTCGCTACGGCTTCCCCACACGGGTTAACCTCGCAACACACCGCAAACTCGCAGGCTCATTCTTCAAAAGGCACGCAGTCACGAGACGTACCGAAGTACGTCCGACGCTCCCACGGCTTGTAGGCACACGGTTTCAGGTACTATTTCACTCCGCTCCCGCGGTACTTTTCACCATTCCCTCACGGTACTATCCGCTATCGGTCACCAGGGAATATTTAGGCTTAGCGGGTGGTCCCGCCAGATTCACACGGGATTTCTCGGGCCCCGTGCTACTTGGGTGTCTCTCAAACGAGCCGTACAGATTTCAGCTACGGGGGTCTTACCCTCTACGCCGGACCTTTCGCATGTCCTTCGCCTATCCATACGGTTTCTGACTCGCCTCACAGCCGGCAGACTGTGAAAGAGAGATCCCACAACCCCGCATGCGCAACCCCTGCCGGGTATCACACGCATACGGTTTGGCCTCATCCGGTTTCGCTCGCCACTACTCCCGGAATCACGGTTGTTTTCTCTTCCTGAGGGTACTGAGATGTTTCACTTCCCCTCGTTCCCTCCACATGCCCTATGTGTTCAGGCATGGGTGACAGCCCATGACGACTGCCGGGTTTCCCCATTCGGAAACCCCCGGATCAAAGCCTGGTTGACGGCTCCCCGGGGACTATCGTGGCCTCCCACGTCCTTCATCGGTTCCTGGTGCCAAGGCATCCACCGTGCGCCCTTAAAAACTTGGCCACAGATGCTCGCGTCCACTGTGTAGTTCTCAAACAACGACCAGCCACCCATCACCCTGCTACCGAAGCAACAAGTTCACTGGGGCCAGCATCCTCGAAGGCATGACCTTACTGCCGTACCCTCAGACACCCAACAACGTGCCAAGCACGATCAGTTGGTTCCTCTTCACGTTCCACGCCGAAGCAGTACTGGTGAGAGATCCTCGTGATCGTGCCAACTAATCAACGTTCCACCCATGAGCTGACCGTGCAGAACGTTTGCCTGCAATCGGTACTGTGCTCCTTAGAAAGGAGGTGATCCAGCCG
>NZ_JBHWFF010000084.1:0-1075 GCF_042733785.1 Streptomyces sp. NPDC059695 | reverse complement strand
GTGTGACGGATTTGCCTATCACACGCCCTACACCCTTACCCCGGGACAACCACCGCCCGGGCTGGACTACCTTCCTGCGTCACCCCATCGCTTACCTACTACCACCTTGGGTCGACGGCTCCACCACTTTCCATTCCCCGAAGGGTCCGGAACGGCTTCACGGCCTTAGCATTAATGGGCTCGATATTGGGCGTTTCAAAGCGGGTACCGGAATATCAACCGGTTGTCCATCGACTACGCCTGTCGGCCTCGCCTTAGGTCCCGACTTACCCTGGGCAGATCAGCTTGACCCAGGAACCCTTAGTCAATCGGCGCACACGTTTCTCACGTGTGTATCGCTACTCATGCCTGCATTCTCACTCGTGAACCGTCCACAACTCGCTTCCGCGGCTGCTTCACCCGGCACACGACGCTCCCCTACCCATCACAGTCCCCGTTGGGGGTATGTACTGCAATGACACGACTTCGGCGGTACGCTTGAGCCCCGCTACATTGTCGGCGCGGAATCACTTGACCAGTGAGCTATTACGCACTCTTTCAAGGGTGGCTGCTTCTAAGCCAACCTCCTGGTTGTCTCTGCGACTCCACATCCTTTCCCACTTAGCGTACGCTTAGGGGCCTTAGTCGATGCTCTGGGCTGTTTCCCTCTCGACCATGGAGCTTATCCCCCACAGTCTCACTGCCGTGCTCTCACTTACCGGCATTCGGAGTTTGGCTAAGGTCAGTAACCCGGTAGGGCCCATCGCCTATCCAGTGCTCTACCTCCGGCAAGAAACACACGACGCTGCACCTAAATGCATTTCGGGGAGAACCAGCTATCACGGAGTTTGATTGGCCTTTCACCCCTAACCACAGGTCATCCCCCAGGTTTTCAACCCTGGTGGGTTCGGTCCTCCACGAAGTCTTACCTCCGCTTCAACCTGCCCATGGCTAGATCACTCCGCTTCGGGTCTTGAGCGTGCTACTGAATCGCCCTATTCGGACTCGCTTTCGCTACGGCTTCCCCACACGGGTTAACCTCGCAACACACCGCAAACTCGCAGGCTCATTCTTCAAAAGGCACGCAGTCACGAGA
>NZ_JBHWFF010000083.1:0-1143 GCF_042733785.1 Streptomyces sp. NPDC059695 | reverse complement strand
ATACCCGGGTTATGTCTCTTCGAGGACAATACAGCAATTTAAAGCACACTTCGCACCTCAGCTCGACCACCCCATATCCGTCTACGTCCTTTGTACAGGCCGCTATCGCAGTTAAAAGGGGCCACACCAACCAATGCAGCCACTTGTTTGCGATTCACTTTGCCTAGCTCAGGAACCATCGCCAGCAGCGAAAGTGCGAGCACATTGCCAACACCTGAGACCTCGCGCAGCAAATCATAATTGGCCTTCCAGGCCGGCGAAGCTTTGATCGCTTCGTGCAAGTCATCGTCTGTACTTTTAAGACGCTTTTGAAGCCAGACGATATGTGCCTTGATATCCCGTCGAAGCGCCTTGAATACCGCCTGTTTCAGTCGAGACTCCTCCGCCACGATCATATCGATAAGCTGACGGCGTCTAGTCAGTAGATCTGCCAGTTCACGAGCGTGTTCATCTGGCATCTCCCGAATTTCGGGTTTGACCGCCTGAGCAAACTCCGCAATCACCTGGGCATCCAGAGCGTCGGTTTTAGCCAGCCGTCCGGTAGCCTTAGCGAAATCACGGACCTGACGGGGATTGACAACAACGACTGGTAATCCAGCAGCGCAAAGCTCGGCAGCGGCAAGCCGCTCATATCCGCCAGTTGCTTCCAGCACCACTAAAGCGGGCATCTGAGCCTTGAGATGCTTAGCTAAACGCTGGATATCTTCTGGAGTATTGAAAAACTGCTCGACTTGGCCAGTAGTGCTGACGAATGAGTCGAGCTTGTTTTTGGAAACATCAATTCCGACGAACGCAGAGTCATGGTCCATGGCGTTTTCCTCACGTCCAACCTTGCAGAATCGGGCTTTACGCCCAGGCAACCGTTCGGACTAGTTTAGAAAAGAACCTGCTTCGACCCATGCTCACTCACGATCTTGAAATCTGAGGGCACCACGGTCTGAAGCAGGTGAAAATAATCTTACAAGGGCACACCGAGCATTAGCGAGGTGCCGAGTGGTGGGGCAAGAGCGTTTTGCTTACTTTTGCGCTGTTCAAAAGTGAGCCGCTGTAAGAGCGGAACCATAGGCGGCCGTTACCTAAATAACGGATATACACCCATCAGCCGAGCCCCAACCGCCCATGCCACTGGGCAATCGACTCCTC
>NZ_JBHWFF010000082.1:0-1427 GCF_042733785.1 Streptomyces sp. NPDC059695 | reverse complement strand
CTTCAGAACTAACACAGTGGACGCGAGCAACTGAGGACAAGCCCTCGGCCTATTAGTACCGGTCAGCTCCACCCATTACTGGGCTTCCACATCCGGCCTATCAACCCAGTCGTCTACTGGGAGCCTTACCCTCTCAAGGAGGTGGGAATACTCATCTCGAAGCAGGCTTCCCGCTTAGATGCTTTCAGCGGTTATCCCTCCCGAACGTAGCCAACCAGCCATGCCCTTGGCAGGACAACTGGCACACCAGAGGTTCGTCCGTCCCGGTCCTCTCGTACTAGGGACAGCCCTTCTCAATATTCCTACGCGCACAGCGGATAGGGACCGAACTGTCTCACGACGTTCTAAACCCAGCTCGCGTACCGCTTTAATGGGCGAACAGCCCAACCCTTGGGACCGACTCCAGCCCCAGGATGCGACGAGCCGACATCGAGGTGCCAAACCATCCCGTCGATATGGACTCTTGGGGAAGATCAGCCTGTTATCCCCGGGGTACCTTTTATCCGTTGAGCGACGGCGCTTCCACAAGCCACCGCCGGATCACTAGTCCCGACTTTCGTCCCTGCTCGACCCGTCGGTCTCACAGTCAAGCTCCCTTGTGCACTTACACTCAACACCTGATTGCCAACCAGGCTGAGGGAACCTTTGGGCGCCTCCGTTACCCTTTGGGAGGCAACCGCCCCAGTTAAACTACCCATCAGACACTGTCCCTGATCCGGATCACGGACCGAGGTTAGACATCCAGCACGACCAGAGTGGTATTTCAACGGCGACTCCACCATGACTGGCGTCACGGCTTCAAAGTCTCCCACCTATCCTACACAAGCCGAACCGAACACCAATATCAAACTGTAGTAAAGGTCCCGGGGTCTTTCCGTCCTGCTGCGCGAAACGAGCATCTTTACTCGTAGTGCAATTTCACCGGGCCTATGGTTGAGACAGTCGAGAAGTCGTTACGCCATTCGTGCAGGTCGGAACTTACCCGACAAGGAATTTCGCTACCTTAGGATGGTTATAGTTACCACCGCCGTTTACTGGCGCTTAAGTTCTCAGCTTCGCCCTGTCGAAACAGAGCTAACCGGTCCCCTTAACGTTCCAGCACCGGGCAGGCGTCAGTCCGTATACATCGCCTTACGGCTTCGCACGGACCTGTGTTTTTAGTAAACAGTCGCTTCTCGCTGGTCTCTGCGGCCACCCCCAGCTCAGAGTGCAAGACTCATCACCAGACGTGGCCCCCCTTCTCCCGAAGTTACGGGGGCATTTTGCCGAGTTCCTTAACCATAGTTCACCCGAACGCCTCGGTATTCTCTACCTGACCACCTGAGTCGGTTTAGGGTACGGGCCGCCATGAAACTCGCTAGAGGCTTTTCTCGACAGCATAGGATCATCCACTTCACCACAATCGGCTCGGCATCAGGTCTCAGGCT
>NZ_JBHWFF010000080.1:0-1758 GCF_042733785.1 Streptomyces sp. NPDC059695 | reverse complement strand
CCCGTCGAACGCATGATGCGCGACGCCAAGATCACCCAGATCTACGAAGGCACCAACCAGGTCCAGCGCATCGTCATGGCCCGCAACCTCCCGTAACCACCCGCCTCCCGAAAGGAGACAGGCCGTGACCCTGAAGATCGCTGTCTGTGTGAAGTACGTCCCCGACGCGACCGGCGACCGCGGTTTCGCCGACGACCTGACGACCGACCGCGAGGCCGTCGACGGGCTCCTCTCGGAGCTCGACGAGTACGCGGTGGAGCAGGCCCTCCGCATCTCGGAGGAGTCCGACGACGCCGAGGTCACCGTCGTCACGGTCGGCCCGGACGACGCCAAGGACGCGCTGCGCAAGGCGCTGTCGATGGGCGCCGACAAGGCCGTCCACGTCAACGACGAGGACATCCACGGCTCCGACGTGATCGCCACCTCCGCGATCCTGGCCAAGGCCCTGGAGAAGACCGGCTTCGACCTGGTCGTCTGCGGCATGGCCTCGACCGACGGCACGATGGGCGTCCTGCCCGCGCTGCTCGCCGAGCGCCTGAGCCTGCCGCAGGTCACCCTGCTGTCGGAGCTCTCCGTCGAGGACGGTCTCGTGAAGGGCCGCCGTGACGGCGACGCCGCGACCGAGCTCCTGGAGGCCCCGCTGCCGGCCGTCGTCTCGGTCACCGACCAGTCCGGCGAGGCCCGTTACCCCTCCTTCAAGGGGATCATGGCCGCCAAGAAGAAGCCGGTCCAGGAGCTGGACCTGGACGACCTGGACATCGACGCCGACGAGGTCGGCCTCGGCGGGTCCTGGACCCTGGTCGACGCCGTGGCCGCCCGCCCGGCCCGCACCCAGGGCACGATCGTCACGGACGAGGGGGACGGCGGCAAGCAGCTCGCGGCCTTCCTCGCCACCCAGAAGTTCATCTGATCCACCGTCACCCCACCTCAGGAGCAAGGAATCATGGCTGAGATCCTGGTTCTCGTGGACCACGCCGACGGTGCGGTCCGCAAGCCGGCCCTCGAACTGCTGACCCTGGCCCGCCGCATCGGCGAGCCCTCGGCGGTCGTCCTCGGCGCCGGCGAGGCCGCGGCCTCGATCGCCGCCACGGCCGGCGAGTACGGCGCCGCCACCGTGTACGTCGCGGACGGCGCCGAGTTCACCGAGCAGCTCGTCGTCCCGAAGGTCGACGCGCTCACCCAGCTCGCCCAGGAGAAGGGGGCGGCCGCCGTCCTGGTGACCTCCTCCGGCGAGGGCAAGGAGATCGGGGCCCGCGTCGCGCTCCGCCTCGGCTCCGGTCTGATCACCGACGCCGTGGAGCTGGAGGCCGGCGAGCAGGGCCCGGTCGCCACCCAGTCCGTCTTCGCCGCCTCGTACCAGGTGCGGTCGACGGTCTCGCACGGCGTCCCGGTCATCACCGTCAAGCCGAACTCCGCCGCCCCGGAGGCCGCTGCCGCCGCGGGCGCGGTCGAGAACGTCACCGTCGCCTTCACCGGCAACGCCGCCAAGGTCGTCTCGCGCACCCCGCGCGTCTCCACCGGCCGCCCCGAGCTCACCGAGTCCCCGATCGTCGTCTCCGGCGGCCGCGGTGTCGGCGCGGCCGAGGGCTTCGCGGTCGTCGAGAAGCTCGCCGACTCGCTCGGCGCGGCCGTCGGCGCCTCCCGCGCCGCCGACGTCGGCGGATTCGACTCCACCTCGGACCTCGCGGCCGGCTTCCGCTACGGCATCCCGACCGTCGGCACCTCCGCCCACGCCTTCACCCTGCTCCACGACAGCGA
>NZ_JBHWFF010000079.1:0-2844 GCF_042733785.1 Streptomyces sp. NPDC059695 | reverse complement strand
GGCCCGGCGGGTCCGCCGGGGGCCGCGGCGGCGCGACGGGCGCGGCGGGCCGGCGGCCGCCGCCGCGGCGCCGCTCGATCATGGCGGTGGCGCTCTGCGGCAGCCACGCCGAGGCCGTGCCGCTGTCGTCGCTGCCGGGTCCGAAGAGGTGCGGGGCGAGCTGCGCCTGGAGGTCGGCCGGCGTGGGCCGGCGGGTGACGTCCATCTGCATGCAGGACTCGATGAGGGGCCGCAGCTCCTCCGGGAGGCCCTCCAGGTCCGGGCCCTCCCGCAGCAGCATGAAGACCGTCTCGACCGGGTTGGCGCCGTGGTAGGGCGCGTGGCCGGTGGCGGCGAAGACCAGCATCGAGCCCAGCGAGAAGACGTCGCTGGCGCCGGTGACGCTGCGCGAGTCGCGGGCCTGCTCGGGCGACATGTAGGCGGGGGTGCCGACGGCGACGTTGGTCATGGTCAGGCGCGTGTTGGAGACGCCCGACGCGATGCCGAAGTCGATCACCCGGGGGCCGTCCTCGACGACGAGGACGTTGGAGGGCTTGAGGTCGCGGTGGACCAGGCCCGCGCCGTGGATGGACTGCAGGGCCTCGGCGACGCCCGCGGCGAGCCAGCGGACGGCCTGGGCCGGGAGCGGCCCGCACTCGTTCACTATCTCTTCGAGGGAGGGCGCCGGGACGTAGGCGGTGGCCAGCCAGGGCACGGCGGCCCGCGGGTCGGCGTCGACGACGGCTGCCGTGTAGAAGCCGGAGACCGCCCGGGCGGCCTCCACCTCCCGGGTGAAGCGGACCCGGAACAGCTGGTCCTCCGCGAGCTCCGTGCGCACGGTCTTGATCGCCACGCGCCGGCCCGAGGCCGAGCGCGCGAGATAGACCAGGCCCATTCCGCCCGCGCCGAGCCGGCCCAGCACCTCGAAGGGCCCGATACGTCTCGGGTCGTGCTGCGTCAGCTGTTCCACTTGCCTGCCACCTCCCCGTACGGGCCATGAGGGTACGGCCCCGTGGCCCCTGATTCTTCCTGTCCGGGGCCCCGGTTGCGAACCCGGGGGCGGATCGGGGTGTCACACCTCATAAAGGGGTGCTGCGGTACGGGGGGTACCGGCCGGTACAGCGGGGGACGGATCAGTCCACAGGGGACGGTTTCGGTTCCGCGAGGACGGCGAAGCGGGCGCCCTGGTTGTCGTGGAGGACGGCGATGCGGCCGTGCGGGGTGTCGAAGGCCGGGGTGGCGACCCGGCCGCCGAGCCGGACCGTGGTCTCGCAGGCCTCGTCGCAGTCGGCGACGGCGAAGTAGACCAGGACGTGGCCCGGCATCTCGGCGGGGAAGTCGTCGGTGATGACGGCCCGCCCCGCGAAGGCGCTGTCGTCGCCGGGCCGGGAGCCGGGGGGCGACCAGACGCGGTAGTCGAAGCCCGCGTCCCTGCCCTCCTCCTCGGCGTCCGCCTGGCGGCCCAGGTAGCCGAAGACGGTGGCGTAGAAGGTGTCGACGGCGTCCGGGCGGCGCGTGTAGACCTCCATCCAGCAGAAGGCGCCGGGCTTGTTCGTGACCTCGAAGCCGTCGTCGTCGCCCTCCTGGCGGAGGCCGAAGACCGCGCCGCCGGGGTCGGCGGCGAGCGCGTACACGCCGAACGGGCCGACGGGGTAGGGCTCCATGACCATCTGCCCGCCGGCGGCCCTGATCCGGGCGGCGAGGGTGCCCGCGTTCGCGGTGGCGAGGTAGAGGGTCCAGGTGGTGGGCATGCGCCCGTCGCGCTTGGGGACGAGTCCGGCGGCCCGGCGGCCGTCGAGGAGGGCCTCGTCGCGGTCGGGGTCGAAGGTCCAGCCGAAGAGCTCGCCGTAGAAGCGCTTGCCCGCTTCCAGGTCGGGGAGCTGTGCGTCCACCCAGCAGGGGGTGCCCTCAGTGCGTACGGCCATGTCACCACGCTAGGGCGGCGGGGGCGGCCCCGCACGCCCCGATATGCGAACAAAGTGGCGATTTATCGGGGCAGAACCCTTGCGGCGCCTGAGTTGTCCACCGAAGTTGTCCACAGGCTGTTCATAAGCCTATTCGAGTGCGGGGCTCCCCCGACCGGCCCCGGCGGCCGCCCGCCCGCGCACCACACTGGCTCGATACCGCCCCTCGCTCTCTCGCCACGCACCCGCGCCGACCTCGCAGAACAGGGGTGCACCCCATTTGCAGTCGGCCGAATCGCGCGCCGATCCCCCCTCGGTAAGCTGACGGCATGACAGGACAAGTACGCACCGTCGACGGCCGCGTGGCCGGACGACGCGGCCAGGCGACGCGGCAGAAGCTGCTCGACTGCCTCGGTGAGATGCTCAGCTCCTCGCCCTACCGGGACGTCAAGGTCATCGATGTGGCCCGGAAGGCGGGTACTTCACCCGCGACGTTCTATCAGTACTTCCCGGACGTCGAGGGAGCGGTCCTCGAGATCGCGGAGGAAATGGCCAAGGAGGGAGCCGCGTTGACCGAGCTGGTCGCCGGCCGCTCCTGGGTCGGCAAGGCCGGCTGGCAGACCTCGGAGGAACTCGTCGAGGGCTTCCTGGACTTCTGGCGGAAGCACGACGCGATCCTGCGGGTCGTGGACCTCGGCGCCGCCGAGGGCGACAAGCGGTTCTACAAGATCCGGATGAAGATCCTGAACTCGGTCACCAACTCCCTCACGGACGCGGTGAAGGAGCTCCAGGCCAAGGGCAAGGTCGACAAGGACGTCAGCCCCGCCGCGATGGCCGGCTCCCTGGTGGCGATGCTGGCCTCGGTCGCCGGTCACTGACAAGCTCCCATCGGTAGCTCCCGCCCGGGATCTTGGCCCTTAGCGCAGGCATCGGGATCTCGCGGCTGGGGGCTTTGGAACAG
>NZ_JBHWFF010000078.1:0-2924 GCF_042733785.1 Streptomyces sp. NPDC059695 | reverse complement strand
GCGTCCGAGAGGACGCGGCGGGCGGTCGTCGTATGACCGGTACGGAACTCAGCCCTGGCGGGCGAGGTCCGCGGCGCCGACCAGGCCGGCCTTGTTGCCGAGCTGGGCGGCGAGGACCTGCGCGTGCGGACGCCACTGGCCGCCGATCAGCCAGCGCCGGAAGGACTTGCGGATCGGGTCGAGGACGAGGTCGCCCTCGTCCGAGACGCCGCCGCCGACGATGAACGCCGAGGGGTCGAAGAGCGAGGCCAGGTCGGCCAGGCCGGCGCCCGCCCAGCGGGCCAGCTCGCGGAAGGAGTCGATGGCGACCGGGTCGCCGGCGCGGGCGGCCTGGCTGACGTGCTTGCCCTCGATCCCCTCCGGGGTGCCGTCGCCGAGGCCCAGGAGGATCTCCGCGCGCTCCGGGGTGGCGTTGGCGCGCTGCTTGGCGTAGCGGACGAGCGCGCGCCCGGAGGCGTACTGCTCCCAGCAGCCCTGGCTGCCGCAGCCGCACAGCAGGCCGTCCGGCACGACCCGGATGTGGCCGAACTCGGCGGCCACGCCGAAGCGTCCGCGGCGCAGCTTGTTGCCGATGATGATGCCGCCGCCGAGGCCGGTGCCGAGGGTGATGCAGATGACGTCCTCGTGGCCCTGGCCCGCACCGAAGCGGTACTCGCCCCAGGCCGCCGCGTTGGCGTCGTTCTCGACGACGACGGGCAGGCCGACCCGCTGCTCGACCTTGTCCTTGAGCGGCTCGTGCCGCCAGTCGATGTTCGGCGCGAAGAGGACGGTGGCGCGCTTGTCGTCGACGTAGCCCGCGGCTCCGATGCCGACGGCCTCGATCTGGTACCCCTTGCCGGCCTCGGAGACCGCGGCGCAGATGGCGTCGACGATGCCCTCGGGGGTCGGCGGGGTGGGCACGGTGTGGGTGTCGAGGATGTTGCCCTCCTCGTCGACCACGCCGGCCGCGATCTTCGTGCCGCCGATGTCGACGCCGATGGTGAGTCCCATGTGTCCCTCAGTTTTCGGTCGAGCCCCGCTAAGGCCCACCGTACCCGAGGGGAGGTGGCCCACCGGTCAGTCGAGGTCGATGTGCTGGCCGGTTCCAGGCCCTTCGTCGTCCTTGTGGTCGTCCTCGTGGTCGTCCTTGCCGTCGTCCTTGTGGTCGCCCTCGTGGGCGTCCCCCCGCGGTGCGTCGGCGTCCCGGCGCGGGTCGTCCGCGTCGGGGACGGCGCCGCCCGCGCCGCCGCGCGTCCAGCGGCTCTCGTGCCCCTCGACGGCCGAGCGGTACGCGGCGAGCAGTTCGCCGCCGGCGGCGGCGAGGTGGTCGAAGACCTGCGGGTTGCGCTCGATGACGGGCTCGACGACGGCCTTCGCCTGGTTGACGATCTGCTGCACGGTCTGCGCGGCCTGGCCGCCGAGGAGCGGGTTCCCGAGGCCGCCGGAGACCTTGTCGGCCACGGCCTCGAAGAGCTTGCGGAACTCCTCCGCGGGCGAGCCCGGCTCGGCGCCGCGCTGCGCCCGGCGGCGGGCCTTCTCCGCCTCCAGGTCCTCGGCACAGGCCTTGGCCCAGGCGTCCGAATCGCTCATGGCGTACTCCTCAGTGGCTGCGTACTTCGACGGTACACGCCGCCTCAGGGGGTGCGGGGCCAGAGCCCGGGGTCCGGCGTGAAGCGCACCCTGAGGTCCCCGTCGACGAGCCCGGCGCCGGTGACGGTGCAGCGGCGCAGGGCACCCGGCAGCGGGACGCCGCGCCGGAACGCGCCGACCGTCAGGAGCAGTTCGTCGCCCCGGCGGACGAGGGCCAGCTCCTCCTTGACGGCCCCGGGCAGCGGGATGTGCCAGACGAGGACGCCGTCCTGTTCCCGCCGGTCCTCCACGGCCCATTCCGGCACGGGGACCGGCTCTCCGGCCCGGACCGGCGCGAGGAGGGCCAGGTCCTCGGCCCCGCGCGGGGCACGGCCGAGGTGCGGCACCTCGTACAAGGCGCCGGTGGCGGCGGTACGGAGCTCCGCGAGGTGCTCGCGCTGGTCGGCGGCGAGCCCGGCGAGCCAGGGGTCGCCGGAGCCGGCCGGCAGGATCCGGTTGGCGACGACGGCGTCGAGGGAGAGGCGCTGGACGGCGAGGCCGAGCCGGGCGTCGCGCAGGGCGCGGGCGGCGGCCGGCCCCGGTTCGAGGACGAGCCGGACGGTGGTGGAGGGGTCCTCGACCACGGCCTGGACGGCGGCGAGCTCGGCCTCCCAGCGGGCGGTGGTCTCGTACAGCCACTGCGCGGGCATCGGTACGCCGGCGAGCTGCGCCAGCATCGGGCGCAGGGCGCGGGCGGCCTGGCGCTCCTGGGGCAGCAGGCGGCGCAGATAGCGGCGCAGCTGCGCGGGGAGGGCGAGCAGGGCGAGGGCCTCGGGCAGCGGGGGCAGATCGACGACGGCGAGGTCGTGGTCACCGGTGGCGGCGTCGCGCAGGGCCCGCAGCAGGGCGAAGGGACGGCTCCCGGGGAGCTCGGTGAGCTCGGCCTCCTCGAAGGGGGCGGCGCCGAGGAGGTCGAGGGCGGCGGAGGAACGGGCCTGCAGGTCGAGGAACTCCCGCCGGAAGTCGCGCCCGGGCCGAGGACGCAGGACCCGGAGGTTCCCGTCGCTCACGGTCGCCTCGTCCTCGGAGACGAGCAGGACCCTGCGGCCGGCCCTCGCCTCGGTGAGGGCGGTGGCGGCGGCGAGGGTGGTGCGGCCGGCACCCCCGGGTCCGGTGACAAGCATGATCCCCATGCGCCGAAACGTTACCGGTCACCACATCACGGCCGCCCGCCACCCGCTGCCCGCGCGGGCCTTCGCCCGCTGCCCGTGTGGGCGTTCACCCGCGCCCGTGTGGGCAATCGTCCCGCTGGGGCGATGGGGGTCCCCCCTGCTCGAGCGAAGCCGAGAGCTTGGGGGAGGGTGGGCACACGGGAC
>NZ_JBHWFF010000077.1:0-3393 GCF_042733785.1 Streptomyces sp. NPDC059695 | reverse complement strand
TAGTGCCCACAGGTTCCGCTGGGGCGGAAGGGGTGGGCACAACGGAACGGCGCCCCTTGCCGGGCCCAGGCTCCCGCGCCCTGACCCGCACCACCTGGTGCGGCGCACTCGTGGTGCGGGCCCAGGCACAGAACGCGGAGGCGCCGCTTAAGCGCGCCGTCCCGTGTGCCCACCCGTCCCGCCCCAGCGGGACGATTGCCCACACGGGCGTGGGCGGCGAAGGCCCACACGAGGTGCGGGGTACCGCCCCGCCGGGCGCGGGCCCGCACGGGCCGGGTGCGGCGCCACGCGGGCAGGGGCTACGGCCCGTACGAGCGGTACGGACCCGTCGGGCGGGGGGACGCGCGGCGGGCGGGGGTCAGCCGGGGATCAGGCCGTCGTCGGAGAGCATCGCGCGGACCTCGTCCAGGCTCGCCTCCCCGGCCGGGAGGATGAGCTCCGACGGCTCCAGCGCGTCGTCGGGCAGCGGCGAGCCGAGCCGGCGGACGGCTTCGAGCACGGCGCTCAGCGTGCGCCGGAACCCTTCCTCGTCCCCCGACTCCATCTCTTCGAGCAGCTCGTCGTCCAGCCTGTTCAGCTCGACGAAGTGGCTGTCGGCCAGCTTCCACTGGCCCTCCCCCATGATCCGTACGATCATGACGCGTCCTGTCTGTCGCCTACTTCTCGAAGCGCGGGTGGGACTGCTGCTGCTGAGTGCGGTCCTGCGGCGCGGCCGCGCCACCGCCCTCGATGGCCTGCTGCTGCGCCGAGGGGCCGCCGGCCAGCTCGGCCTTCATCCGCTGGAGCTCCAGCTCGACGTCCGTGCCGCCGGAGAGCCGGTCCAGCTCCGCCTGGATGTCGTCCTTCGCGAGCCCGGACTGGTCGTCCAGGGCGCCCGAGGCGAGCAGCTCGTCGATCGCGCCGGCGCGCGCCTGGAGCTGGGCGGTCTTGTCCTCGGCCCGCTGGATCGCGAGGCCGACGTCGCTCATCTCCTCCGAGATGCCGGAGAAGGACTCGGCGATCCGGGTCTGCGCCTGGGCCGCCGTGTACGTGGCCTTGATGGTCTCCTTCTTGGTGCGGAAGGCGTCCACCTTGGCCTGGAGACGCTGGGCGGCGAGGGTGAGCTTCTCCTCCTCGCCCTGCAGCGTCTGGTGCTGCACCTCCAGGTCGCTGACCTGCTGCTGGAGCGCGGCCCGGCGGGACAGCGCCTCGCGCGCCAGGTCCTCGCGGCCGAGCGCCAGCGCCTTGCGGCCCTGGTCCTCCAGCTTCGCGGACTGGCCCTGCAGCTGGTTCAGCTGGAGTTCGAGCCGCTTGCGGGAGGTGGCGACGTCGGCGACGCCCCGCCGCACCTTCTGCAGCAGCTCCAGTTGCTTCTGGTAGGAGTAATCGAGCGTCTCGCGCGGATCCTCGGCCCGGTCAAGGGCCTTGTTCGCCTTCGCGCGGAAGATCATCCCCATACGCTTCATGACACCGCTCATGGGCTTCGCGCGCCCCCTTCTGACGGACTCGGCTCCAGCTCTTTCAACAGGATCCACAGTACGGGCCCTGTCTCCATTACCGCACTGTTCGGAGCGGGATGCGCTCCTCCCCAAGGACGACTGCGCGCGGTGTTCCCTCCCGCGCAGGGAGTAGATGGATCTCGGGGGAGACCGCGCCCGTCCTCCGTACGTACGCCCGAAGACGCAGTCCGTTAGCGGATCGTTCCCGCCCGGCATGGGGTTCATGCCCACCACCCCGTACCCTTGGGTTTTGTGTTCCGTAGCCGTTCGAAGGACGAGAAGGCCCCCACCGACAAGGTGACGGCGGACCTCTCCACCAAGCAGCCCCGCGACCCCGAGGCCCCCAAGGGCCGCCCGACCCCGAAGCGGAGCGAGGCGCAGACCCAGCGCCGACGCGCCGCGACGGTGCCGACCGACCGCAAGGAGGCCGCCAAGCGCCAGCGCGAGGCACGCCGCACGGACCTGGCCCGGCAGCGCGAGGCGCTGGCCAACGGTGACGAGCGTTACCTGCCCGCCCGCGACAAGGGTCCGGTCCGCCGTTTCGTGCGCGACTTCGTCGACTCCCGGTTCGTGATCGCCGAGTTCTTCCTGCCGATGGCCGTGGTGATCCTCGTGCTGTCGCTGTTCGGCAACGCCAACCGCGGGCTGCAGAACATCTCCCTGCTGCTGTGGCTCGGTGTGATCATCCTGATCGTCATCGACTCGATCGGCATCTGGATCCGCCTGCGGAAGCAGCTGAACGAGCGCTTCCCGAACGAGCCGAAGCGCGGCGCCATCGCCTACGGCCTGATGCGCACGCTCCAGATGCGCCGACTGCGTCTGCCGAAGCCGCAGGTCAAGCGCGGAGAGCGGCCCTGAGCGGCGACAGTTCGGAGTCGGGCGCGCGTGCGTTCGGTGGGGGCGCCCCGGTGCTGCCCGCCGTCGCCCACTGGCCCGCCGGTCCCGGCGGGCTGCGCGACACCATCCGGCAGGAGATCGTCGCCCGTCAGCTCGACGAGCAGATAACCGGCCGCTACCCGGTGGGGCAGCGGCTGCGGATCCTCGACGCGGGCATGGGGCAGGGCACCCAGGCCCTGCGCCTCGCCCGGGCCGGGCACACCGTGACCGGTCTGGAGGCCGACCCGGAGCTCCTGAAGGCGGCCCGTGAGTCGCTGGGGACGGAGCCCGCCGGAATCCGCGAGCGGGTCCGGATGATCGAGGGCGACGGACGCGAGACCGGGGTGCACTTCCTGCCCGGCAGTTTCGACGTGGTCCTCTGCCACGGCGTGCTCATGTACGCGGACGAGCCCGACGCCCTGCTCGCCGGCCTGGCCCGGATGCTGGCCCCCGGCGGCCTGCTGTCCCTGGTCGTGCGGAACGCGGAGGCCCTGTCCATGCGGCCGGGGCTCGCCGGCGACTGGTCGGGGGCGCTCGCCGCCTTCGACTCGGACGTCTACACGGACGACAACGGCGTGAAGGTGCGGGCTGACCGGCTGGACGCGCTCACGTCGACGCTCGCGGGCATCGCCGCGCCGCTGCACGCCTGGTACGGGGTGCGGGTCTTCACCGACGACGTCCCCGCCGACGCGGGCCTTCCGGCCGCCGAGGAGCTGGAGCGGCTGCTCGCCGCCGAGGACCGGGCCGGGCGCACGGAGCCGTACCGGCGGATAGCGGCGCTCCTCCACCTGTGCGGCGTACGGGGCTGACCCGGGGCCCGGGCGTCTCCCGTGCCCGTCGCACCGGGCGAGCCCTGGCCCGCGCCCGCGTGGCCCGCGCCGGGGCGGTGCCCCTCGGCCCGTGTGGGCCCGTCGCCCGCTGCCGTGTGGGCCCGTCGCCCGCTGCCGTGTGGGCAATCGTCCCGCTGGGGCGGGACGGGTGGGCACACGGGACGGCGCGCTGAGCGGCGCCTCCGCGTTCCGGGCCTGGACCCGCACCA
>NZ_JBHWFF010000076.1:0-3547 GCF_042733785.1 Streptomyces sp. NPDC059695 | reverse complement strand
CCCGGGACGTGATCGTCCCGGGCCCTCCGCGCGTCCAGCGCTACTTGGAGTAGATCGCCTCGATCTCGTCCGCGAACTCCTTCGCCACCACGTTCCGCTTCAGCTTCAGCGACGGGGTGATGTGGCCCGCCTCCTCGGTGAACTGGGCGGGCAGGATGCGGAACTTGCGGACCGACTCCGCCTTGGAGACCGCCGCGTTGCCGTCGTCGACCGCCCGCTGGACCTCCGCGATCAGGTCCGCGTCGTCACGGAGGGAGGCCGCCGTCGCACCGGCCGGCTTGCCGTGCTCGCTCGCCCAGCGGCCCAGGAACTCCTCGTCGATCGTGACCAGCGCGCCGACGAACGGCCGCCCGTCGCCGACCACCATGCACTCCGCGACCAGCGCGTGCGCCCGGATCCGGTCCTCGATGACCGCCGGGGCGACGTTCTTGCCGCCCGCCGTCACCAGGATCTCCTTCTTGCGGCCGGTGATCGCGAGGTAGCCGTCCTCGTCGAGCGTGCCGATGTCACCCGTGTGGAACCAGCCGTCCGCGAGGGCCTCCGCCGTCGCCGCCTCGTTGTTCCAGTACCGCGAGAAGATGTGCTCGCCGTGCAGCAGCACCTCGCCGTCGTCGGCGATCCGCACCACCGAGCCCGGCAGCGGCTGCCCGACCGTGCCGATCTTCTGCCGGTCCCACGGGTTGAACGCGGTCGCCGCGCACGACTCCGTCAGGCCGTACCCCTCCAGGACCGTGAAGCCGATGCCGCGGAAGAAGTGACCGAGCCGCTCGCCCAGCGGAGCGCCGCCCGAGATCGCGTACTCGCCGCGCCCGCCGAGCACCGCCCGCAGCTTGCTGAAGACCAGCTTGTCGAAGACCTTGTGCTTCAGCCGCAGACCGAAGGACGGGCCCTGCGGGGTGCCGATCGCCCGGCTGTACGCGATGGCCGTGTGCGCGGCCTTGTCGAAGATCTTGCCCTTGCCGTCGGCCTGCGCCTTCGCCCGCGCCGAGTTGTAGACCTTCTCGAAGACGCGCGGCACGCCCAGGATCAGCGTCGGCCGGAACGAGGCCAGCTCGTCCGTGAGGTTCTTGATGTCCGGGACGCAGCCCAGCCGGATCGGCGCCATCACGGACGCGACCTCGACCAGCCGCCCGAAGACGTGCGCGGCCGGCAGGAACAGCAGCACCGAGCACTCGCCCGTACGGAACAGCGGCTTGAGCCGCTCCACGATGTTGCCGCACTCGGCGAAGAAGGCCCGGTGGGACAGGACGCAGCCCTTGGGACGGCCGGTCGTGCCCGAGGTGTAGACGATCGTCGCCGGGTCGTCCGCGTTCGCCGCGGACATGCGCGCGTCGAGCAGCTCGTCGGAGACGTCCGTGCCGGCCGCGGTGAGCCGCGCGACCGCGTCGTCCTCGATCTGCCAGACGTCCTTGAGCTCCGGAAGGTGCTCCCGCACGGACTCCACGGCCGCCCGGTGCGCCGCGCTCTCGACCAGCGCCGCGGTGGAGCCCGAGTCGCCGAGGATCCACTGGATCTGCTCCGCCGAGCTCGTCTCGTACACCGGCACGGTCACCCCGCCCGCGCTCCAGATCGCGAAGTCGAGGAGCACCCACTCGTACCGGGTGCGGGACAGCAGCGCGACCCGGTCGCCCGGCTCCACTCCGGAGGAGATCAGACCCTTGGCGACCCCGCGGACCTCGGCGAGGAACTGCGTGGCCGTGACGTCCGTCCAGACGCCGTCGACCTTGCGCCCCATCACGGCGACATCTGGGTGCTGGGAGGCGTTGCGGCGGATGAGATCCGTCAGGTTGCCGTCCGTGGGGACCTCGTACAGGGCCGGAAGGCTGAACTCGCGCAAGACTGCTGCTCCTCATCGGGCGCCGGCGCCACGGCTCTGTGTGATGCACCGGTGAAGTCCATGATCGGGCAGGTGCTCAGTGGGGGTGAGCACGACTGGACTGCCCGGACGTTACCCACCAGTACGTGGTTCCCGATAGGGGGTTCCGGCCAGATGTTCCGTGCGTCACACATGCGTGGCGGTGCTCTGCGCACAGTAATCCACCGGTTTCGAGACTCCCAAGTAACCGCAGGTGACACCCCCTAAGGTGGGGTCATGCGAGTCCATGTGGTCAGTGACGTGCACGGCAACGCCGGCGACCTCGCCAGGGCGGGAGAGGGTGCGGACGCCCTCATATGTCTCGGTGACCTGGTCCTCTTCCTCGACTACGCCGACCACAGCCGGGGTATCTTCCCCGACCTCTTCGGCGCCGAGAACGCCACCCGGCTCGTCGAGCTCCGCACCGCGCGCCGCTTCGACGAGGCCCGTGACCTGGGCCGCAGCCTCTGGGCCGGCCTCGACGTCGACCGCGACACCGCCATCGAGGCCGCGGTCCGCCGCCAGTACGCCGAACTCTTCGGCGCCTTCCCCACCCCCACGTACGCCACCTACGGGAACGTCGACATCCCCCGGCTCTGGCCGGAATTCGCCGGGCCCGGGACGACCGTCCTCGACGGCCGGCGGATCGAGCTCGGCGGCCTGGTGTTCGGCTTCGTCGGCGGCGGCCTGCGCACCCCCATGCGCACCCCGTACGAGATCTCCGACGAGGAGTACGCGGCGAAGGTCGAGGCCCTCGGCGACGTCGACGTCCTCTGCTCCCACATCCCGCCGGACGTGCCCGAGCTGACGTACGACACGGTGGCCCGCCGCTTCGAGCGCGGCAGCCGGGCGCTGCTCGACGCCATCCACCGGGTCCGGCCCCGGTACGCCCTCTTCGGCCACGTCCACCAGCCGCTGGCGCGCCGGATGCGCATCGGCGCGACCGAGTGCGTGAACGTCGGCCACTTCGCCTCGACCGGCAGGCCCTACGCCCTGGAGTGGTGACGGCGGGGCCACGGGGGCGCGATAGCCTTCCGTCGGCACGTCTGTGCCCCTTTTACTTCCGCCGGACCGCACAGTGGAGGAGCCACCGCGATGGCCGAACACACCAGCTCGAGCATCACCATCGAGGCGGCACCGGCCGACGTCATGGGCGTGATCGCCGACTTCGCCCGCTACCCGGAGTGGACGGGCGAGGTGAAGGAGGCCGAGGTCCTGTCCGCCGACGAGGCCGGCCGCGCGGAGAAGGTCCGGCTGCTGCTCGACGCGGGCGCGATCAAGGACGACCACACCCTCGCGTACACCTGGACCGGGGACAACGAGGTCAGCTGGACCCTGGTCAAGTCCCAGATGCTCCGCTCCCTCGACGGCTCGTACCTCCTGAAGGGCCTCGGCGACGACCGCACCGAGGTCACCTACCAGCTGACGGTGGACGTCAAGATCCCCATGCTGGGCATGATCAAGCGCAAGGCGGAGAAGGTCATCATCGACCGCGCGCTGGCGGGCCTGAAGCAGCGGGTGGAATCGGCCGCGTAACGCTGCGCGACGCCGTTGCGGGCCATCGTTCCGCCGGGGCGGTGCCCACCTCGTTGTGGGCAGGCGTTCCGCAAGGGGCGGAACGGGTGGGCACAACGGAACGGCGCCCTTGCCGGCGCGGGAGGCTGCTGAGCCTGGACCCGCACCGCTGGTGAC
>NZ_JBHWFF010000075.1:0-4756 GCF_042733785.1 Streptomyces sp. NPDC059695 | reverse complement strand
CAACCCCCAACAGGACCACGACGACTACGACTGAACTACAGTAAAAAAATACACGGTCCCGGTCGCCCGCACCGCCGGGCGGCGGCTCGCGATGACCTTCCTCGCGAGCGAGCGGGGGCTGGTGAGGAAGCCGTATCCCCAGGACATGTGCATGGTCGCGAGGGCGAGCGGGATCCGCAGGCGGGCCTTCGGCGGAAGGCCCCTGCCCGCCGGGACCGAGCCGGCGGCGATCGCGGCGAGGTAGCCGGCCGGGACCACGAAGCCGAGCGGGGTGAGGACCGCGCCGGCGACCAGGCCGGCGGCGATCGCGCAGACGGCGGCCGGCGGGGCCAGGTAGCGCGGGCTGATGGAGCCCTGGTGGTAGCGGGCCACGACGTGCCGCCAGCGGCCGTAGTCCTTGTACTGCTTCGCGAGGGCCCTCACCGAGGGCCTCGGGCGGTACTGCACGCGGAGCTCCGGCGAGAACCAGATCAGACCGCCGGCCTCGCGGATGCGGAAGTTCAGCTCCCAGTCCTGGGCGCGGACGAACTCCACGTTGTACCCGCCCTGCCGCTCCAGCGCCTCGCGCCGGAAGACGCCCAGGTACACGGTCTCGGCGGGGCCCGCCTCGCCGCCGGTGTGGAAGGCGGCGTTGCCCACGCCGATCCTGGAGGTCATGGCGGCGGCGACCGCGTCCTCCCAGGCGTTCTCGCCCTCGGCGTGCATCACACCGCCGACGTTCTGCGCGCCGGTCTCCTCCAGGAGCCGGACGGCGGTGGCGATGTAGTGCGGGGAGAGCATGCCGTGGCCGTCGACCCGTACCACGATCGGGTGGCGGGAGGCCTGGATCGCCGCGTTGAGGGCGGCGGGGGTGCGGCCGGTGGGGTTCGGCACCGTGAGGACGCGTCGCCCGCCCGAAGCGGTCTCGCGGACGAGCTCGGCGGCGATCTCGTCCGTGCGGTCCGTGGACGGACCGAGGGCGATCACCACCTCCATCTCGCCGTCGTACTCCTGCTCCAGGATGTGGCGGACCGAGGTGCGCAGATACCGCTCCTCGTCGAGGACCGGCATGATCACGGAGACGGGGGGCGCGGCGTTCATATCATCGGACACGTTACCGCGAACGGGGGACAGCCTTGCGTGCCGAGCGGGTGGTGGGCCCTTGCGCTGATCGTATGGGCCTACCGTGCTCACGGTTCCCCTGTCACACCCGCGGAGGTGTCCGTCCGTGCCCACACCGCCCCGCACGCCCCGTCCCCGGCCCGCCGCCCGTCGCGCACCGGTCCGCCGGCGGCGGAGGCGCCCCCGGTGGGGGATGCGGATGGCGACGGCGCTCTCGGTGACGGTCCTCGCGGCCGGCGGGATCGGGCACGCCGTGGTGACCGGCCTGGACACCGGGATCACCCGGGTCGACCCCTTCAAGGACATGAAGAACCGGCCGCAGGCCGGGCACGGGATGAACGTGCTGGTCGTCGGTACCGACGGCCGGGACCGGATCACCCCGGAGGAGAAGAAGAGGTACCGGCTCGGCGGCGCGCCCTGCCACTGCACCGACACGGTGATGCTCGTGCACATCTCGGAGGACCGGGAGCGGGCGAGCGTCGTCAGCCTGCCCCGCGACTCGTACGCGGAGATGCCCGAGCACACCGATCTGACCACCGGCCGGAAGCACCGGGCGCATCCGGTGAAGCTGAACGCGGCCTACGCCGAGGGCGGGCCCGGTCTGACCGTGCGGACCGTCGAGTCGATGACGGGGGTGAAGATCGACCACTACCTGGAGGTCGACTTCACGAGCTTCATGCGGACCGTGGACGCGGTCGGCGGGGTGCAGATCTGTACGGCGCGGCCCCTGAAGGACGCCTACACGGGGCTCGACCTGTCCGCCGGCACCCACGAGCTGGACGGCGGTCAGGCCCTGCAGTACGTGCGCTCCCGGCACATCGACGGAGCCGCCGACATCGGCCGCATGCAGCGGCAGCAGCGGTTCCTGGCGGCGCTGATCGACCAGGTGACGAACGGCGGGGTGCTGCTCAACCCGGTGCGGTTCCGTGAGGTCGCGACGACGATGCTGGGCTCCGTGCGGGCCGACGAGGAGTTCGGTACGGACCAGCTGCTGGCGCTGGCCAAGGCGATGCACGGCTTCACGCCGGCCTCGTCGGAGTTCGTGTCCGTGCCGATCGGGGACATGAGCTTCCCCGTGAAGGGCATCGGCTCGACCGTGAAGTGGGACGCGGCCAAGGCCCAGCGCCTCTTCCAGGCACTGCGGGACGACCAGCCGCTCGCCGCTTCCGCGCGGAAGGAGGAGGACTCCGCGAAGGCCCCGAAGGCGGTCGTCGTGGACGTGCCGCCGCGGACGGTCCGCGTCCAGGTCTACAACGGGACCCGGACCGACGGCCTCGGCCGCAAGGTCGACGACGCGCTGCGCGCGACGGGCTTCGACACCACCCGCACGCCGATGACCGGTTCCGCGCAGAAGCGGACCCTCGTGGAGTACGACCCGCGCTGGGACCGGTCGGCCAAGTCGCTGGCCGCGGCGCTGCCGGGGGCGGAGCTGCGGGCCGTCGCGGGGCGGGGCGGGACGCTGCGGGTCACCGTGGGGGCCGACCACGGGGCCGTCCGGGCGGTCCGGGCGGAGACCTCGGAGGCGCCCTTCGAGGCGGTCACCGGGGACAAGGTGGTGTGCCCGTGAACGTCCCGGTCCTCCGTGGCCGGGCTCAGTCCTCGTAGCCCTCGGCCGCCCGGCGTTCCCGCAGCTCCTTGATGGCCTGGCGGCGGGCGAGCCGGTGGGTGCGGCGGATCTGGGCCTCCTGGTTGCGGCGCTTGTCCTGCTCGGTCTCCGGGACGACCTGGGGGACGCGGCGGGGCTTGCCGTCCGCGTCGACGGCGGCGAAGACGAGGTAGGCGGAGCCGACCTGGGTGGCGGGCGTGGACTCGTTCCAGCGCTCGGCCATGACCCGTACGCCGACCTCCATGGAGGACCGGCCGGTCCAGTTGACCTGGGCCTTCACGTGCAGCAGGTCGCCGACCCGGACCGGCTCCAGGAAGGCCATCTCGTCCATGGAGGCGGTGACCGCCGGGCCGCCCGAGTGGCGGCCCGCGACGGCGCCCGCCGCGTCGTCGACCAGCTTCATGATCACGCCGCCGTGCACCGTACCCAGGAGGTTGGTGTCGTGGCTGGTCATGATGTGGCTGAGCGTGGTGCGGGACGCGGAGGTGGGCTTGCCCGGGATATCGCCCTGTTCTGTCATGCCCTCCACCATATGCCGGGTCCTCGCGGGGTCGCCGTCCGGTCCGGTTTGCATCAGCTTGGCAACAGCACCGGTCCGATCTTCTACCCGGACTGTCGCCCGGAAAGAGCTGCCCGGCACACTGGTCCACATGAATGACTGGCCCGATGAGCCCCAGGGACCCCGACGGATGAACCACGTGCAGCGCCCGCAGGTTCCGCAGCAGCCGCCGCGTTCCCAGCAGGGCCACGGCCAGGGCTACAACCCGAACTTCACCCAGGCGCAGAACCAGGGGTACGACTCCGGTTACAGCAGCGGCCAGGTGTACGGCGGTCCCCAGAACCAGGGCGGCGGCCACGGCGGCGGGCCGGGCGGCGTGCCGCCGCAGTACGCGCCGCAGGGGCCCGGCCGGCCCGCCCCGGACTGGCGCAAGCGCATCAAGATCGGCTCGATCGTGCTGGTCGTCGGTGTCCTCGCCTGGGGCATCGGCACCTACGCCTGGGCCAGCTCGCAGATGCGCAACGAGGTCGATCTCTCCAAGGTCATCGAGCGGCCGGAGGAGGGCGACTGCACGACGTACCTGATCGTCGGCTCCGACAGCCGCGAGGGCATGTCCGCCGAGGAGAAGAAGAAGCTCCACACGGGCTCCGCCGAGGGCAAGCGGACCGACTCGATGATGATCCTCGCGGCCTGCTCCAGCGGGAACACGATGGTGTCGCTGCCGCGTGACTCCTGGGTGACGATCCCGAACTTCGTCGGCTCCGAGTCGGGCAAGTCGTACCCGGCCCGCGGCGGCTCCAAGCTGAACGCGGCCTACGCGATGGACGGCCCCGAACTGCTCGTGCGGACCGTCGAGTTCAACACCGGCCTGCACATCGACCACTACGCGGAGATCGGCTTCGCCGGCTTCGCGAACATCGTGGACGCGCTCGGCGGCGTCGAGCTGAACATCGACAAGGGCTTCAAGGACAAGAAGTCCGGCGCCGACTTCCAGGCGGGCAAGCAGACCCTCAACGGCGAGCAGGCCCTGGCCTTCGTCCGCACCCGGTACGCCTTCGCCGAGTCGGACCTCCAGCGGACGAAGAACCAGCAGAAGTTCCTCTCCGCGCTCGCGAACCAGGCGGCGACGCCGGGCACGATCCTCAACCCGTTCGCGCTGTACCCGACGCTCGGCGCCGGTCTGGACACGCTGATCGTGGACAAGGACATGTCGCTGTACGACCTCGGGAAGATGTTCTTCGCGATGAAGGGCATCAACAGCGGCGACGGCAAGTCCATGAACATGCCGATCGCCGGTTCCGCGCCGCAGAACTCCCTGAAGTGGGACATGCCGAAGGTGAAGCAGCTCGTCGAGCAGATCAAGAACGACGAGAAGGTCACCGTCGAGTCCAGCCGCTGAGCGGAAGCGGAAAGGGGCGCCCTCCGGTCGTCGGAGGGCGCCCCTTCCGCACGCCCTACGGGAGGTTGCGGGCCATGACGATGCGCTGGACCTGGTTGGTGCCTTCGTAGATCTGGGTGATCTTGGCGTCGCGCATCATGCGTTCGACGGG
>NZ_JBHWFF010000074.1:0-4831 GCF_042733785.1 Streptomyces sp. NPDC059695 | reverse complement strand
GCGTACTGGACCGCGAGACGGCCCACCACGGCACTCGCGCCGGTCACCACCAGCGTCGAGCCCGCCGGGAGCGCCAGCCGGTCGAGGGCCGCCCGGCGTCCCTGCCGACATGAACACGTTCAAGAACAGCGTGCGGCAGCTGCTGCGCTTCGCGGTCCTGGAGGCGCGCTGCTGCGCCTTCGCCATCGCGCTGGTCGGCGGCATCGCCGTCTCGTCGCTGCTGCCCGACCTGCCGGTCGCCCGCTACGACCTGCTGCTCCTGTACGGCGTGGGGCTCACCGTCCTCGCGTGGCGGTTCGGCTGGGACTCCGGCCGGGACGTCGCCGTGATCGCCGGCTGCCACGCGGTCGGGCTCCTCTTCGAGCTGGTCAAGGTGCGGATGGGCTCGTGGAGCTATCCGGAGGACGCCCTGACGAAGTTCGGCGGGGTGCCGCTGTACGGCGGTTTCCTGTACGCGGCGCTCGGCAGCTACGTCTGCCGGGCCTGGCACCTGTTCGACCTGCGGCTCACGGGCTACCGGCCCCGGATCACGGCGGTCCTCGCCGGGGCCGTGTACGTGAACTTCTTCAGCCACCACTGGCTGCCCGACGCCCGCTGGGCGCTCGCCGCGCTGCTCCTGGCCGCGACGGCGGGGACCTGGGTCCGCTTCCGGGTCGGCCGGAGCGACCTCCGGATGCCCCTGGCCCTGTCCTTCGTCCTGATCGGCTTCTTCCTCTGGGTCGCCGAGAACGCGGCCACGTACGTCGGCGCCTGGAGCTACCCGGACCAGCTGGACGGCTGGCAGCCGGTCCCGCTCGCGAAGTTCGGCGCCTGGGCGCTGCTCGTCACGGTCACCTTCGTACTGGCCGCGCGCGGCGGCCGCGGGAGTGCTCACGGTGCGTCCGTACGGTCTCGACTCTCGGCTATACGGACAAATCCGGCATATTCCATGCACGAACGGAGACGACGTGCTACAGTCGGTACTAGTTGCAGTCGTGGTTCCCATTGAGCTGACAAGTGCCTTCGACGATTCGACATCGTCAGGCACTTGATGTGTTTTCGGTGCAGTTTTCCGGACGGGGCAATCATCACGGCGACGCCGGGATCCGCACAGTGCGGGTTCCAGGGCTACGCCCCGAAGGAGATTTGACATGGCTAATGGCACCGTGAAGTGGTTCAACTCGGAAAAGGGCTTCGGCTTCATCGAGCAGGAGGGTGGCGGCCCGGACGTGTTCGCCCACTACTCCAACATCGCCACCTCCGGCTTCCGTGAGCTCCAGGAAGGCCAGAAGGTGACCTTCGACGTCACGCAGGGCCAGAAGGGCCCGCAGGCGGAGAACATCCTCCCCGCCTGACGTTGACACGTCCGACGCGGCCGGAGCCCCACCCTCGTGGTGCGGGCTCCGGCCCGTCGCATTTTCCAGACCTTTCCGACGGACCAGGTGCCGCATGAACACCACGCCCCGCACGGACGCCTCCCCGGCGGACGTGACCTTCGCCGCGTTCGGCCTGCCGGCCGACCTGCTCGCGGAGCTGACCCGCCGCGGTGTCGAGGCGCCCTTCCCGATCCAGGCCGCGACGCTGCCGGACGCCCTCGCGGGCCGTGACGTCCTCGGCCGCGGGCAGACCGGGTCCGGCAAGACGCTCGCGTTCGGACTGCCGCTGCTCGCCCGCACCGCCGGGCGCCGTGCCGAGGCCCGCAAGCCCCTCGCCCTGGTCCTGGTCCCCACCCGCGAACTCGCCCAGCAGGTCACGGACGCCCTCGCCCCCTACGCAGGGGCCCTGGGGCTGCGCCTGGCCACCGTGGTCGGCGGCATGTCGATCGGCCGGCAGGCCGGCGCGCTGCGCGACGGGGCCGAGGTCCTGATCGCCACCCCCGGCCGGCTCATGGACCTCGTCGAGCGCAAGGACTGCCGTCTCGACCGGGTGGCCGTCACCGTCCTCGACGAGGCCGACCGGATGGCCGACATGGGCTTCCTGCCGCAGGTCACCGAGCTGCTCGACCTGGTGCCCCACGGCGGACAGCGGTTGCTGTTCTCGGCCACGCTCGACCGCGACGTGGACGAGCTGGTCGAGCGCTACCTCCAGGACCCGGCCGGGCACTCGGTCGACCCCTCGGCCGCGGCCGTCTCCACGATGGAGCACCACGTGCTGCACGTGCACGGCGCCGACAAGTTCGCCACGGCGACGGAGATCGCCGCGCGCGAGGGGCGCGTGATCATGTTCCTGCACACCAAGGCCTCCGTCGACCGCTTCACCAAGCACCTCCTCGGCAGCGGTGTGCGCGCCGCGGCACTGCACGGCGGCAAGTCGCAGCCGCTGCGGACCCGGACCCTGGACCGCTTCAGGACCGGCGAGGTCCCCGTCCTGGTCGCCACCGACGTGGCGGCGCGCGGCATCCACGTCGACGAGCTCGACCTCGTCGTCAACGTCGACCCGCCGGCCGACGCGAAGGACTACCTCCACCGCGGCGGACGCACCGCGCGTGCCGGGGAGTCCGGGGTCGTCGTCACGCTCGTCACGGACGAGGAGCGCCGGGACGTCGCCCGGCTCATGGCGGAGGCCGGCATCCGGCCCACCGTCACCAGGGTCCGCTCCGGCGAGGCCCAGCTCACCCGGATCACCGGCGCCCGGAAGCCCTCGGGCGTGCCGGTCGACGGCAGCGCGCCGAGCCAGGAGGGTGCCAAGCGCGGTGGCGCGGCCTTCCGGGGCATCGGCACCGTCCCGGGACGCCCGGGACGCGCGAAGAACGAGTCCCGCCGTGCCGCCGAGGCCCGGAAGACGGCAGAGGCCCGCCGGGCCGCGAGGATCCGCCGGGGCGACTGACCGGGTCGCGCGCAGGTGTCCCGTGCCGTACGACTCCGGGACACCTGCGCGGTCCGCCCCGGAGCGTCTCGATCTCGTGCGTCCGGCCCCGGCCCCCGTTCGTTGGTCACGGTGACGGACGGACGAGGGAGGGCTCATGGAGGACGGCACGCCGTGGGACACGATCGGTGCGCTCGCCGCGTTGTTCGCGCGCCTGGATTCCGAGCGCGGACTGACGGCGGAGGAGCAGTGGACCCTCCAGGTCCTCAAGCTCTCCGAGGAGGTCGGCGAGGCCGCCCAGGCCGTCATCGGCGTCCGGGCGACGAACCCCCGGAAGGGCCGCAGCCACACCTGGGAGGACGTCCAGGAGGAGGTCGCCGACGCCGTGATCACGGGAATGGTGAGCCTGGCCCGGATGCGCCCCGACGACGCCGCCGCGTTTCTGGCGGGCGTGCTCGCGGAGAAGTCGGCGAAGTTCCTTCCCGGGGAAGGCTGTTGAACCGGCGGCGCGGTCAGGGCGTGGCGGCGGCGTGCTCCTGGAGGAAGGCTCCCGCGTAGGCGGCGGCCTCTTCCCTGGTCGCGTACCCCGTGTCGGCTCCGGCCGTGCCGCGCTCCCCGTCGGCGCCCCGGCCGGTCCACGTCCACCGGCGGGACGAGGGGTCCTGTGCGAGTTCGGCCGTGCCGCCGAAGAGTTCGAGGGCGGCCGGCGCCGTCGCGGGGGTGCGCACGACGGCGTCGGGCCACTTCTTGCGGGCGCCCTGGCGGGTGATGCCCCACACCGCGCCCATCTGCTCGTAGCTCGCACCGTACGATCCGGCGGTTCCGGCCGCCGTCGCGGTCAGACGCCTGACCTCGGCGTCCACGTGCTTCCAGGCGGCGAGTACGGACAGGGCCACCTCGGCGGGGTCCCCCTCCCACATGCGGTGTTCGGGGAGTCCGGTCGCGCGGGAGCGGATCGCCGTGGCGAGCGGGGTGAGGGCGTCGAGCAGGGCCGTGTCGAGCGCGGACTGTTCCTCGGGGGTGATCTCAGGGACCGTCATGCGACAACCATAGTTTACGCAATCCCTCTCGACAACCAAAGTTACCAGCGAACCCGGGTCCGTGCCGGATCACCCGGACCGCGGGCCGCGACACGACGCCGTACGGCCACCCGCCCGCCTCCCGCTCCGTCGGCCGGAAGAAACCTCGCCGTCGCGGCGTTCGGCATCACCACGGGGAGCTCGTGGCCCCGGTCCCGGATCCCGTCCGCCCGCACCCACGAAGGACAGCTCATGAAGATCGGCATCATCGGCGCCGGCAACATCGGCGGCAACCTCACCCGTCGCCTCACCGCGCTCGGCCACGACGTGTCCGTGGCCAACTCCCGCGGCCCCGAGACCCTCACGGCCCTCGCCGAGGAGACCGGAGCGACCCCCGTCGCCGTGACCGAGGCGGCACGCGGCGCCGAACTCGTCGTCGTCACCATCCCCCTGAAGAACATTCCCGACCTGCCCGAGAAGGTCCTGGACGGAGCCGCCGACGGCCTCGTCGTCGTCGACACCGGCAACTACTACCCCAAGGAGCGGGACGGCCGGATCGACGCCATCGAGGACGAGGGCCTCACGGAGAGCCGGTGGACGCAGAACCACCTGGGGCACCCCGTGGTCAAGGCCTTCAACGGCACCTACGCGCAGGACGTCCTGGAGCGGCCCCGCCCGGCCGGCGACCCCGAGCGCCTCGCGCTGCCCGTCGCCGGCGACGACGAGACCGCCAAGAACACCGTCCGCGCGCTCATCGACGAGCTCGGCTTCGACACCGTCGACGCCGGCGGCATCGACACGTCCTGGCGCCAGCAGCCCGACACCCCCGTGTACGGACTCCGCGCCGGTGTCGACGCCGTCGTGAAGGCCCTCGCCGACGCCTCCCCCGAGCGCCCGGCCGGTTTCCGCGCCTGACGGCCCGGGGCCCCCTTCCCCCGGCCGACGGCGCGGGCCCGGGGGGGCCCCCCCCGGGGCGCCCCCCCCCCCGGGGGCCCCCCACGCCCCGGCCGCCGCAAGGCCGGGGTGAT
>NZ_JBHWFF010000073.1:0-4950 GCF_042733785.1 Streptomyces sp. NPDC059695 | reverse complement strand
GATACGATCCGTGCGCCCGCCCGTCCGCATGTCATGTACGTATCTGGGGGAGTACCAGCCGTCGAGCGGGACCTCCTCGCAGAGCCGCACGACCGGCCTGCGTCCGGAGACCGCGGTGCCGGAGACCTTGACCCGGACGCCGGGGCGCACCGCGTGCGGCGGTCCGTCGACCCGGCAGCGGACCACGAAGCCCTCCGTCATGTGGACCGGCCAGAGGTCGGCGTCGGCGGCGGCGACCCCGCGGCGCACGGAGATCACACCCTCGCCCTCGCTGAGTTCGGGCGCGAGGTCGGTCGACCCACAGGTCGGACAGAGCAGGCGCTGGAAGGTGGTGGTGTGGCACCAGCGGCAGCGCTGGAAGTACAGCTCGGGGTCGGGGGCCGGCTCGTCGGCCTGGACGGCGGTCCCGCTCCTCAGTCCCGTGTGGAACACGATGCCTTCTCCTTGCACTCGACGGCTCGACCGTGCATGGAGCAAAGATATGGCACTGAGTGCCATCAAATAAAGACCTGAGTTCCCTCAATTCGAGATACTGAGAACCCTGAAGGGCTCCGTCCGGCCCCTCAGCCCTCGCCGAGGCTCGACTCCACCTCGCGCACCACGCGCCACATGGGGGTGGAGCGCTTGGTGATCACCACGACGACGTCCTCGGCCTCCTCGGCCGGCGCGTCCACGACCTGGCCCGTGGCCCACGTGGAGCGGACGAACTCCAGGGCCCCGTCGACCTCGGCCAGCGGGTCGCCCTCGCCGCCCGAGCGCAGCCAGTGCCGCAGGGCGTGGTTGTGGGCGGCGACCACGGCCGCCGCGACGACGTTGGCTCGCAGGGTGCCGTCCCGGCGGTCGGCCCAGCGGGTGCGCAGGTAGTCGCCGAGGGTCTTCTCGTACCGCCAGACCACCGACAGCTCGTACGTGCGCAGTCCGGCCACCTCGCGGGTGAGCCGGTAGCGCTGCACGGAGAAGGTGGGGTTCTCGGCGTACATCCGCATGACGAGCCGGGCGGCGTCGCAGACGCGGACGACCGGGTCGTCGGAGTCGGCGCTCGCCGCGAGGAAGCGGGTCATGTCGGCGAGGCACTGCTCGTGGTCGGGGAAGACCACGTCCTCCTTCGACGGGAAGTACCGGAAGAAGGACCGTCGGCCGACGCCCGCGAGGGTGACGATGTCGTCGACGGTGGTCTGCTCGTAGCCCCGCTCCAGGAAGAGCTGGAAGGCCGCGGCGATGAGGGAGTCCCGCATCGCGGGCTTCGTGGAGTTCGTCGACGCTGTTCCCATGGCCCGAACCTAACATTCGCGGCGCGCCGGTGCGGCACTCGGTGCCGGACAGTTCCGACACCGAGTGCTGCCACGGGGGTACGGAGGCTCAGCGGGCGGTCATCCGCAGGGCGCCGTCCATCCGGATCGTCTCGCCGTTGAGGTAGTCGTGCTCGGCGATCATCGTCACGAGCCGGGCGTACTCCTCCGGGCGCGCGAGGCGCTGCGGGAAGGTGACGCTCGCGGCGAGACCGGCCCGGACGTCCTCGCCGAACCCGGCCATCATCGGGGTGTCGACGATGCCGGGGGCGATCGTGACGACCCGGATGCCGAACTGGGCCAGGTCACGCGCGGCGGTGACGGTCATGCCGGCGACGCCCGCCTTGGAGGCGGCGTACGCGATCTGGCCGACCTGGCCCTCGAAGGCGGCGATCGAGGCGGTGTTGACGACGAGGCCGCGCTGTCCGTGCTCGTCCGGCTCGTGGCGGGCGATGGCCTCGGCGGCGAGCCGCATCACGTTGAAGGTGCCGAGCAGGTTGACGTTCAGCACCGCGCGGAACAGGTCGAGGTCGTGCGGTCCCTTGCGGCCCAGGATGCGGGCGGAGGGGGCGATGCCGGCGCAGTTCACGGCGAGCCGCAGCTCGGCGCCGTCGGCGTCGACCGCGGCGAGCGCCTCGCGCACCTGGTCCTCGTCGGTGACGTCCGCGGCGAGCAGCCGGACGCCCTCGGGCAGCGCTCCGGCCGCGGCCACGGCCTTGTCCAGGTCCAGGCCGTAGACGGTGGCGCCGCGCGCGGCGAGCGCGGCGGCGGTGGCGGCGCCGAGGCCGGAGGCGGCGCCGGTGACGAGAGCGGCGGAGCCGGCGATGTCCATGGAACTCCTCGTGTCGTGCGGGTGCGACCCTGCCGCCGGGTTGGCCGCCGGATCGGGCGCGTGCCCGCGGAGGACCGCGCGGTCCGCGCGATCTGCGCCGCCCACCATAGAACCGTGTGCGGGGCCCCCGGAAGCTGAGGCCGTCGCGCGCGCTCCGGGCCGGTTTCCCGGACCTCGGCCGGACCTCCTCCGGGGCGGGGCCGGCGGTGGTGGCCGGCCCCGCGCCGGGGGCGGCGTCAGAAGGGCTTGGTCGGCAGGTACTTGCCGTCCAGGGTGATGACGGCGCGCTCGCCGCCCTCCGGGTCGGCGACCTTCTTCACGTCCAGCCTGAAGTTGATCGCCGAGATGATCCCGTCGCCGAACTGCTCGTGCACGAGCTCCTTGAGCGTCGTTCCGTAGACCTGGAGCATCTCGTAGAAGCGGTAGACGGTCGGGTCGGTGGGGACGGCGCCGTCGAGGGAGCCGCGCGTGGGGATCGTGCGCAGCAGGCGCACCGCGTCCTCGTCGAGGCCGAGGAGCTCGGCGACGGCCCGGGCGGAGTGCTCCGGCAGGGCGTGCTGGCCGAGGACGGCGGCGGTGGTGAAGGCGACGGAGTGGCCGGAGACGTCCGCGATCTGCTGCCAGCTCAGGTCCTTGCGGATCTTGGCGTCGACGGCGGCGACCGCGAGGGCGCGACGGGCGGTGGGGTCGAACTGGGAGTGCACCACGAGGGGTACGTCCTTCCTTGAGGGGGAGCGGGGGTTCAGGCGGCGAGCGCGGGGGCGGCCGCGGCGGGGAGTTCCTCGACGGTGCCGTCGGCGATGTCGAAGACCCAGCCGTGCAGCCGTACCTCGCCGGCGGCCAGGGCGCGGGCCACCGAGGGGTGGGTGGCCAGGTTCGCCAGCTGCGCGGCGACGTTCTCCCGGACCAGGGCGGCCACGTCGGCCGGCCCGCCGGCCGCCGCGCGGGCGACGGAGGCGTCGGCGTGCCGCAGCCAGGCGGCGACGGCGGGCGCGGCGCTCAGGTCGTGGCCCTCGGCGAGCGCGGTCATCGCGCCGCAGGCGGAGTGCCCGCAGACGACGATGTCCCGCACGCCCAGGACCGCGACGGCGTACTCGACACCGGCGGTGACTCCGTCCGCGCCCGGGGTGTGGGCGGGGACGAGGTTGCCGGCGGTACGGATGACGAAGAGCTCGCCGGGATCGGTCTGGGTGATCAGTTCGGGTACGACACGGGCGTCCGAGCAGCCGATGAACAGCGTGCGGGGCCGGTGGGCGGTGGCCAGGCGGGCGAAGAGGCCGGCCTTGGCAGGGAAGACCTCCCGCTGGAAGCGGGCGATTCCCTCGGCGAAGTGGGGCATGTCCCCACCGTGCACGACCAGGGGCTATAGCGTCCAAGACCTGTTGTCGATGTCTGCTATAGATGCGATCTATAGTCGGTCGCATGCAGCCGGAACTCCGCCATCTCCGCTATCTGCTCGCCGTCGCCGAGCACGCCAGCTTCACCCGGGCCGCCGAGGAGCTCCGGATCGCCCAGCCGACGCTGTCCCAGCAGATCAGGCAGCTGGAGAAGGCCCTCGGGGCGCAGCTTCTGGACCGCACCGGCCGCACCGTGCGCCTCACGGACGCCGGGGAGACGTACGCGCGCCACGCCCGGCGCGCCCTGCGGGACCTGGCGGCGGGCGAACGGGCGGTGCTCGACGTCCGCGACCTGTCCCGGGGCCACCTCCGGCTCGCCGTCACGCCCACGTTCACCGCGTACCTCACCGGCCCGCTCGTCGCCGGCTTCCACGCCCGCCACCCGGGCATCGGAGTGGAGGTGCGGGAGCTGCCCCAGGACCGCATCGAGGCCGAGCTCCTCGCCGACCGGCTGGACCTGGGCATCGCCTTCCACGGCGAGCACCTCCCGGGGGTCGAGGCCACGGAACTGTTCACGGAGACCCTCGGTCTCGTCGTGGGCCCCGACCACCCCTTCGCCGGACGGACCGAGCCGGTGCCGGCCGACGAGCTGACCGGGCATCATCTGGCGCTGCTCAGCGCGGACTTCGCCACCCGGCTGCACATCGACGCGTACGTGTCCGGGCACCGCGTCCGGCCCGTGATCGCGGTCGAGGCCAACTCCGTGACCGCGCTCACCGAGATCGTCCGGCGCACGACCCTGGCCACGGTCCTGCCCGACGCCGTCACCCGGGACCAGCCCCGGCTGAGCCCGGTGCCGCTCTCCCCCGCGCTCCCGGCCCGCGCGGTCGCCCTCCTGCGGCGCGCGGCCGGCTACCGGAGCGCGGCGGCGGGCGCCTTCACCGAACTGGCGGCGCGGTGGGGCGAGGAGACGCGGGGGCACTGACGGCGCGGTCCCCGCCACCCCGGGGTCAACCGATCGGATGACCCCGGGGTCCACCGTTGCGGGCGCAGGACGCAGCCGGGACGCCGACGGACGGCGCGGGGGTGCGCGCCCAGGATGGAGGGGAGAGCGGGCCACGGCTTCCCGACGGCCCCCGCGATTCCCCGAGTTCACTGGAGCAGATCCCATGAAGCACGTGAAGAAGGCCTCCTCGCGCACCCGTGTCGTGACCGGTGGCGCGATCGTCGCCGCTCTCGCCCTCGGCGGCTTCGGGGCCTACTCCGCGAGCGCCACCGGCGAGGACACGGCCGCCGCGCCGGCCGCCGCCGTCGCCACGGCGGACGCCAAGAACAAGAACACCACCCGCACCGCCCACCTGACGATCGAGGCTGCCACGAAGGCCGCGCAGGCGACCCTCGACGCCGCCGAGAAGGAGAACCAGCGGGTGTCGGTCGCGGTCGTCGACCGCAACGGCAACACGATCGTCACCCTGCGCGGCGACGGCGCCGG
>NZ_JBHWFF010000072.1:0-7441 GCF_042733785.1 Streptomyces sp. NPDC059695 | reverse complement strand
GCCCCGGGGAGGTCCCCGGGGCCGCCGCCCTCACGCGCGTACCGACTTAGCTGAACGAGTCGCCGCAGGCGCAGGAGCCCGTGGCGTTCGGGTTGTCGATGGTGAAGCCCTGCTTCTCGATGGTGTCGACGAAGTCGATCGACGCGCCGCCCAGGTACGGGGCGCTCATGCGGTCGGTGACGACCTTGACGCCGTCGAAGTCCTTCACGACGTCGCCGTCGAGCGAGCGCTCGTCGAAGAACAGCTGGTACCGCAGGCCGGAGCAGCCACCGGGCTGAACGGCGACGCGCAGGGCCAGGTCCTCGCGGCCTTCCTGGTCGAGGAGGGCCTTGACCTTGGCCGCGGCGGCGTCGGACAGGAGGATGCCGTCGCTGACAGTGGTCTTCTCGTCCGATACGGACATCTGCTTCTCTCCCGGTGTGTACGGAGACTGCTTGCCGACGGTTGCAACCGACGGTGCCCCGGATTCATTCCGGGCCGAGTGGGGTCTTCCCTCTTTCATGCTCGCACACCCTGACCAGGAACCACGGACTGCGAATTCGTCACATCGACACTATGGCCATCGTCATCCTGACGTGAAGCGGTTATGATAGATAGCGTCATTTCGACGAAAAGCGTTTCCCGAAGACCCCGAAGAAAGGGTGCGTGACGTGACCACCGCCCAGCCCCTGGATGTGCAGCCGACGCCGCTCGCCCTGCTCCTGCTCGGTCGCGAAGCCGACCCCAAGAGCGAGCGCGGCGTGGAGTGTCCCGGCGATCTGCCGTCGCCCTCCGACCCGGACCTCGTGGAGCGCGCCCGCGCCGCGAAGGAGAAGCTCGGGGACAAGGTCTTCGTGCTCGGCCACCACTACCAGCGCGACGAGGTCATCCAGTTCGCCGACGTGACCGGCGACTCCTTCAAGCTCGCGCGCGACGCCGCCGCGAAGCCCGAGGCGGAGTACATCGTCTTCTGCGGTGTGCACTTCATGGCCGAATCGGCCGACATCCTCACCGGTGACGACCAGAAGGTCGTCCTGCCCGACCTCGCGGCCGGCTGCTCGATGGCCGACATGGCCACCGCCGAGCAGGTCGCCGAGTGCTGGGACGTGCTGACCGAGGCCGGCGTCGCCGAGCAGGTCGTGCCCGTCTCCTACATGAACTCCTCGGCCGACATCAAGGCCTTCACCGGCAAGCACGGGGGCACGATCTGCACCTCGTCCAACGCCGAGCGGGCCCTGGACTGGGCCTTCGAGCAGGGCGAGAAGGTGCTCTTCCTGCCGGACCAGCACCTGGGCCGCAACACCGCCGTCCGCGACATGGGCATGTCCCTCGACGACTGCGTGCTCTACAACCCGCACAAGCCCAACGGCGGTCTCACCGTCGAGGAGCTGCGCGCCGCCAAGATGATCCTCTGGCGGGGCCACTGCTCGGTGCACGGACGCTTCTCGCTGGACTCGGTGAACGACGTCCGCGAGCGCATCCCCGGCGTGAACGTGCTCGTCCACCCCGAGTGCCGGCACGAGGTCGTGGCCGCCGCGGACTACGTGGGCTCGACCGAGTACATCATCAACACCCTGGAGGCGGCCCCGGCCGGTTCCAAGTGGGCGATCGGCACCGAGCTGAACCTCGTCCGCCGGCTGGCGAACCGATTCGCCGACCAGGACAAGGAGATCGTCTTCCTCGACAAGACGGTGTGCTTCTGCTCGACCATGAACCGCATCGACCTCCCCCACCTGGTGTGGACCCTGGAGTCCCTGGCCGAGGGCAACCTCGTCAACCAGATCCAGGTCGACAAGGAGACGGAGAGCTTCGCCAAGCTCGCCCTGGAGCGGATGCTGGCGCTGCCGTAACGGTTCTCCCCGGATACGCCCGAAGGGCGCCCCGCTCGGTGCGGGGCGCCCTTCGGCGTACACACGGCGTCTAGACGTCCAGGGCGTCCAGCAGGGCCGCGTCCGTGTCCGTGTTCGCGTCCGTCGGCTGCTCCGGGATCTCCGCGCCGCCCTTCTTGGCCGCCTTCTTCTTCGCGCGGCGCTCCTTGCGGAGCTCCACCATCGCGTAGAGCGTCGGGACGAGGAGCAGGGTCAGCAGCGTCGAGGTGATCAGACCGCCGATCACCACCACGGCCAGCGGCTGGGCGATGAACCCGCCCTCACCGGTGATGCCGAGGGCCATCGGCAGCAGGGCGAAGATCGTCGCCAGGGCCGTCATCAGGATCGGGCGGAGACGGTGCCGGCCGCCCTCGATCACCGCTTCGACGACGCCCAGGCCCTGCGCCCGGTACTGGTTGATCAGGTCGATCAGGACGATCGCGTTGGTGACGACGATGCCGATGAGCATCAGCATGCCGATCATCGCCGGGACGCCCATCGCGGTGCCCGTGACCACCAGCAGACCGATCGCTCCCGTCGCCGCGAACGGGATCGAGACCAGCAGGATCAGCGGCTGGATCAGCGACCGGAAGGTCGCCACGAGCAGCATGAAGACGATCGCGACGGCCGCGAGCATCGCCAGGAACAGGTTGAGGAAGGCCTCGTTCTGGTCCTCGGAGACACCGCCGATGGTCGCGGTGGCGCCCTCCGGAAGGTCGAGCGCGCTGATCTTCGACTGCAGGGAGGCGCTCACCGCGCCGGTGTTGTCACCGACCGGCTTGGCCGTGATCGTCGCGGCGCGCGCCCCGTCGATCCGGGTCATCGAGACCGGGCCGGGGACCAGCTCGACGGTCGCGATGTCGCCCAGCTTCACCGGGCCGAGCGGCAGCGCCCTGAGCGCGGCCAGGGTGGTCGCGGGGTGGGCCGAGGTGATGAGGACGTCCCGCTCGCTGTCGTCGAGGATCGCCTTGGCGGCCGGGGTGCCCCGGACGGACTGGGCGACGATCGCGCCGAGCGAGGTGGTGTCGAAGCCGGCGTCGGCCGCCTTGGCGTTCGCCTTCACGGAGATCCGCGGGACGGACTGCGACAGGTCGCTCTGGACGTCGGTGACGTCCTTGAGCCCGGCGATCGCGGACCGGACCTGGTCGGAGGCCTTCTTGAGGACCTCCGGGTCCGCGGCCTTCACGACCACGCTCAGATCGCCCGAGCCGAAGCCGTCGCCCGCCGCGATGGTGGTGTCGCCGATGCCGTCGAGGGCGCCGAGGCCCTTCTCGATGGCGTCACGGGTCTTCTCGTACGCGGCGGAGTCGTCCAGGCTCACCTTGTACGAGGCCTGGTTGGAGCCGGTGCCCCCGCCGAACGCCGCCATGAAGCCCGAGGAGCCCACGGTGACCTGGTAGTCCTTGACGCCCTCGGTCTCCGCGAGGACCTTCTCGATCTTCTTCGCGGCCTCGTCCGAGGCGCTCAGGCTGGTGCCGGGCGCCAGCTCCTGCCGGATGTTCAGGACCTCCTGCTCGCCCTGGTCGAAGAAGTTCGTCTTCAGGAGCGGGGCCATGCCGAAGGTGGCGACCAGGACGACGACGGCGATCGCCAGGCTCGTGAGCCGGCGCCGGGTCGCGAACCGCAGGACCGGCACGTACAGGCGCTGGAGGCGGCTCTTCTCCTCCTTCTCCTCGGCGAGCCTGCGCGCCTCCGCCAGGTCCTCCGAGGTGCCCTTGGGGGCGCGCAGGAACCAGTACGACAGCACCGGGACCACGGTCAGGGAGACCAGCAGTGAGGCGAGCAGGGCCGCCGTCACCGTCAGCGAGAACGAGCCGAACAGCTCGCCGATCATGCCGCCGGTCAGACCGATCGGCAGGAAGACGGCGACGGTGGTGAGGGTCGAGGAGGTGACGGCGCCCGCCACCTCGCGGACCGCGGTGAGGATCGCGGACTGGCGCTCCTCGCCGTAGCCCAGGTGACGCTTGATGTTCTCCAGGACCACGATCGAGTCGTCGACGACACGGCCGATGGCGATGGTGAGCGCGCCCAGCGTCAGCATGTTGAGCGAGAGGTCGCGGGTCCACAGCACGATGAGCGCGAGGACGACCGAGAGCGGGATGGAGACCGCGGTGACCAGCGTCGAGCGGATCGACGCGAGGAAGACCAGGATCACCAGGACGGCCATGACGAGGCCGAGCGCGCCCTCCGTGGTCAGACCGGAGACGGCCTTGGCGACGGCCGGGCCCTGGTCGGAGACCACGGTCAGCTGGGCGCCGGCGCCGAGGTCGCGGCGCAGCTCGGGCAGCTTCTCCTCGACGGCGTCGGAGATGGCGACGGCGCTGCCGTCCTTGTCCATGGTGGCCATGACGGCGAGGCTGGGCTTGCCGTTCGTCCGCGTGAGGGAGGTGCGCGGCGACTCCTCCTGCCGCACGGTGGCGACGTCGCCGAGCCGGACCGCCTTGCCCTGGCCGGGGACGGCCGCCGGGATGCGGAGGTCCTCGATCTGCCGCAGCGAGGTGTAGCCGCCGCCGACCTGGATCGTGCGGGACTTGCCGGCCTCCGAGAAGGCACCGGCCGGCATCGTGGCACCGCCGGAGCGGAGGGCCTCGGCGAGCTTCATGGAGTTCAGTCCGGCCGCGGCGAGCTTGCGCTCGTCCGGGGTGACGGACACCTGGAGGTCCTGGACGCCGCTGACGGAGACCTGGCCGACGCCCTCGATGTCCTGGAGGGCGGGCACGACGGTCCGCTCCAGCTGGTCGGCGAGCGCCTGCGGGTCCTTGTCGGAAGCGGCGGCGAGGACGACGGTCGGCATGTCGTCCGTCGAACCGGCGATCACCTGCGGGTCGACGGAGTCGGGCAGCTGGGCGCGGGCCCGGTTCACCGCCTGCTGGACGTCGGCGACCAGCTGCTTCGTCGACTCGTCGCCGTAGTCGAAGGAGGCCATGACGACGGCCATGCCCTCGGAGGCCGTCGAGGTGACCGACTTCAGGCCGTCGACGGCCTTCAGATTGTCCTCCAGCGGCTCGACGACCTGCTTCTCGACCACATCGGGAGAGGCGCCCTGGTAGGGGGCGAGGACCGAGACCATGGGCAGCTCGATCGAGGGGAACAACTGCTGCTTCAGCTGCGGGATCGCGATCGCGCCGAACACGATCGCGACAATGGACATCAGCCCGATCAGGGCCCGTTGCGCGAGGCTGAATCTGGACAGCCAGGACATGGGGTCTCTCTTCTGTGGCGTACTCGTCGACTGGCGGGCACACCGCGGCACCCCCCACCTACACGATCAGCGATCCACGCCGAGAAGTCCTCGGCCCCCGGGTCCACTTCCTTATCCCGCGCATACCGCGTCTGGAGTACGCGCTCACTCCACCCGGGGGCGTACGAGACCCGACTCGTAGGCCGTGACCACCAGCTGGGCCCGGTCGCGGGCCCCCAGCTTGGCCATGGTGCGGTTGACGTGCGTCTTCACGGTCAGCGGGCTGACGTCGAGCCGCTCGGCGATCTCGTCGTTCGAGAGGCCTCCCGCGACGAGCACGAGGACCTCCCGCTCCCGTGCGGTGAGCGCGGCGAGCCGCGCGGTGCGGGCGCCGCCGCCCGCGCCCACGGTCTCCGCCCCGGCGCCCTGCGCGAGGAAGGTGGCGATCAGCCCCTTGGTGGCGGCCGGGGAGAGCAGCGCCTCGCCGGCGTGCGCGATCCGGATCGCGCCGAGGAGCTCCTCCGGTTCGGCCCCCTTGCCGAGGAAGCCGGAGGCCCCGGCGCGCAGCGACTGCACGACGTACTCGTCGACCTCGAAGGTGGTCAGCATGACGATCCGCACGTCGGCGAGCTCGGGATCGGCGGTGATCGTCCGGGTGGCGGCGAGGCCGTCGGTGCCCGGCATGCGGATGTCCATGAGCACGACGTCGGGCCGGGTGGCGCGGGCGAGCGCGACCGCCTCGGCGCCGTCCGGCGCCTCCCCCACGACCTCCATGTCGGGCTCGGAGTCCACCAGGACCTTGAAGGCGCTGCGGAGCAGGGCCTGGTCGTCGGCGAGCAGTACGCGAATCGTCATGCGTGGTCCTCCCCCGTGCGGGACGTCACCGGCAGTATCGCCTGCACGCGGAAACCCCCGCCGTAGCGGGGGGCGGCGGTGAGGGTGCCGCCGAGCGCGCCGACCCGCTCGCGCATGCCGAGCAGGCCGTGGCCGCCGACGGGGGGCTGCTCGGCGGCCCGCGGCGGGTCCGTCCCGGGCGTGCCGTTGTCGAGGACGGTGATCTCGACCGTACGGCCCACCCGGACGACGCTCACCTCCGCCTTCGCGTCCGGACCGGCGTGCTTGCGGACGTTGGTCAGGGCCTCCTGCACGATCCGGTACGCGGCGAGGTCGACGGTCGCGGGGAGCGTCAGGCCCTCGTCGGCGCGGGCCAGGGCGATCGGGAGGCCGGCCTTGCGGAAGCTGTCGAGCAGCCCGTCGAGGACGGCGAGGCCGGGCGCGGGCTCGGTGGGGGCCTCCGGGTCGCCGGACTGGCGCAGCAGGCCGACGGTGGCGCGCAGCTCGTCCAGGGCGGAGCGGCTGGCCTCGCGGACGTGCGCCAGGGCCTCCTTGGCCTGGTCGGGGCGCTTGTCCATCACGTGGGCGGCGACCCCGGCCTGGACGTTCACCAGGGCGATGTGGTGGGCGACGACGTCGTGGAGGTCGCGGGCGATCCGGAGCCGCTCCTCGGCGACCCGCCGTCCGGCCTCCTCCTCGCGGGTCCGCTCGGCCCGCTCCGCCCGCTCCCGGATCGCGTCGACGAAGGCCCGGCGGCTGCGGACGGCGTCCCCTGCGGCCGCCGCCATCCCGGTCCAGGCGAAGACGCCGAGGTTCTCCTGCGCGTACCAGGGGGTCGGCCCGAAGGCCATGGCCGCGGCGGTCAGCACGGCCATCGTCGCGAGGCCGACCCGCCAGGTGGTGGGCCGGTCGGTGCGCGAGGCCACCGTGTAGAGCGCGACGACGGCGGCCATCGCGATCGGGGCCGGGCGGTTGTCGTTGACCAGCTCGACGAGGCTGACCGTGACGGTGAAGGCGAGCACGGCGAACGGGCGGCGCCGGCGCATCACGAGCGCGGCGGCCCCCAGGACCATGATCAGCACGCTCCACGGGCCCGGGCTGCGGTCCCCGAAGGTCGGCCCGTCCGGGCTGCCGTGCGGATCGGTGAAGGACCCGGCGATCATGCAGACGAGCGCGCCGGCGGCGATCGTGGCGTCGAAGGCGAGCGGATGCGCGCGGAACCAGTCGCGGAGACGGCTGTAGAGGGTGCCGGGGGCGGGGCCGGGGCCGGAGGGGGTCACGGGGGACAACGGTACGGGTCGGCGCGGTGGCGCCGGGGGCTGCGGGCCGCCCGTTTGTGGGCCCGCGGGCCGCCGTTGTGGGCGCACGCCCGCCCCGTTGTGGGCCCGCGCCCGCCCCGTTGTGGGACCGCGCCCGCCCCGTTGTGGGACCGCGCCCGCCCCGTTGTGGGCCCGCGCCCGCCCCGTTGTGGGCCCGCGCCCGCCCCGTTGTGGGCAATCGTTCCGCTGGGGCGGAACGGGTGGGCACAACGGAACGGCGCCCCTTGCCGGGCCCAGGCTCCCGCGCCCTGACCCGCACC
>NZ_JBHWFF010000071.1:0-7653 GCF_042733785.1 Streptomyces sp. NPDC059695 | reverse complement strand
CGTCGGCTGGTGAGGACGAGGTGGCGTGCGCCGTGCTTCGTCACGAGATGACGGGCCAGCAGACTGCCGAGCGCGCCGGTGCCTCCGGTGATGAGTACCGTCCCCTCCGGATCGAACCGCCCCGCGCCCGGAGCGCCTTCGGAGCCCGCCGTCCCTTCGGCGCGGTCCCGGTCGGCGCGGGCCAGCGTCGGGGCGAACAGCTGCCCGTCCCGTACGGCCACTTCGCCACGCCCGGAGGCGGCCACGGCGGGCAGCGACTCCGCCTCCGCCGCCCAGTCGCCCCCGGAGCCGCCCACGGCACCGTCGGTCACCGGCGCCGGCGGGAGGTCCACCAGCGTGAAGAGGCCCTCGGTCTCCTGCTGCGCGGTCCGCAGCAGACCCCACACCGTCGACACGCCCGGCGACGTCACGCGGGGATCCGGCCCCGCCGCGACGGCGCCGCTCGTGACCATGAGGAGCCTGGTGTCGGCGAGGCGCTCGTCGGAGAGCCACTCCTGCACCACGGCCAGCGCGTCGACCGCCGTGGCATCGGCGGCGGCGAGCACGTCCTCGCCGTCCTCGCGCCAGGGCAGCACGACCACCGACGGCACGGGACCGCCCGCGTCCAGCGCGGCCCGCAGCCCCGCCAGGTCCGCGTGCCGGACCCGGACGCCCAGCCGGTCGGCCACCGCGTCACCGTGCTTGCCGAGCGTCGCCCACGAGGCGGCCGGCGCCTCCGGATCCGTCGGCCGCTCCACGGGAACCTGCCGCCAGCGCAGCACGTACAGCGGATCGCGGGACCCGCCCGAGGCCTGGGCGAGCGCGCTCGGGTCCACGGTGCGCAGGGCCAGTTCGGCCACCTCCGCCACCGGCGCGCCGGTCGCGTCGGCCAGCGTCAGGGCCGCCGTGTCCGGCCCGGTCCTGCGCAGCCGCACCCGCAGCGACCGGGCGCCCTCGGCGTGCGCCGAGATGCCGGACCAGCTGAACGGCACCCGCAGCGGCGCCTCCGGGTCGGCCACGAGCAGGGCGTGCAGCGCCGCGTCGAGCAGCGCGGGATGCAGCACGTGACCCGCGGTGGCGCCGCCCTCGGCGTCGTCCGGCAGGGCGACCTCGGCGTACAGGTCCTCGCCGTCCCGCCACAGGCCCGTCAGGCCCTGGAACAGCGGCCCGTACGCGTACCCGCGCCCGGCGAGCGCCTCGTACGCGTCGGTGAGGTCCACCGGCTCCCCGGCCGGCGGCCAGGCGAGGTGCTCCGCGGACGCGCCCCCGGGCGCACCGGCGAGCGTGCCGGTCGCGTGCCGGGTCCAGTCCGTCCCGCCACCGGCCCCGGCGGTCTCCTCGCCGCCGTCCACCGGGCGGGCGTGCACGGCGAGCGGCCTGCGGCCCGCCTCGTCGGGCGCGCCGACCCGCACCTGGAGGTCGACGGCGCCCGACTCGGGCAGCACGAGCGGGGCCTCCAGGGTCAGGTCGTCGACCGACCCGGCCGCCGCGAGGTCCGCCGCGTGCAGGGCCAGGTCGACCAGGGCCGCGCCGGGCAGCAGGACCGCCCCGCCGACCGCGTGCTCCTCCAGCCACGGGTGGCTGCGCCGGGACAGCCGCCCGGCCAGCACGAACCCGTCGTCGTCGGCGAGCCGGACCGCGGTGTCCACCAGCGCGTGCCCCGATCCGGCGCCGCCCGGCCGCTCCACGCGGCGGGTGAGCCAGTAGTGGTCCTGCCGGAAGGGGTAGGTCGGCAGGTCCTCGGGATGCGCCGGGGTGCGGTCCGGCCGCCAGTCCGTGGGGGAGACCCCGCCGACGTGCAGCCGGGCCAGGGCCGCACCGAACGTGCCCGCCTCGTCGCCGCCGCGCCGCAGCGCCGGGGCGAGGACGGCGGCGCCGGACAGCGACTGCCGGGCGAGGGCCGTCAGGATCGCGTCCGGGCCGAGCTCGACGTACCGCACGACGCCGCGCTCCTCCAGGACCCGGACGTGGTCGGTGAAGCGGACCGTGTCGCGGATGTGCGCCGTCCAGTAGGCCGCGGTGGTCGGGTCGCCGCTCATGACGAGCGGGACCGACGGCTGCCGGAAGCGGATCCCCGCCACGGCCTCCTCGAACGCGCGGAGCATCGGCTCCATGAGCGGCGAGTGGAAGGCGTGGCTGACCTTGAGCCGGGTGGTGCGTCGGCCGAGCGCGGCGAACGCGTCGCGGACCGCGAGCGCGTCCTCCTCGACGCCCGAGACCACGGTGGAGTCCGGCGCGTTGAGCGCGGCGACGGACAGCCCCGGGGTGAGGTGCGGCAGCACCTCCTCCTCGGTCGCCTGGACGGCGATCATCGCGCCGCCCGCCGGCAGCGCCTGCATCAGCCGGCCGCGGACCGTGACGAGCCGGGCCGCGTCGTCCAGGTCGAGGACGCCGGCGGCGTGCGCGGCGGCGATCTCGCCGATGGAGTGGCCCGCCAGTTGGTCCGGGACGACGCCCCGGTGCTCAAGGGCCCGGTGGAGCGCGGTCTGCAGGGCGAACAGGGCCGGCTGGGTGTACTCCGTGCGGTTCAGCAGCTCCGCGTCCTCGCCCCACATCACCTCCCGCAGCGGCCGGTCGAGATGCCGGTCGAGCGCCACGAGCGCCTCGTCGAGGGCGGCGGCGAACACCGGGTCGGCGGCGTGGAGTTCACGGCCCATGCCGAGCCGCTGGCTGCCCTGTCCGGTGAACAGGAACGCGGTGCCGCCGGTGAGCGCGGTACCCGCGGTCAGACCCGGGGCCTCCCTGCCCGCGGCGAGGGCGTCGAGGGCGGTGAGCAGTGTCTCGTGGTCGTCGGCCGTGACGACGGCGCGGTGGTCGAAGCGGGTGCGGGCGGCGAGGGTGGCGGCGACCTGTGGTGCGGGGGTCTCGGGGTGTTCCGTGGTGTAGGTGTGGAGCAGGCGGGCCTGTTCGCGCAGGGCCTCCTCGCTCTTGGCCGACAACAGCCAGGGCAGGTGGGGGAGTTCGTGCTGAGGAGTCGCGTCGGTCTCTTCCGGTGCCTGCTCGATGATGACGTGGGCGTTGGTGCCGCTGATGCCGAAGGAGGAGACGCCCGCCCGGCGCGGCTCCCGGTCGGCCGGCAGCCAGGGCCGGTTCTCGGTGAGCAGCCGTACGGTGCCGTCCGACCAGTCGACGTGATCCGTCGGCTCCTCCGCGTGCAGGGTCCTGGGCAGGACCTCGTTCCGCATCGCCATGATCATCTTGATGACGCCGCCGACACCGGCCGCCGCCTGGGAGTGCCCGATGTTGGACTTCAACGAGCCGAGCCAGAGCGGGTGTTCGGCGTCACGTTCCATGCCGTACGTGTTGATCAGGGCCTGCGCCTCGATCGGGTCGCCGAGCCGGGTGCCGGTGCCGTGCGCCTCGACGGCGTCGACCTGGTCGGCGGTCAGGCGCGCGTTGGCCAGGGCCTGACGGATCACCCGCTCCTGCGAGGGACCGTTCGGCGCGGTCAGACCGTTGCTGGCGCCGTCCTGGTTGGTGGCCGTGCCCCGCACCACCGCGAGCACCCGGTGCCCGTTGCGGCGCGCGTCCGACAACCGCTCCAGGAGCAGCAGGCCGACGCCCTCGCTCCAGCCGGTGCCGTCGGCGGCACTGGAGAACGACTTGCAGCGGCCGTCCGGCGAGAGACCGCGCTGCCGGCTGAACTCCACGAACGTGCCCGGAGTCGCCATCACCGTCGCGCCGCCCGCCAGGGCCAGGGAGCACTCGCCCTGCCGCAGCGACTGCGCGGCCAGGTGCAGCGCCACCAGCGACGACGAGCACGCCGTGTCCACGGTGATCGCCGGACCCTCCAGGCCGTACGTGTAGGCGATGCGGCCCGACACCACGCTCCCGAGCGTGCCCGTCAGGAGGATGCCTTCGAGCTCCTCCGGCATCTGCTGCACATGCGGCGCGTAGTCGTGGTACATCGTGCCCGCGAACACGCCCGTGTCGCTGCCCCGCACCTCGCCCGGGTCGATGCCGGCCCGCTCGAAGGTCTCCCACGCGGTCTCCAGGAGCAGCCGCTGCTGCGGGTCCATGGCCGTCGCCTCGCGCGGGCTGATGCCGAAGAACTCGGCGTCGAACTCGCCCGCGCGGTACAGGAACCCGCCCTGGTCCGTGCTGGACCTGCCGACCGCCTCCGGGTCGGGGTCGTACAGGTTCTCCAGATCCCAGCCGCGGTCCCCGGGGAACGGCCCGATCGCGTCCGTGCCCTCGCTCACCAGCCGCCACAGGTCCTCGGGCGAGGACACCCCGCCCGGGAAGCGGCAGGCCATGCCGACGATCGCGATCGGCTCGTACGCGTCGTCCGCCCCGCCCCCGGCCGCGGACCGCGCCGCCGGGACGAGCGCGGAACCACCGGACGCCCCCCGCGCGCCCGAGGACGTGAGCCGCTCCCGCAGATGCGCCACCAGGGCCTGCGGCGAGGGGTAGTCGAAGACCAGGGTGGCCGAGAGGCGAAGCCCCGTCGCCGCGTTGATCCGGTTGCGCAGCTCCACCGCGCTCAGCGAGTCGAAGCCGAGGTCCTTGAACCCGGAGGTGACGTCGACGGCAGCCGCCGACGCGTGACCGAGCACCGCGGCCGCCTGCTCCCGCACCAGGTCCGTGATCCTGCGCTGCTGCCCGGCCTCGTCGAGACCGGCGAGCTCGGCCGCCAGACCGCCGCCACCGGCCGGCGCGGCGGCGGCCACCCGGCGCAGCGGCGCGCGGACCAGACCGCGCAGCAGCGGCGGCACACCGTCGGCAGCCGCCCGCGACCGTACCGCCGCCAGATCGAGGCGCGCGGGCACGAGCAGCGGCTCGGGACGGCCGAAGGCGGCGTCGAACAGGGCGAGGCCCTCGGCCTCCGTCATCGCCACCACTCCGGACCGGGCCATCCGGGCCAGGTCGGAGCCGGCGAGCTTCTCGCCCATACCGCCCTCGCCCCACAGGCCCCAGGCCAGCGCGGTCGCCGGAAGACCGAGCGCGCGGCGGTGATGGGCGAGGGCGTCGAGGAAGGTGTTCGCGGCGGCGTAGTTCGCCTGACCCGCCGCACCGATCAGACCCGACACCGAGGAGTAGACGACGAACGCCGCCAGGTCCAGGCCCGCGGTCAGCTCGTGGAGGTGGAAGGCGGCCTCCGCCTTCGGGCGCACCACGGTGTCGAGGCGCTCCGCCGTCAGCGCGGTGACCACGCCGTCGTCGAGGACACCGGCCGTGTGCACGACCGCGGTCAGCGGGTGCTCGGCGGGCACCGAGGCGACGAGCGCCGCGAGCGCCTCGCGGTCGGCGGTGTCGCAGGCCACGACCCGCGCCTCGGCACCCGCGTCGGCGAGCCGGGCCACGAGTTCGTCCGCACCCGGTGCCCCGGGACCACGACGGCTGGTGAGCAGCAGGTGCCGTACGCCGTGCCGGGCGACCAGGTGCTCGGCGAGCAGCCGCCCGAGCCGCCCGAAGGCGCCGGTGATCAGGACGGTGCCGTCGGCGGCGAGGGGCCGGGAGGGCGTGGAGGACCCGGTCGTGGCGGACGGGGAGGGGACCGGCGGGGTGTCCTCCGCGACCCGGGCCAGCCGGGGCACCCGGATCTCGCCCGCGCGGACCGCGCTCTGCGGCTCGCCGGACGCGATCACGGCCCGCAGCCGCTCCCGTGACGCGGCGGCCCCGTCGACGTCGACGAGCGCGAAACGGCCGGGGTACTCGGACTGCACCGAACGCAGCAGGCCCCACAGGGGCGCGGCGACCAGACCCCACGCCGTCACCTCGGGGGCCGCGCCATCGGCGGCGGGCTCCGCGGCGGTGCCCACGGCGTCCCGCGTGACGACCAGCATCCGGGTCTCTGCGAGCCGCTCGTCGTCGAGCAGCGCCTGCACCGTCGCCAGCGCCTCGTGCGCGACCCCACGGGCCTCGGCCGACGGGGACTCCGGGCCGGAGCCGGTCGTCACGGCCGCGTGCACGACGAGCCCGGGGACGGTCGCCGTGCCGGCGTCCAGAGCCGTCCGCAGCGCGTCCAGCGACGCGTACGCCTCGGCGCCGAGCGCGACGGCCAGTTCCCCGGCCTCGGCGGAGGAGCCCAGCACCACCCGGTGCTCGCCGGCGTCGTCGCCGTCAGTCCCGGCGGCCGCGGACGGCTGCCAGGCGACCGTGAACAGCGGCTGGCGGCGGCCGCCGTCGGCGAGCCGACCCGCCTCCACCTGGCGCAGCACCAGGGACTCGACGACCGCGACCGGCGCACCCGCCGGATCGTCCAGACGCAGCGTGACACCGCCCTCGGCGGACGGGGTCGCGTGCACCCGCAGCCGGGTCGCCCCCGTCGAGTACAGGGTCACGCCGCCGAAGGCGAACGGCAGCAGACCCTCGGCGCCGTCGACCAGCGGGTGGAGCGCGGCGTCGAGCAGCGCGGGGTGGAGGGTGTGGCCGGCGGTGTCGACGCCCTCGGGGAGCTCGATCTCGGCGTGGAGGTCGTCGCCGTCGCGCCAGAGCGCGGTCAGACCCCGGAACGCCGGACCGTACGCGTATCCGTGCGCGTCGAGCCGCTCGTACGCGCCCGTGAGGTCGACGCGCTCGCCCGGCGGCGGCCACGCGATCGGCTCGGGGGCCGGGGCGGCGTCGGTGAGCGTGCCCGAGGCGTGCCGGGTCCACGGCTCCGACTCGTCCGTGCGCGAGTGCACGGTGATCGCCCGGCGGCCCGCCCGGTCCGCCGCCTCCACCGTCACCTGGAGGGTGACCGCGGTGTCCGAGCCCAGGGCGAGGGGGGCCTCCAGGGTCAGCTCCTCCACCGTCCGCACCTGCGCGAGACCGGCGGCGTGGAGCGCGAGGTCCGTGAACGCGGTGCCGGGCAGCAGGACCGTGCCGGCGATGGTGTGGTCGGCGAGCCAGGGGTGGGTGCGCAGCGAGATCCGGCCGGTGAGGACCAGCTGGTCGCTGTCGGCGAGCGCGACCACCGCGCCGAGCAGCGCGTGGTCCGTGGCGGTGAGCCCGGCGGCGGTGACGTCCGTGCCGGCCCGTCGCGACGAGAGCCAGTAGTGCTCGTGCTGGAAGGGGTAGGTGGGCAGGCCTTCGGGGATGCGGGTGGGGGTGAGGGGCTGCCAGGTGGTGGGGGTGTGACCCGCGGTGTGGAGGCGGGCGGCGGCGGTGGCGAGGGTGGTGGCTTCGGGGGCGTTCTTGCGCAGGGTGGGCGCGAGGACGGCTTCGGTCCCGTCCAGTGTCTGCTGGGCGAGGGCGGTGAGGACGGCGTCGGGGCCGAGTTCCAGGAATCGGCTGGTGCCGCCTGCTTCGAGGTGCTGGATGCCGGGGTGGAAGCGGACGGCTTCTCGGATGTGGCGGGCCCAGTAGTCGGGGGTGACGAGGTCGTCGCCGGTGGCGGGCAGGCCGGTGACGTTGGAGATGACGGGGATCTTCGGGGCGTGGAAGGTCAGGCCGCTGATCGCGGTCCGGAACTCCTCCAGGACCCCGTCCATGTGCGCCGAGTGGAAGGCGTGGCTGACCGTCAGACGGCTCGTCTTGCGGCCCAGCGCCGTGAACTGCTCCTGGAGTGCGGCGACCTTCTCCGCGTCGCCCGAGACCACGACGGAGCGGGGTGCGTTGAGCGCCGCGATGTCCACGCCCTCGGTGAGCAGCGGGACGACCTCGTCCTCGGTGGCTTGGACGGCGAGCATGGCGCCGTCGTTGCGGGCGGTTTGCATGAGGCGGCCGCGGGTGGCGACGAGGGTGACGGCG
>NZ_JBHWFF010000070.1:0-11340 GCF_042733785.1 Streptomyces sp. NPDC059695 | reverse complement strand
CAACCCCGCCCCTGGACCCCCACCAACGGCAGGACCCGCCGCGCCGGCGTCTCCTCCTTCGGCATCAGCGGCACCAACGCCCACGTCATCCTCGCCGAAGCCCCCGCCGAGTCCCTCGCGCCCGGCCGTGAGGCCGGAGACGGGGACTCCGAGCCGCTGTGGGTGCTGTCCGGACGGACCGAACCGGCGCTGCGCGCCCAGGCCACCGCCCTCGTCGAGGCCCTCGACGCCACCGGCGCGCTCGGCGAGGCGTCCGCGCGTGACCTCGGCCGTGCCCTCGCCACCACGCGTACGGCGCTCGACCACCGTGCGGCCGTCACCGCGGAGGACCGGACGGAGGCCCTCGCGGCGCTGGCCGCGCTCGGCCGCGGCGAGCCGCACTCCGCCCTGGCCGTCGGCACGGCGCGCACGGACGACGGTCTCGCCTACCTCTTCACCGGGCAGGGCAGTCAGCGCGTCGGCATGGGGCGCGAGCTGTACGAGGCCGAGCCGGTGTTCGCCGCCGCCCTCGACGCGGTGTGCGCCGAACTCGACGCCTGCCGTGCCTCCGTGCCCGGCATGCCGCCGGTCCGCGAGGTGATGTTCCACGACGCCGAGGCGCTCGACCGGACCGAGAACACCCAGTGCGCCCTCTTCGCCCTCCAGGTCGCGCTGTACCGGCTCCTGGAGCACCGGGGCCTGGCCCCCGACGCCGTGCTCGGGCACTCCATCGGCGAGTTCGCCGCCGCGCACGTCGCCGGGATCCTCACGCTGTCCGACGCCTGCACCCTGGTCGCCGCGCGCGGCCGGCTCATGCAGGCCCTGCCGTCAGGCGGCGCCATGATGGCCGTCCAGGCCTCGCCGGACGAGGTCGGCGCCCTGATCGCGGGCCGCGGGCACGAGGTGAGCATCGCCGCGGTCAACGGCCCGCTCGCCGTCGTCGTCTCCGGCGACGTCGAGGCGGTCGAGGACGTCGCCGCCACCTTCGCCGCCAGCGGCCGCAAGACGCGCCGGCTGGTCGTCAGTCACGCCTTCCACTCGCACCGCATGGACGGCATGCTCGACGCGTTCGCCGCCGTCACCGCGCAGGTGCGGTACGCGGAGCCCCGCGTGCCCATGGTGTCCACCGTCACCGGTCTGCCCGTCGAGGTCACCCCCGACTACTGGGTGCGGCAGGTGCGCCGCGAGGTGCGGATGTCCGACGGCCTCGCCGCGCTCCACGGCCTCGGGATGCGGACCTTCCTCGAACTGGGCCCGGACGGTGTGCTGTCGGCCCTGGGGCAGGACTGTCTGGACGACGACGCCCTGGCGTTCGTGCCCGTGCTGCGCCGCGGCCGGTCCGAGCGCCGTACCCTCGCCGCCGCGCTCGGCGCCCTGCACGTGCGCGGCCGCGGCCCGGACTGGCGGGCCGTCTTCGGGCCGGGCCTGACGCCGGCCCTGCCCACGTACGCCTTCCAGCGGGAGCGGTACTGGCTGACCGCGCGCGGCACCGAAGGGGCGGCGGGCCACCCGCTGCTCGGCCCGGCCGTCGAGCTCGCCGAGTCCGGGCAGGCCGTCCTGACCGCCCGCCTCGGGCGCCGAACGCACCCCTGGCTCGCCGACCACGCCGTCCTCGGCTCGGTCCTGCTGCCCGGCACCGCCTTCCTCGAACTCGCCGCCCGCGCGGGCGCCGAGACCGGCGCTCCGCACGTCGCCGAGCTCACGCTCGTCGCGCCGCTGGTGATCCCGGACGAGGGCCGCACCGAGGTGCAGGTCGTCGTGGCCGCGCCCGGCGAGGACGGCACGCGCACGCTGACCGTGCACGCCCGCACCGCGACACCGGACGGCGCCGTCGATGCGTGGACCCTGCACGCCACCGGCGTGCTCGCCCCGCACGACGGCTCCCCCGCGCCCGCCGCGGCCCGGCCCGCCGGCGAGGGCGAACCGCTGCCCGTCGACGGCTGCTACGGCGAACTGGCCTCCTCCGGCTACGCCTACGGCCCGGTCTTCCAGGGTCTGCGCTCCGCCCGGCGGCACGGCTCCGACCTGTTCGCCGAGGTCACCCTGCCGGCCTCCGTCACCGACGCCGCCTCGTACGGCGTCCACCCGGCGCTGCTCGACGCGGCGCTGCACCCGATCGTCATCACCGCCCTGGAGGACGGCGGACGGCGTCTGCTGCCCTTCTCGTGGCGCGGTGTGACCGTCCACCAGCCCGGCGCCCGCTCCGTCCGCGCCCTGATCACCGGCACGGGACCGGACGCCGTGTCGCTGACCCTGGTCGACGAGGCCCACGCGGTGGTCGCCGAGGTCGAGGAGCTCGTCCTGCGCCCGGTGAGCGACGCCGTGGCCGTGCCGCGCTCGCTCCACCGCCTGGACTGGAAGCCGGCCACGGCGGACGGGGAGGAGTCCCCGCGCTCCGTCGCCCTGGGCCCGGCCGACCTGGGCGTCGGCCCCCGGTACGCCGGCCTCGCGGAGCTCGGACGGGCCGTCGACGCGGGGCTGCTCGCCCCGGCGGTCGTCCTCGCCCCCCTCACGGCGCTCACGGACGGCCCGCAGGACGGCACCGGGCTCCCGGTGCACCGGGCGCTCGGCCTGCTCCAGGAGTGGCTGGGCGACGACCGCTTCGCCGACTCCCGCCTGGTGCTCGTCACCCTGACCGCCGTCGCCACCTCCTCCGACGCCGACGCGGACCCGGACGGCGCGGCCGTGTGGGGTCTGGTGCGCTCGGCGGAGACCGAGAACCCCGGCCGGTTCGGACTCCTCGACGTGGAGACGGCCGGCGACTGCCTTGCCGCGCTGCCGCTGCTCGGCACGGAGCCGCAGCTCGCGGTGCGCGACGGCGAGCCCCTCGTGCCCCGGCTCGGCCCGGCGGCGGCCGGCGGTGCCCTGGTTCCGCCGGCCGGTACGGCCGCCTGGCGGATGGTGGTGCGGGAGCGCGGGACCCTGGACCACCTGGCGCTCGAACCCTTCCCGGAGGCCCTCGCTCCGCTGGCCGACGGTGAGGTGCGCGTCGCGGTACGGGCCGCGGGCGTCAACTTCCGTGACGTCCTGGGTACGTTGGGCCTCTACCCCGGTGATCCCGGCCCGCTCGGCCTCGAAGGGGCCGGTGTGGTCACCGAGGTCGGGCCCGGTGTCACCGGTCTCGCCGTCGGCGACCGGGTCATGGGCCTGTTCTCCGGGGCGTTCGCCCCGGTCGCCGTCACCGACCACCGGCTGGTCGCCGTCATGCCCGACACCTGGACGTACGCCGAGGCGGCGTCCGCGCCCATCGTGTTCCTGACGGCCTACCACGCCCTGGTCGACCTCGCAGGGCTGTCCTCGGGCGAGCGCGTCCTGATCCACGCGGCGGCCGGCGGCGTCGGCATGGCGGCCGTCCAGCTGGCCCGGCACCTGGGCGCGGAGGTCTACGGCACGGCGGGTCCCGGCAAGTGGGACGCGCTGCGGGCCCTGGGCCTCGACGACGCGCACCTGGCGTCGTCCCGCACCCTGGACTTCGAGACCGCGTTCGGCGCGGCCACCGGGGGCCGCGGCATGGACGTCGTACTCAACTCGCTCGCCGGCGAGTTCGTGGACGCGTCCCTGAGGCTTCTGCCGCACGGCGGCCGCTTCGTCGAGATGGGCAAGACGGATCTGCGCGACCCGGCACGGGTCGCCGCCGACCACGCAGGGGTGGGCTACCGCTTCTTCGACCTGCTCCAGGAGCCGGCCGAGCGGATCTCCGAGATGCTCACGGCCGTCCTGCGGCTGCTCTCGGCGGGAGCCCTGACCCCGCTGCCGGTCAGCACCTGGGACGTCCGCCGGGCACCGGACGCCTTCCGGTACGTCAGCCAGGCCCGCCACACCGGCAAGGTCGTCCTCACCCTGCCCAGGGCCCTCGACCCGGACGGCACCGTCCTGGTCACCGGCGCCACCGGCGCCCTCGGCGGCCTGGTCGCCCGGCACCTCGTCACCGAGCACGGCGCCCGCCGTCTGCTCCTGGTCAGCCGCCGCGGACCCGACGCCCCCGGCTCGGAGGAGCTCGCCGCCGAACTGACCGGTCTCGGCGCCGAGGTCACCCTCGCGGCCTGCGACACCGCCGACCGCGACGCGGTCGCGCGGCTGCTCGGGGGCGTACGGCTCACCGCCGTCGTCCACGCGGCGGGCGTGCTCGACGACGGCGTGGTCACGGCGCTCACCCCCGAGCGCCTGGACACCGTGCTCGCCGCCAAGGCCACCGCGGCCCGGCACCTGCACGAACTGACCGCGGACCAGGACCTCGCGGCCTTCGTCCTCTTCTCCTCCGTGATGGGCGTCGTCGGCGGCGCCGGCCAGGGCAACTACGCCGCGGCCAACGCCTCCCTGGACGCCCTCGCCCAGCACCGGAAGGCCCGGGGTCTCCCCGCGGTCTCCCTGGCCTGGGGCATGTGGGCGGACACCGCGGGACGGCCGAGCGCCGCCGGCATGGCGGGCAGCCTGTCCGAGGCCGACCGGGTGCGCATCACCCGGACCGGCCTCGCGCCCATCGACCGGGCCGAGGGCCTGGCCCTGTTCGACGCGGCCCTGCGGCTGGAGGCCGCCGCGCTCGTGCCCGCACCCCTGGACCGGGCCGCGCTCGGCGCGCTGGGCGCCCACCTGCCCCCCGTCCTGCGGGACCTGGCCCCGGCCGCACCGCGACCGGCCCAGGCCTCGCCGGCCGCGGCCGCGCCCCGCGCGACGGAGACCCTGCGCGACCGGCTCGCCGTACTGAGCACCGCCGAGCGGGAGGAAATGCTCCTCGACCTCGTACGGGTGCAGACGGCCGCCGTACTCGGCCGGTCCTCCGCGTCCGGCATTCCCGCCGACCGGCCCTTCAAGGACATGGGCTGCGACTCGCTCACCCTCGTGGAACTGCGCAACCGACTGCAGACCGCCGCCGGTCTGCGCCTGCCCGCCACCTTCCTCTTCAACCACCCGACACCGCTGGCCGTCGTCGCCCAGCTGCACACCGAACTGGCCCCGTCCAAACCGGAATCCGCCACCGGACCCGACGGCTCGTCGTCCGCACCCGGCCTGGCCGCACTCGACCGGCTGGAAGCGGCGCTCGGCGAGCTGGCGGACGACACCCAGGACGACGTCCGGGCCGAGATCGTCCAGCGGCTCCAGGCACTGGCCGCCCGGGTCCCGGCCCAGCGGGCCGCGGCCGACGACGACCTGTCCGCACGCGTCCAGTCGGCGTCCGTCGACGAACTCCTCGCGTTCATCGACACCGAACTCTGATCCCACGTCCGCGTCGCCGGACCGCACCTCCTCTTGTCCTGATCGCTGCGCGCGGCGTGCTCCGGCACGCCGCACGGGCAGCCATGCCCGAACCCGCGCACGCACGGCTCCACAACGCCTACGGGGGCATCATCACCATGACAACACCGGACAACGACAAACTCGTCGAATACCTCAAGCGCCTCACCGTCGACCTCCACCAGTCCCGTCAGCGGGTCCGTGAACTGGAGGCGGGCAGCAACGACCCGATCGCGATCGTCGGCATGGGCTGCCGCTTCCCCGGCGGGGTGGACTCGCCCGAGGCGCTGTGGCGGGTCGTCGCCGAGGGGCGCGACGTGATCTCCGGCCTGCCGACGGACCGCGGCTGGGACCTCGACGGCCTCTACCACCCCGACCCGGACCACGCCGGGACGTCGTACGTGCGCAACGGCGGCTTCCTGGAGAGCGCCTCCGCGTTCGACCCCACGTTCTTCGGGATCTCCCCGCGCGAGGCGCTGGCGATGGACCCGCAGCAGCGGCTCCTCCTGGAGACGTCCTGGGAGGCGCTGGAGCGGGCCGGCATCACGCCCGGCTCGCTGCACGGCTCGTCGACGGGCGTGTTCCTGGGGGCCATCGCGCAGGAGTACGGTCCGCGCCTCGGCGAGGCGAGTGCGGCAGCCACCGGGTTCGGTCTGACGGGCACCACGTCGAGCGTGGCCTCGGGCCGCGTCGCCTACACCCTCGGCCTCCAGGGCCCGGCCCTCACGGTCGACACCGCCTGCTCGTCGTCGCTGGTCGCCCTGCACCTGGCGGTCAACGCGCTGCGGTCGGGCGAGTGCTCCCTGGCGCTGGCCGGCGGTGTGACGGTCATGTCGACGCCGGGCATCTTCGTCGAGTTCTCGCGGCAGCGGGGCCTGGCGGCGGACGGCCGCTGCAAGTCGTTCTCGGCGGACGCGGACGGCACCGCCTGGGCCGAGGGCGTCGGCGTCCTCGTCGTCGAGCGCCTCTCCGACGCACACCGCCTCGGCCACAAGGTCCTCGCGGTGGTCGCCGGTTCGGCCGTCAACCAGGACGGCGCCTCCAACGGACTCACCGCCCCCAGCGGACCCGCCCAGGAACGGGTGATCCGCGCCGCCGTGCAGGACGCCGGGGTGACCTTCGCCGGAGTCGACGCGGTCGAGGCACACGGTACGGGCACGGTGCTCGGCGACCCGATCGAGGCCCAGGCCCTGCTCGCCACGTACGGCACCGAGCGCGACGGACAGCCCCTCATGCTGGGCTCCCTCAAGTCCAACCTCGGGCACTCCCAGGCCGCCGCCGGCGTGGGCGGTGTCATCAAGATGGTGATGGCGCTCCGCAACGCCGAGCTGCCCGCCTCCCTCAACGTCAGCAAGCCCAGCGCACTCGTCGACTGGGCCAACGGCGGCGTCGAGGTCCTCACCGAGCCGCGTCCGTGGCCCGCCGCCGAGGGCCGCGTCCGCCGTGCCGGCGTCTCCTCCTTCGGCATCAGCGGCACCAACGCCCACGTCATCCTCGCGGAGGCTCCGGCGGACACGCCCGCCGAGGACACCACGCCGGACGGGACACCCGCCCTCGACGGCGCGGCACTGCCGTGGGTCGTCTCGGCGCGTTCGCCGGAGGCCCTGGCCGAGGCGGCCGGGCAGCTGGCCGCGCACGTACGGGAGCGGCCCGAACTGGCCGCCGCCGACGTCGCGCTGTCGCTGGCCACCGGGCGCTCCGCCTTCGAGTCCCGGGCCTTCGTCCCCGGCACAGAGGGACGCGACGGGCTGCTCGCGGGGCTCGACGCCCTGGCCTCCGGCGAGGTCGGGGGCGAGAACGGCGTGTCCGCCTCCCGCGCCGTGTTCGTCTTCCCGGGGCAGGGTTCGCAGTGGGTCGGCATGGCCACGGATCTGCTGGACTCCTCTCCCGAGTTCGCCCGCGTCATCGCCGCGTGCGAGACCGCCCTCACCCCGTTCGTCGACTGGTCGCTCACCGCGGTCCTGCGCGGCGAGGACGGCGCCCCCGGCTTCGACCGCGTCGACGTCGTCCAGCCAGCCTCCTGGGCCATGATGGTCGGCCTCGCCGCCCTGTGGCGCGCCAACGGCGTGAACCCGGTCGCCGTCGTCGGCCACTCCCAGGGCGAGATCGCCGCCGCCGTCGTCGCCGATGGACTGAGCCTGGAGGACGGCGCCCGCGTCGTCGCCCTGCGCTCGAAGGCCCTGCGCGTCCTGTCCGGCGGCGGAGGCATGGCCTCGCTGCGGGTCCAGGAGGCACAGGCCGAAGAACTTCTGAGCCCGTGGCAGGGACGTATCTCCGTCGCCGCGGTCAACGGCCCCTCGTCGACCGTGGTCGCCGGACAGCCCGAGGCACTGGACGAACTCCTCGCCCAGTGCGAGGCCACCGGAGTCTGGGCCCGCCGCATCCCCGTCGACTACGCCTCCCACTCCGCCCACGTCGACGAGATCCAGGACACCCTCGCCCACGAACTCAAGGACGTCGCACCCCGGTCGGGCCGGATCGCCTTCCACTCCACCGTCACCGGCGCCGTCCTGGACACCTCCGAACTCGATGGCGCCTACTGGTTCCGGAACCTCCGCAGCAAGGTGCGCCTCGCCGAGGTCGTCACCCGACTCGCCGCCCCCGACGTCGTCTTCATCGAGGTCAGCGCCCACCCCGTCCTCGTCTCCGGCATCACCGAGACCCTCGGCGACACCGGCGCCGTCGTCGCCACCCTCCACCGCAACACCGGAACCCTCCACCACTTCGCGCAATCCGCCGCCGAAGCCTGGACCCACGGCATCGCCGTCGACTGGACCACCCTGCTCGCGCCCTACCGTGCCGGGACCGTCGACCTGCCGTCGTACCCCTTCCAGCGTCAGCGCTACTGGCTGGAGCCGGAGCCCGCGTCCACCGACGCCCGCGGGCTGGGCCTGACCTCGGCCGGGCATCCGCTGCTCGGCGCCGTGGTCGAACTGGTCGAGGAGGAAAGGCTGGTGTTCACGGGGCGGCTCGCCCTCGACACGCAGCCGTGGCTCGCCGACCACGCCGTGCAGGGCGTCGTCCTGCTGCCCGGCACCGCGTTCCTGGAGCTCACGATGGCCGTGGGCGCGCGCGTGGGATCGCGACGGCTCGCCGAACTCACCCTCCAGGCACCGCTGCTGCTCCCGCCGGGCGAGGCCGTCCAGCTGCGGGTGACCGTCGAGCCGCAGGACGCCGACGGGCAGCGGGAGCTGGCCGTGCACTCCCGGCCGCAGGACGCCGACGCGGACACCCCGTGGACCCGGCACGCCGCCGCGGTGCTCGACCTCGACGACGACAGCGCCGACTTCGAGCTCTCCGCGTGGCCGCCGCCCGGGGCCCAGGAGATCGACGTCGAGAGCCGCTACGACACGCTGTCCGAGGCGGGCTACGACTACGGCCCGGCCTTCCAGGGCCTGCGCGCCGCCTGGCGCTCCGGCGGTGACGTCTACGCCGAGGTGGGCCTGCCCGCCGAGCTGGACGCCACGGCGTACGGGGTGCACCCGGCGGTCCTGGACGCGGCGCTGCACGCGGTCGGTCTGCTCCGCGAGGACGCCGGCACCGTCCTGCCCTTCTCCTGGTCCGGTGTCACCCGCCACACCGACGGCGTGGACGCCCTCCGGGTGTGGCTCAGCCCGCGGGGCGACGGCGTGAGCCTGCGCGTCGCCGACGGCGCGGGGAAGCCCGTCCTGTCCGCGGAGAACGTCACGATGCGGCCGTTCACCGCCGACCTGGCGGCCGGAGGCGGCGCCGACGCGCTGTTCCGCCTGGACTGGCAGCCGGTCGGGGCCTCGGCCGACACCGACCTGTGCCTGGTCACGGACCTGGCCGACGTCCCGGCCGAGGTGCCGCGGCTGGTCGCCGTGCGATGTCCGGTCACCGGACGATGTCCCGACACCGCGCAGGACTCCGCCGGTACGGGTACCGGTCTCGCGGCGGCCGCCCACGAGGCGGCGCGCTGGGCGCTCGGCCTCGTCCAGGCCTGGCTCGCCGACGCCCGCTTCGCCGGCTCCCGCCTCCTCGTGCTGACCGACGGCGCCGCCGGCCCCGAGATCGACGACCCCGCCCAGGCCACCGTGTGGGGCCTGGTCAGGACCGCCCAGTCCGAGCACCCGGACCGCTTCGCCCTGCTGGACACGGACGCGGCGCACGACGCCGGAACCGTGCCCGGGGCCGTGCTCACCGAGCCGCAGCTCGCCCTGCGGGCGGGTGCGCTCCTCGCGCCCCGCCTCGTCCGGCACACCTCCGCCGCCGACCCGGCCGGTGCCGCCCCGCTCGACCCGGACGCCACCGTGCTCGTCACCGGCGGAACGGGCGTGCTCGGCGCCTCGGTCGCCCGGCACCTGGTCACCGAGCACGGCGCCCGCCGTCTGCTCCTGGTCAGCCGCCGCGGCGCCGACGCCCCCGGCTCGGAGGAGCTCGCCGCCGAGCTCACCGGTCTCGGCGCCGAGGTCACCCTCGCGGCCTGCGACACCGCCGACCGCGAGGCCCTCGCGCGGCTCCTGACCGGCGTCCGGCTCACCGCCGTCGTCCACACGGCGGGTCTGCTCGACGACGGCGTCGTCGAGTCGCTGTCCGAGGAGCGCCTCTCGGCCGTCCTCCGGCCCAAGGTGGACGCGGCCGCGCACCTCGACGAACTGACGGCGGACCACGACCTCTCCGCGTTCGTCCTCTTCTCGTCGGTGGCGGGCGTGCTCGGCAACGCGGGCCAGGCCAACTACGCCGCGGGCAACGTGTTCCTCGACGCGCTCGCCGCCCGCCGCAGGGCCGCCGGGCGCCCCGCCACCTCGCTCGCCTGGGGCCTGTGGGCCGAACGCACCGGTCTGACCGGTCACCTGGACGACGGCTCCCTCTCGACGCGCGGCATCGCCCCGCTCTACACCGAGGAGGGCCTCGGACTCCTCGACCGGGCGCTCGCCGACGACCGGGCCCTGCTCGTACCGGCCCGTCTCGACCCGGCTTCGCTGCGCTCCGACGCGCTCGCCGGGACGCTGTCGCCGGTGCTGCGTTCCCTGGTGCGGGTCCCGCAGCGGCGCGCCGGCGAGTCGGGTCTGCGCCGCAGGCTCGGCCGGCTGTCGGAGGAGGAGGGCCGTCGCCTGCTGCTCGACGTCGTGCGCGCCCAGCTCGCCTCGGTCATCGGCAGCGAGTCGACGGAGGGGATCGACCCGGACCAGCCGTTCAAGAGCTTCGGCATCGATTCGCTGCTCGCGGTGCAGCTGCGCAACCGGCTCAACTCCGCGACCGGTCTGCGGCTCCCGGCCACGCTGGTCTTCGACCACCCGACGCCGGCCGCCGTCGTCGACTTCACGCTCGGGCTCGCGCGGGAGCGGGCCGAGGGCCCGGCCCCGGTGCGGCCCGTCGCCGCCGTCGTCCCGCGTACGGACGACGACCCGATCGTCATCGTCGGCATGGGCTGCCGCTTCCCGGGCGGCGTCGCGTCGCCCGAGGCGCTGTGGCGGGTCGTCGCCGAACAGCGTGACGTGGTCTCGGAGTTCCCGGCCGACCGCGGCTGGGACCTCGACCGGCTCTTCCACCCGGACCCGGACCATTCCGGGACGTCGTACGTCCGGCACGGTGGTTTCCTCCACGAGGCGGGCGAGTTCGATCCGGCGTTCTTCGGGATCTCGCCGCGCGAGGCGCTGGCGATGGACCCGCAGCAGCGGCTCCTCCTGGAGGTCTCGTGGGAGGCGCTGGAGCGGGCGGGCATCGCGCCCGGCTCGCTGCACGGCAGTGACACCGGGGTGTTCGCCGGCGTGATGTACCACGACTACGGTGGCGGCGGCCGGCTTCCGGAGGAGGCGGAGGGCCACTTCCTGACCGGCACGGCGGGGAGTGTCGCCACCGGCCGGGTGGCCTACACGCTGGGTCTCCAGGGCCCGGCCCTCACGGTCGACACCGCCTGCTCGTCGTCGCTGGTCGCGCTGCACCTCGCGGTCCGGGCCCTGCGGTCGGGCGAGTGCTCGCTCGCCCTCGCGGGGGGCGCCGCGGTGATGTCCACGCCGAACACCTTCGTCGAGTTCTCGCGGCAGCGGGGCCTGGCGGCGGACGGCCGGGTCAAGTCGTTCTCGGCGGACGCGGACGGCACCGCCTGGGCCGAGGGCGTCGGCGTCCTCGTCGTCGAGCGCCTCTCCGACGCCCGCCGCCTCGGCC
>NZ_JBHWFF010000069.1:0-12937 GCF_042733785.1 Streptomyces sp. NPDC059695 | reverse complement strand
GGTGGTGTGCGGGGGGGGGGGGGGGGGGGGGGGGGGGGGGGGGCGGCGCGGGGGCCCCCGGGGGGGCGGGGGGGGGGCGGCGGGGGCGCGCGGGGGGGGGGGGGGGGGGGGGGCCCCCCCCCCCCCCCCCCCACCGCCTGACGCTCCCTAGCTAGGGGGTGTCTTGTCGATCAGGCCGGGCTCGCGGCGTGATCGACAAGACACCCCCTAGACGTCGAGCACGGCGACGGTCTGGCCGCCGCTGAGCTCGCCGGTCGGGCGGAAGCCGAGCTTGTCGTAGAAGGCACCGGGGCCGTCCTCGCCGGGTTCCCAGGTCACGTGGAAGCGCCGCTCGCCTCGCCGGCGCAGTTCCTCGCGCACGGCCTCCACGGCGAAGCGCCCGTACCCCTTGCCCTGGGCGTCGGCGGAGATGTTGAGGCGCCAGAGGCCGCTGCGGCGGTCGGCGGGGTCCTTCTCCTCGTTCCACGGGATGTCGAGGAAGGCCATGAGGAACCCGACGAGCTCGTCGCCGTCGAAGATCAGCCGCGGCCAGGCGTGGTCCCCGAAGGCGTACGCCTCGGCCAGGGAGCGCACGACGGGGGCGACGTTCTGCTCCTGATGGGGGTGGACGCGCAGCGCGAGTGCGGCGTCGACGTTCGCGGGGGTGATCTTCTCCAGGCGGAGTGACGTGCTCATGGGCAGGACGGTAACGATTCGCCGTGATCGCCGCGCGGGATTATCGGACGGTCCGACGATGAGGCCCATGACGAGCTGGCCGCGCCGCGCACTCCCGACCGCCGTATGTCTCCTCGCCCTCACGGGATGCACCGTCCCGGTCGCGGGCTTCACGGGCGTCACCGTGTCTCCGGAGGGGGAGCCGCTGGGCGTGCTCCTGGTCTGCCACGACCGGATCGACGCGGCGGTGCTCCACCCGGACGTCCCGGCGGGGAAGGACTCGGAGGACGCGAAGGAGCCGGAGTACACGGACGCCTGGACCGCGGAGGAAGTGGTCACCGGCTACACGACCTGGCCCCTGACCGCGCCGGCCGGGGGCGGCGGCCTGACCCCGGACGCACCCCCGCACGCCCTGAAGCCGCGTCAGCTCTACAGGGTGTACGGCACGACCCGGGACAACTCCTGGTCGACGGACTCCCACCCGTTCACCCTCGCGGACCTGAAGAGACTGCGGCCCGACCAGGTCACGTACACGTACGGCGACGAGGTCCGGACGACGACGGTGGCGGACTTCCGCGCGCACGCGTGCGAGGAGTAGACGACCCCTGAGACCGCTCCGTCCCTCACCCGCCCGGCCGACCCGGTGCGCGGAAAGAGCCCCCTCCCGGCGGAGAAACCGCTGGAAGGGGGCTCGTTCGGGGCTGTGGGTTACTTCTTGCCCTGGTTCTTGACCGCCTCGATGGCGGCCGCCGCGGCCTCCGGGTCGAGGTAGGTGCCGCCCGGGTTGAGGGGCTTGAAGTTCTCGTCCAGCTCGTAGGAGAGCGGGATGCCCGTCGGGATGTTCAGGCCCGCGATGTCCGCGTCCGAGATGCCGTCCAGGTGCTTCACCAGCGCGCGGAGGCTGTTGCCGTGGGCGGCGACCAGGACCGTGCGGCCGGCGAGGAGGTCCGGGACGATGTTGTCGTACCAGTACGGGAGCATCCGCTCGACGACGTCCTTGAGGCACTCGGTCTGCGGGCGCAGCTCCGGCGGGATCGTCTGGTAGCGGGCGTCGTGGGCCTGGGAGTACTCGTTGTCGTCCGACAGCGCCGGCGGCGGGGTGTCGTACGAGCGGCGCCACAGCATGAACTGCTCCTCGCCGAACTCGGCGAGCGTCTGGGCCTTGTCCTTGCCCTGGAGGGCGCCGTAGTGGCGCTCGTTGAGGCGCCACGAGCGGTTGACCGGGATCCAGTGGCGGTCCGCGGACTCGAGCGCGAGCTGCGCCGTGCGGATCGCGCGCTTCTGGAGGGAGGTGTGCAGCACGTCGGGCAGCAGGCCGGCGTCCTTGAGCAGCTCTCCGCCGCGCGTCGCCTCCTTCTCGCCCTTGGCGGTGAGGTTCACGTCCACCCATCCGGTGAACAGGTTCTTCTCGTTCCACTCGCTCTCGCCGTGGCGGAGGAGGATCAGCTTGTACGGTGCGTCGGCCATGCGTACGAGCCTAATAGACCGCCGACGATTGACGCGCGTCGTCAATTCACTGGCGTCCGACGTATGAGATGCGTAAGTTACGGGAGCCGGAAGCAGGGCTTACGTACAGCAGGGGGCGGCCTCACATGTCCATCGATTCGCTCAGACGATCGGCTCGCGAGACGGTCTCCGGGCTCCCCCCGGGTTTCTGGTGGCTCTGGTTGTCCACCCTGGTCAACCGGACCGGCGCCTTCGTCCTGACCTTCCTCTCCCTCTACCTGACCGTGGAGCTCGGCCACTCCGCCTGGTTCGCCGGACTCGTCGTCGCCCTCCACGGCCTCGGCGGGGTGGCGGGATCCCCGCTCGGCGGCGCGCTCACCGACCGCTGGGGCCGCCGCCCCACCATGGTGACCATGCACCTCGCGGCCGCCGCCTGCGCCGCCGCCCTCGCCGTCGTCACCAGCGCCTGGGCGATCGCCACCGCCGTCCTCCTCATGGGCGTCGCCATGCAGGCCGTCCGCCCCTCCATCAACGCGACCATCGCCGACATGGTCCCCGCCCACGAGGTGCGCCGGGCGTACGCCCTCAACTACTGGGCCCTCAACCTCGGCTTCGCCATCGCCTCCATCGGCGGCGGCGCCGCGGCCTTCCTCGGCTACCGCACCCTCTTCGTCGTCGACGCCGTCGCGACCACCCTCTGCGCCGTCATCGTCTTCCTCCGGCTCCCCGAGACCCGTCCCGAGGCCGCCCTCGACCAGCAGGGCGCGCCGGTCGTCGAGGAGAAGGTCAGCATGCTCACCGTGCTGCGCGACGCGCCCTTCCGGACGCTCGTCCTCCTCAACCTCCTCGTCTGCCTCGTCTTCACCGCCCCCTGGATCGGCCTGCCGCTCACCATGGCGGACCAGGGCCTCTCCCCCTCCTCGTACGGCGTCGTCATCGCCGTCAACGGCATCGTGATCGTCGGCTTCCAGCTGCTCGTCAACAAGCTGACCGACAAGCGCTCCCCGGTCCTGCTGCTGACCCTCTCCGCGCTCCTCTTCGCCCTCGGCACCGGCGCCACCGCCCTCGCGGGGTCCTCCGTCGCCTTCGCCGCCACCGTGATCGTCTGGACGGTCGGCGAGATGATCCACGTCCCGACGAACGCCGCCGCCACCGCCCGCCTCGCCCCCGAGCACGCCCGGGGCCGCTACCAGGGCGTGATGGGCATGTCCTGGGCCGTCGCCGGTTTCGTCGCCCCGATCGGCGCGGGCGCGATCGTCGGCGGACCCGGACCCGACGTGCTGTGGGCGGCGACGGCCGCGATCGGCGTCGTCGCGGCGGTCGGGTACTTCACGCGGCTGCGGAAGGCCCTCGCGGACGAGCCCGCCGAGACGTCGACGCCCACCGCGACCGCGGTCGCCGCGCCCGTCTCCAGGGCCGAGGACGCCGAGACCGCGCCGGTCAGCGCGTAACGGCTCCGCCCGCCCCCGAGGGGGCGGGCGGTGTCAGTGCGAGGTCTTCCGCGTCAGGTTCTTGAAGGCGTCGAGGTTGCGCGTCGACTCGCCGCGCGAGACGCGCCACTCGTACTCCCGCCGGATCGCCGACGCGAAGCCCAGCTCCAGGAGCGTGTTGAAGTCGCCGTCCGCGGCCTCCAGGACCGAGCCCAGCAGCCGGTCCAGCTCCTCCGGCGTGACGGCTGCCAGCGGCAGCTTGCCCGCGAGGTAGACGTCGCCGAGGCCGTCGACCGCGTAACTCACCCCGTACAGCTTCAGGTTCCGTTCGAGCAGCCAGCGGTGGACGCCCGCCTCGTTCTCGTCGGGGTGGCGGATGACGAAGGCGTTCAGGGAGAGGGAGTGGCGGCCCACCCGCAGCGACAGGGTGGTGAACAGCTTGCGCGTGCCCGGGAGCTTCACGACGTACGAGCCGGGCTCCGGGGACTCCCAGTCCAGCTCGGCGTCGTCGAACGTGCCCTCGATGATCCGCCGAACGTCCTCAGCCATGGTGCGAGCGTACGCGACGGCGGTTCTCCCGCAGCCGGTGGTCGTGCATGGCGGCCGTGTACACGTCCGCCGTGCCCGAGGCCGCCGTGTCCCAGCCGAACGAGCCGGCGTGCAGCGCCGCCGCCTCGCCCATCCGGGCCGACAGCGACGGGTCCGCCACGAACCGGCCGAGCGCGCGGGCGTAGTCCACCGGGTCGTGCCCCTGGACGAGGAGACCCGTCACCTCGTCCCGTACGGCCACGGGCAGACCGCCGACCGCCGCCGCGACGACCGGCGTGCCGGCCGCCTGCGCCTCTATCGCGACCAGACCGAAGGACTCGCTGTACGAGGGCATCACGAGCACGCTGGCCGCGCGGAACCAGTCCGCGAGGCGGTCCTGTCCCACCGGCGGGTGGAAGCGCACGATGTCCGCGATGCCGAGCCGGGCCGCCAGCTTCTGCAGCTGCTCCGGCTTCGCGAGACCGCTGCCGCTCGGCCCGCCGACCACCGGGACCACCATGCGGGTGCGCAGGGAGGGGTCCTGCTCCACGAGCCGGGCGGCGGCGCGGAGCAGGATGTCCGGGGCCTTCAGCGGCTGTATCCGGCCGGCGAACACGGGGATGAAGGCGTCCTGCGGGAGGCCGAGCCGGGCGCGGGCCGCGGCCCTGCCGTCCGCCGGGCGGAAGTGGTCGAGGTTGACGCCCGGGTGCACGACCGCGATCTTGCCGGGGTCCGCCTCGTAGAAGCGGGCGAGCTCGTCGGCCTCCTCGGCCGTGTTGGCGATCAGCCGGTCGGCGGCCGAGACGATCTGGGTCTCGCCGATGACCCGGGCCGCGGGCTCGGGCGTGTCGCCCTCGGCGAGCGCCGCGTTCTTGACCTTCGCCATGGTGTGCATGGCGTGCACGAGCGGGACGCCCCAGCGCTCGGCGGCGAGCCAGCCGACGTGGCCGGAGAGCCAGTAGTGGGAGTGGACCAGGTCGTAGTGGCCGGGGCGGTGGCCCGCCCACGCCTGCATCACGCCGTGCGTGAAGGCGCAGAGCTGCGCCGGCAGCTCCTCCTTGGCGAGACCCTCGTACGGGCCGGCGTCCACGTGCCGGACGAGGACGCCCGGGGTCAGCTCGACGACCGGGGGGAGCCCGCCGGTGGTGGCCCGGGTGAAGATCTCCACCTCGATGTCGATGGCGGCGAGCCGTTTCGCCAGCTCGACGATGTAGACGTTCATGCCGCCCGCGTCACCCGTGCCGGGCTGGTGCAGCGGCGAGGTGTGGACGCTGAGCATGGCCACGCGCCGGGGAGTGCGGTGCCGGCCGGGAAGCCGGAGCCTGGCCGGCGCCGGGTGCCGGTGCCGGGTACCGGTGAACCGGGACACGTACTGGCTCACGTCGGCGGTCCTTCCGCTCGGGGACTGAGCTGGCGGGCATGACAGGTGGAGGGCGCGGAACGTCCTCCAGCCGCGACAACACCGGAACCACCCCTTTCATTTCCGGCGGAGGCGGTGCTTTGCCAATTCGTTGCCGGGCGGGGCGGGGGCGGAGGACCGTCCGCCCCGGACGGGGGCCGCCCGGAGGACCGTCCGCCCTGGCAGGGGGCCGCCCGGAGGGTCCTCCGCCCGGCCACGGGTCGGCTCGCGCACCCCTTACGCTCGTTCCATGGCCCCGCGCACCACCCGCCCCGTCGGCACCCCGACCCGCGGGACCACCAACCCGAACCGGCTGCGCCGCATGGACCGCTGGATCGCCGCCGTCCACGGCCCCGCCCTCCGCCGCTCCCCCGAGCCGCCGCTCGCCGTCGACCTCGGATACGGGGCCGCCCCCTGGACCGCCGTGGAGCTCCTGGCCCGGCTGCGCACCGCCGAGCCGCGCACCCGGCTCTACGGCATCGAGATCGAACCGGCCCGGGTCGAGGCCGCGAAGCCGTACGAGAACGACGGCCTCTCCTTCGTGCACGGTGGCTTCGAGGTGCCGGTCCCGGGCCGCGTCGCCCTGATCCGGGCGGCGAACGTGCTGCGCCAGTACGACGAGGACCAGGTCGCGGCCGTCTGGGCGCGGCTGTGCGGGCGGCTCGCGCCCGGCGGGCTGCTCGTGGAGGGGACCTGCGACGAGATCGGGCGCCGGCACGTGTGGGTGGCGCTCGACGCGGACGGCCCCCGCACGGTGACCTTCGCGACCCGGCTGGGCTCGCTCGACCGGCCCTCGGACCTCGCGGAGCGGCTCCCGAAGGCGCTGATCCACCGGAACGTGCCGGGCGAGCCGGTGCACGCCTTCCTGCGGGACTTCGACCGGGCGTGGGCGGCGGCCGCCCCGTACGCCTCGCTGGGCGCCCGGCAGCGGTGGATCCGCTCCGTGCGCGACCTGGCGGCGGACTGGCCCCTGACGGACGGCCCGCGCCGGTGGCGGCAGGGCGAGGTGACGGTGCGGTGGGAGGCGCTGGCACCCCGGGGGTGACTCCCGGATGACGGGGCGGCGGGAAGTGCGGGCGGCCTGGGGGGACTCCCGGGTGACGGGGCGGTGGGAAGGGCAGGCGGCCCGGGGGACTCCCGGATGACGGGGCGTCGGCCGGTCCGGGCCCCCGCTCTCCCCGGCTTCGCGGGACCTCCCGCTCCGCCGGTTTCCCCAACTCCCGCTGAATTTCCCGTGCGCGGGGAACGCCCCACCCACCTCACTCGTCCCCCGAGGGGGGAGCAGGCCGACAGACCCCGGTTGCCCCTGTCGCTTTGTGGTTTCGCATGGCACTATCGCCAGGTCACCATCAAGTTACTGACGGTAAATCAGATGTGGGTCGCTCAAGGGGGAGCTTGTGAACCGACGCCGCCACGCCACCGCCGCGATCACCCTGATCTGCGCCCTGACCGTGCTGGCCTCCCCCGCCCTGACCCTCCAGGCCTCGGCCGCGCCGCTCCCGCCTCCTCCGCCGAAGAAGAGCCTGGAGGAGGTGCGCCAGGAGATCGACGACCTGTACCGGAAGGCGGCCGTCGCCACCGACGCGTACAACCTCGCGGAGGAGAAGACCAAGGAGCAGTCCGCCGAGATCGTCCGGCTCGCCCGGATGATCGTGGACGGCCGCGAGAAGATCGACGACCTCAAGGCCAGGGCCGGAGCCCAGGCCCGCGCCCAGTACCGCAACGGCGGGCTCCCGGACGGCGCGCAGCTCGTCCTCACGAACGACCCGCAGCTCTTCCTGGACAACGCCGGACGGCTCAAGGCCGGGGCCAAGGCGACCACCGACCTGCTGGGCGAGATGAACCGCTCCCAGGCCGAGTTGGACACCTACGCCAAGGACGCCGGCACCAACTGGACCAAGCTGGAGGCCAACCGCGTCAAGCAGGCCAAGGCGAAGAAGGAGATCAACGCCAGGATCGACGCCGCGAAGAAGCTGGAGTCCGAGCTCGCCGCCGAGGAGCGCGAGCGGCTGCGGCGCCTGGAGGAGCAGGCCCAGCTCCGCGCCCAGACGAACTGGCTCGGCACCGGCGTCCTCGACGGCCTGAAGGAGGGCGCGACGGCGGACGGGAAGAAGGCGGTCGCCTTCGCCACGGCCCAGATCGGCAAGCCGTACGTCTGGGGCGCCGAGGGCCCGGGCTCGTACGACTGCTCCGGGCTGACCCAGAGCGCCTGGGGCGCGGCCGGTCTGGGGATCCCGCGCACCTCGCAGGAGCAGTGGCGGCTCCTCCCGCACGTGGACATCAAGGACATGCGGCCCGGCGACCTGATCGTCTACTTCAAGGACGCGAGCCACATCGGGATGTACGTCGGGAACGGGACGATCGTCCACGCGCCGCGCCCGGGGCGGAACGTGACCCTCGCGGGCGCGGGCTCGATGGAGATCCTCGGGGTCGTCCGCCCGGCGTGACCCGGGCGGCACGGCCCACCGGACCGGTCCGTGGGGCGGGTGCGCGCACGGCCCGCACCCCGTCGGAGCCCGTCCGCGCCCCGTGGGCCCCTCCGCCCCTCCGCCCCTCGTGACACGAGCCACCCTCCGGGTTCCGGTGGGCGTGTCCGGTGCCCTGCCCGCCGCGTGACGTTTCTCATGGGTCGAAGGCCCCCGTACGGAGCAGGCGGAGGCGAGTACCTCCCCATCCGCGGCATATGCCAAGCGCGGCGCACGCGCTCACAGGCTGATCACCATTCCGCTGCGCACCCCCCTACCGCTATGGTCCGGGACGGGCGGGACGCCACCCGGCGCCCTGCGCACCCTCGGGGGGAGGGAAGGAAACCCGGACCGATGCCCGTATCCGTACCGCGTCAGAGAAACGTCTCTGCCGCTGCGGGACCCGGCGACGCCACTCCACTGGACGCCACTCCCATGACAGGCACAGTCACAGGCACCGACCGCACCGATCTCACTCTCCTGGTCGTCGAGGACGACCCGGCGGGTGCCCTCGCCGTACCCGAACTGCTCGACGCGGCCGACGCCGCCGGCACCCGGGTCCGCATCCGTACCGCCCGGAACCTCACCGAGGCCGAGCGGCTCCTCACCGACGACGTCCACTGCGTCCTCGTCGACCTCTCGCTGCCCGGCCCCCGGGCCGCCGCCGGCGACGACCCGCTCGCCCCGCTCCGGCACATCCTGCGCCTCGCCCCGCGCCACGCCGTCCTCGCGCTCGCGGCCTCCGCCGACGCGGAGTTGGCGGCCGAGGCGGTACGCGTCGGGGCCCAGGACCACCTCTTCCGCGAGGAGCTCGACGGACGGCTGCTCAGCCGCGCCATCCGGTACGCCGTCGAGCGCAAGCGGGCCGACGCCGTCCAGGTGAAGCTCGCCGAGTCCCGGATGCGCGCCCAGGAGAACGCCCGGCTGGAACGCGGCCTGCTCCCCACGCCGCTCCTGGAGGGCTCCGACCTGCGGTTCGCCGCCCACTACCGGCCCGGCCGCTCCCGCGCCCTGCTCGGCGGCGACTTCTACGACGTCGTGCGCACCCCCGACGGCACCGTCCACGCCATGATCGGCGACGTCTGCGGGCACGGACCCGACGAGGCCGCGCTCGGCGTCGAGCTGCGGATCGCCTGGCGGGCCCTGACCTTCGCGGGCCTCTGCGGGGACGAGCTGCTCTCCACGATGCAGCAGGTCCTGGAGCACGAGCGGGAGAGCGACGAGATCTTCGCGACCCTGTGCACCGTCGACATCGCGCCCGACGGGCGCCGGGCCGGGCTCTGCCTCGCCGGGCACCCCTCGCCGCTGATCGCCCGGCAGGGGCGGGACGCGCGTCTCCTCCCGTACGAGGACGGCGGCCCGGCCCTCGGACTGCTGCCGCGCGCCCGCTGGCCGCGCCGCCAGGTCGAGCTGGGCGGGTCCTGGAGCCTGCTGATGTACACCGACGGGCTCATCGAGGGCCGCTCGGCGGGCCCCGGCTCGCCGCGGCTCGGGCAGGACGGAATGGTCGGGATGATCAACCGGCAGCTGTCCGCGGGCCTGCGGGGCGAGGAGCTCCTGGAGGCGGCCGTGACGGAGGTCCGGTCCCTGAACGGCGGCGAGCTGACGGACGACGTCGCCGTCCTGGCCCTGGAAAGGGACAGGACCCGGAGGTAGTCCCGGGTCCTGTCGTCGTTCCTCTGATCGGCCGGCCGGCTACCGGCCGCCGTTGTACGGGCCGTACGGTCCGTCGCTGCTGGAGCCGCCGCGGCCGCCCCGGCCGCCGCCGGAGACCTGCGCGAGGGCGGGGCGCACGTCCACCATGAAGACGATGGCCGCGACCAGGCCCGCGATCTGCAGGAAGAGCATCGGCAGCAGCAGGTTCAGGGCGAGGTTGATGCCCAGGACGATCAGCCAGAACTTCTTCGTCTGCTTGTCGGCGGCACGGTAGGCGTCCTCGCGCGCCATGGCGGCGAAGACGAGCGCGGCGACGGCGAAGCCGGTGAAGACCAGGAAGATCACCAGGGAGAGAAGGGAGTCGAATCCCGCGCGCAACATGCTGAGCACCGCCTAGGGGGATGGAGAGAGAGCGCCTCGCGGTCAAGGTACCCGGTACAACGCACCGGGTACCCGGATTGGTGCCCGGCCCTACTCCTTCTCGGCGGCGGCCGCCTTCTTGGCGGGCGCCTTGCGGGCGGTGGTCTTCCGCGTGGTGGCCTTCTCCGCCGGGGCGGCCTCCTCGTCGGCCTTCGCCTCGGGCTCCGGCTCGACGACCACGGCGATCTCGGTGAGCTCCTCGGCGGCCTCGCCGCGCCAGGCGCGGACGGCCTCCTCGCCGTGGGCGGCGACCTCCTCGTACTTCTCGCGGGCCTTCACCGCGTACTCGGCGGCGACGCCGACCCCGCGCAGGGCCAGGTCCTGGGCCTGCTCGCCGAGCTTCTTGAGGTCGGTGTCGAGGCTGCCGACGACCTCGGCGAACTTCGACTGCACGGTGGCCTGGGCCTCCTTGGCCTGCGTGGACACCTTCTCCTGCACGGCCTTCGGGTCGGTCTTCCGCACGGCGTCGATACGGGCGGGTGCCTCGGCGGCGAGCTGCTCGATCAGGCCGGGAACCTTCTTGGCCTGCTGCACGGCGAGGTCGGCGGTGCCGGCGGCGAAGTAGAGAGGGGTACGCAGTTCGTCGATGATGGCCATGCTGGTGTTCCTCCCGGAGGTGACTACTGGCTCGAAGGCGGTGTGGCATCGGACGCGGCTTGCGCCGCCTCGGCGGCGTTCTCCTTGCGGAAGGAGTCGTAGATCTGGAGCAGCACCTGCTTCTGCCGCTCGTTGATCGAGGGATCGGCCAGGATGACGGCGCGCGTCTCCAGCTCGTCCCGCTCCGCCTCGTCGAGGATCCCGGCCCGTACGTAGAGCGTCTCGGCCGAGATCCGCAGCGCCTTGGCGACCTGCTGGAGGACCTCGGCGCTGGGCTTGCGCAGCCCGCGCTCGATCTGGCTGAGGTACGGGTTCGACACCCCGGCGGCGTCGGCGAGCTGCCGCAGGGAGAGCTGCGCGGTCCGCCGCTGCTCGCGGAGGTACTCGCCGAGGTTGCCGACGTTGAGCGATGCCATGCTCCGACGATGCCAGCCCTTGCTAACTATTGCAAGCAGCTGCTTGCAAGTGTCGCCCCCGGCCTCTCGCGCCGTCACCGCGCCCTCCGTCCCGACCTGCACGACCCCGGCCTGAGCCCGCCCGGTCCACGGCCTCACGTGCCATGCTGGCGGCATGGACCTGGAGGACCTGAAACGACTGCGCCGCGCGCGGGACACGATGGACCGCGACTACGCGTCCCCCCTGGACGTCCCGGCCCTCGCGCGGGTCGCCCTGATGTCCACGGGCCACTTCGCCCGCAGCTTCCGCACCGCGTTCGGCGAGACGCCGTACAGCTATCTGATGACCCGCCGCGTCGAGCGCGCCAAGGCGCTGCTCCGCCGGGGCGACCTGAGCGTGACCGAGGTCTGCTTCGAGGTGGGCTGTACGTCGCTCGGCTCCTTCAGCTCGCGCTTCACCGAACTCGTCGGCGAGACGCCGAGCGCCTACCGGGCCCGGGGGCACGGGGACGGCGGCCACGAAGAGGGCGCCGCGATGCCCGCCTGCGTCGCCAAGGTGCTCACCCGGCCGGTGAAGAACGGCACCCCCGCCGAACCGGTCAGGATCGGAGAAGCGGGAACGGGCACCTCGCCGTAGCGTCGAGGACATGGACGACATCAAGCTCTCGCAGTGCTTCATCACCGTCGACGACGCCGACGCGGCGCTCGGTTTCTACCGGGACGCGCTCGGCCTGGAGGTCCGCAACGACGTCGGCTACGAGGGGATGCGCTGGGTGACCCTCGGGTCGCCCGAGCAGCCCGACGTGGCGGTCGTGCTGGAGACCCCGCTCCCCGACCCCAGCGCCTCGGAGGCCGACCGGGAGGCCGTCAAGGACCTGCTCGCCAAGGGCCTGCTGCGCGGCGTGATCTTCGCGACCGCGGACGTCGACGCCACCTTCGAGCGCGTCCGGGCGGCCGGCGGCGACGTGCTCCAGGAGCCGGTCGACCAGCACTACGGCGTCCGCGACTGCGCCTTCCGCGACCCGGCCGGCAACATGATCCGCTTCGCCCAGCCCAAGGCCTGACCCCCTCCCCCTCTCCGGGCCCGCCCCCTCCCCTTCCCGGGGCAGGGGGCGCCGCCGTGTCAGCATGGACGCGACGCAGGACCAACAGGGGAGAAAACCATGACAGTTGACGAGCAGCACGACGGGGCGACGGCCCCCCGGCGGCGCGCGGACGTCCTGGACGAGTCGGCGATCCCGGGACCGGGGCGCTTCACCGGCCCGGCCACCGGGGCCGAACTGCCCATGCTCGCCGGGTTCCTGGCGGACCAGCGGGCGACCCTGGAGCTGAAGTGCGCGGGCCTGGACGAGGAGTTGGCGCTGCGGTCGGCGGAGCCCTCGACGCTGTCCCTGCTCGGGCTCGTCCGCCACCTGGCCGACATGGAACGCCACTGGTTCCGCGAGATCCTCGCCGGCCGGCCGGACGTCCGCCCCCTCTTCTCCTCCCCGGACTCCCCGGACGGGGACTTCGACGAGGCCAAGGCCGGGCCCGAGGCCGTCAAGGAGGCCTGGGAGGCCTGGCGGGAGGCGGTGGCCTTCTCCGACCGCTTCACGGCCGGGGCCCCGGACCTCGACGTCACCGGCGAGGACGCGTGGCGGGGGCGGGTGTCGCTGCGGTGGGTGCTGATCCACATGATCGAGGAGTACGCCCGGCACAACGGCCACGCGGACCTCCTGCGCGAACGCATCGACGGCACGAGGGGCTTGTAGCACCCGTCCGCCCAGCACGAAGCCCGCACCCGCCGCCGTGGCCCGCGCCCCGCCGTTGCGGGCCCGCGCCCCGCCGTTGCGGGCCCGCACCCGCCCCGTTGTGGGCAATCGTTCCGCTGGGGCGGAACGGGTGGGCACAACGGACGGCGCCTCTTGCCGGGCCTAGGCTCCCGCGCCCTGACCCGCACCGACAGGT
>NZ_JBHWFF010000068.1:4343-15697 GCF_042733785.1 Streptomyces sp. NPDC059695 | reverse complement strand
GTGGGCAATCGTTCCGCTGGGGCGGAACGGGTGGGCACAACGGAACGGCGCCCCGTGCCGCGCCCAGGCTCCCGCGCCTGAACCCGCACCGACAGGTGCAGCACCCGGTGGTGCGGGTCCAGGCACAGAACGCGGAGGCGCCGCTTAAGCGCGCCGTCCCGTGTGCCCACCCGTCCCGCCCCAGCGGGACGATTGCCCACACGGGCAGCGGCGAGAGGCCCACACGGGCAGCAGGCGACGGCTCGGCACGGGCGAGGCGCCCCACAGGCAGGGGCGAAGGCCGTCGCAGGTGTCGGTGCGCGACCGAGCCCCGCAGAGGGCGCGCCAGGAGGCGCGGGCTCTGCGGGGCTCGGGTTCGGGGGCGGGGCTACCGCTCAGGGGCCGTCAGTGGCCGCCACCCTGCTGCTCGTCGCGGCGACGCTGCCACCGCGCTTCGATCCGGTTCATCATGGAGCGTCGCTGCCGGGTCTGACGGCCACCGGCCGCCGTCCCGCCTCTGGTCTGCTGCTCACCCGGCTTCGGCGCCCTGCGCCATCCGGTGACCGCCAGGACCGCGCAGCCCAGCATGACGAGGAAACCCACCACGCTGATCCAGATCTGCTGTGCGACCATTCCGGCCATGAGGAGCGCGATACCCACCAGGAAGCCGGCGACTGCCTGGTAAACCCGTCGCCGGGTGTACGTACGCAGTCCGCTTCCCTCGAGCGCTGTCGCGAACTTGGGGTCTTCGGCGTACAGCGCTCGCTCCATCTGCTCGAGCATTCGCTGCTCGTGCTCCGAGAGCGGCACGGAGTCCTCCTAGTCGTCGGTCGCGGGGGCGACCGGTTTGCGGCCCTTTCAGGATAGGCAGGGAATCGCCCCCGTGAAACCCGCCCTCAATGCCGAATAGCCAATCCGGGCCGCCATGCGGATCGGTTGCTGAGGCGTTGATTCCCCAGCCCCTTGTCCGTCATGCCGGATGGTGTCCCCCGATCATACGGGGCGGAGCCGTTCATCGGGCGGGCTGTGGCGTACTCCATGGCACACCGCGGCCCGCACCGCCGAACGGGTGGCCGTCCTGATCAGGCCCGCTTCTCGCCGAGCACGTGCAGCTGGGTGGCGATGGCGTGGAAGGCGGAGAGCTCGGCGGCGGCGGCCTCCAGCTTCAGCAGGGCCTCGGCGGCGCCGGGCTCGGTGTCGACGAGGACGCCGGGGACCAGGTCGGCGAAGACCCGGACCCCGTGGACGGCGCCGACGGCGAGTCCGGCCCCGTCGGCGAGCTCGGTGAGCTGCTCGGCGGTGAAGCGCCGGGGCACGGGGTCGCCGGCGCCCCAGCGGCCCGCCGGGTCGTCGAGCGCGTGCCGGGCCTCGGTGAAGTGGCCGGCGAGCGCGCGGGCGAGGACGGCGCCGCCGACCCCGGCGGCGAGCAGGCTGAGGCTGCCGCCGGCGCGGAGCGCGGCGACGGCGTTCCGCACGCCCTCGGCGGGGTCGTCGACGTACTCCAGGACGCCGTGGCAGAGCACGGTGTCGTACTCCTCGCGCCCGACGACGTCGAAGAGGCCGCGGATGTCGCCCTGGACGCCGGTGACGAGGTCGGCGACGCCGGCCTCGGCGGCCCGGCGCTCCAGTGCGAAGAGCGCGTTGGGGCTGGGGTCGACGACGGTGACCCGGTGGCCGAGGCGGGCCACCGGCACCGCGAAGTTGCCCGAGCCGCCGCCCGTGTCGAGGACGTCGAGCCCGTCCTTCCCGGTGGCCTCGACCCGGCGGTCCAGGGCGTCTTTGAGGACGTCCCAGACGACGGCGGTACGCAGGGAGGCGCGCGACGGACGCGACGACGCCTCTCGACCGAAGACAGGGGAAGGGTCCGGCACGGCTGTTGACTCCTCGGTGACGGGTACGGACGCTCCCCACCCTATGGCCTCGCCCCCGGCTTTCGGATCATCCTCCGGACTCGTCGGCACCGGGCCGGCGGGGCGGGGGCGGGGGGAGGGCCAGCAGCCGCTCGACCAGGGAGAGGAAGTGCGCGGCGTCCCGGAGGAGGTCGTCGGCCTCGCGGCGGGTGGCGGCGCTGCTGATGCCGGCCTCGGCGCGGGCTCTGCGCGGGGCCCCGGCGGCGAAGAGGGCGCTCCACTCGGTCAGCTCCGGGGCGAGGTCGGTCAGGAGCTCCCAGGTGCTCCTTATCCGCTGCCGGTGGCGGGGCCGGGTGTCGGGCCTGGCCCGGGCGGCGAGCACCGCGGCCGCGGCGCGCAGGGCGGCGAGGTGGGCGGTGGCGTACCGCTCGTGGGGGCGGTCGAGGACGGCGGCCTCGGCGAGTCCGGCGCGGGACTTGGCGAGCAGGTCGAGGGCGGCGGGCGGGGCCGCGGAGCGGCGCGGGACGGGGTGGACTCCGGACCCGGGTCCGGTCTCCCCGGGGAGGGGACGGCGGCGGGGCGTGGCTGCTGCGGGTGGGCCGGCCATGACGAGCCTCCTGTCGTCGCGTGACGGCGCTGTGGCCGTATGTGTTCATCGTGCCCGGCCCCACTGACAATCGCTCTGACCTGGGGTTTTGCCTGAAACCCAACCCGTTGGTAACTTTTGAACTGACTGGTCAGTTCAAAAAGGGGAATGGGGGGTGAGTCCGTGGGCGCGGAAACCGAGGAGCAGCCGCACGGCGCCGCCGTCGTCGCGGACGGCTTCGGACTGAAGGGCCCGCGCGGATGGGCCTTCCGGGAGGTCTCGTTCCGCGCGGAGCCCGGCGCGCTGGTGGCGATCGAGGGCCCGTCGGGATCGGGGCGCACCTGCCTGCTGCTCGCGCTCACCGGCCGGATGAAGCCCAAGGAGGGCCACGCCGAGGTCGGGGGTCTCCCCCTGCCCCGCAGGATGGCCGCCGTGCGCCGGATCACCGCGCTCGGCCAGGTCCCGGGCGTCAGCGAGCTCGACCCCGCCTTCACGGTCGCCGAGCACCTGCGCGAGCGGGCCCTGCTCCAGCGCCGGTTCGACGGCTCCGTGCGGGCGCTGCTGCGGCGCCCGGCCGAGCGCTCCGCGACCGCCCGGGCCCGGATCGAGGAGGCCGTGCGGGCCGCGGGTCTGGACCTCGACGCCCTCCCGAAGGGCGAGCGGACCTCCGTACGGGACCTGGAGCGCCTGGAGGCGCTGCGGCTCTCGATCGCCCTGGCCCTGATCGGCCGCCCCCGGCTGCTCGCGGTGGACGACACGGACCTGAAGCTCTCGGACGCCGACCGCGCCGAGGCCTGGGCGCTGCTGCGCTCGCTGGCCGCCGCCGGGACGACGGTCCTCGCCGTCTGCAGCGAGGCCCCCGAGGACGCCCTGCGCGTCACGACGCTCTCGGGCGCGCGCACCACCGCGGCACCCGCGGCCCCCGGACCGGCCACCACGGACGGCACCGGGAGAGACGGCACCGCCGCGGCACCCGCGGCCTCCACGGACGGCACCGGGGAAGACGGCGCCGCCGGGGACACCGCATCCGGCGGCACGCCCGCCGACCGGACCGCCGCCGGGGAGACGGCGGCCGAGGACACCACCGACGCCACGACCGAGGAGGGGGCGGCCGATGCGCTCGCCGAAACTGGCCGCGCTTGAGCTGAAGCGCTTCGGCAGGGGAAAGCTGCCGCGCGCCGCGCTCGTCGCGATCCTGCTGCTGCCCCTGCTGTACGGCGCCCTGTACCTGTACTCGTTCTGGGACCCGTACGGCAGGCTCGACAAGATCCCCGTCGCCCTCGTCAACGAGGACCGGGGCGCCACCGCCGGCGGCAAGGAGATCAACGCCGGCGCCGACATCACCGAGGGACTCCTGGAGAGCGAGACCTTCGAGTGGCACCGGGTGAGCGACGCCGAGGCACGCGCGGGCGTGGAGGACGGGACGTACTACCTGTCCCTGACCATGCCCGGCGACTTCAGCAGCCGCATCGCCTCCAGCTCGGGCGACTCCCCCGAGACCGGCGCGCTCCGGGTCCGGACGAACGACGCCAACAACTACATCGTCGGCCAGATCTCCCGGACGGTCTTCTCCGAGGTGCGCACCGCGGCCTCGACGAAGTCCTCGCGCACCTTCCTCGACAAGATCTTCATCTCGTTCTCCGACATCCACGACGCCACCGCGAAGGCCGCCAAGGGCGCGGCCGACCTGAAGCAGGGCGTGGACAAGGCGAAGAAGGGCTCCAAGAGCCTGTCCGAGGGCCTGGGCGACGCCAAGTCCGGCAGCGGCGACCTGGCCGCCGGCCTGAAGAAGCTCGACAAGGGCGCCAAGGACCTGGAGAGCGGCTCCCGCAAGGTCGCGAACGGCACCCAGGCCCTCGCCGACAAGGTCAACGGCACCGCGGACAAGGTCCGGCCGTACCTGGCGAACAACGGCAAGTCGATCCGGGACACCGCCCGTCTGGTCTCCGACTCCGCCACCGCCGCCCGCCACAACCTGGACGACCTGGTGAAGCGCGCGCCGCTGGTCCGCAGCGCCGCCCACAAGGCCGACGAGGACCTCGGCAGGATCCACCGCGAGGTCTGCGTGGACGCCCCCGCCACCGTCCCGCCGCTCGACCCGAAGGTCTGCGAGAAGCTCAAGAAGGCGTCGGTCACCGCCGGCGACGTGGCCACGATCGCCGACGACGTGCACGAGCTGACCAAGGGCCAGACCGACGACCTGAAGACCCTGGACGCCCGTCTGGCCAAGCTCGTGAAGCAGGCCGACGAGCTGGCCGCCCGCGCCCCGCACCTCGACGAGGACGTCGAGGGCGCCATCCGGAAGATCAACGAGCTCAACTCGGGCGCCCGGAAGGTCGCGGCGGGCGCGGACCGGCTGCACACCGGCATCACCGACGCGAAGGCCGGTTCGGTCCGCCTGGACACCGGTGTCGGCAAGCTCAAGAAGGGCGCGGGCGACCTGGACGGCGGCCTGTTCAAGCTGGCCGACGGCTCGGGCAGCCTCGCCACCGGCCTGAAGGACGGGGTCGCTCAGATCCCCGACTACGACGAGCAGGACCGCGACCGGCGCACCGAGGTCATGGCCGACCCGGTGAAGCTGGCCTCCCAGTCCCTGCACAAGGCGCCGAACTACGGCACCGGTTTCGCCCCGTACTTCATCCCGCTCTCCCTCTGGGTCGGCGCGATGGTCGCGTACATGATCATCCAGCCGCTGAACCGGCGCGCCCTCGCCGCGGGCGGTTCCGCCTGGCGGATCGCGCTGGCGGGCTGGCTCCCCGTGGCGGCGATCGGCGTCCTCCAGGTCGCGGCCCTGATGTCGGTCCTGCACTGGGGCCTCGGCCTCCAGATGGCCCGGGCCGCCGGCACGGTCGGCTTCCTCGCCCTGGTCACCTGCTGCTTCGCCGCGATCATCCAGTGGCTCAACGCCCGCTTCGGCGCGGCGGGCCGGATCCTGGTGCTCGCGTTCCTGATGCTCCAGCTGACCTCGGCAGGCGGCACGTATCCCGTCCAGACCAGCCCGGCCTTCTTCAACGCCGTGCACCCCTTCCTGCCGATGAGCTATGTGGTCGAGGCACTGCGGCGGCTGATCACGGGCGGCGGGACCGGACCGGTCTGGCAGGCCTGCGCGGTCCTGGTCGCCTTCACCGTCGGCGCCCTGGCCCTGACCGCCGTCTCGGCGCGCAGGAAGCAGGTGTGGACGCTCGACCGTCTCCACCCCGAACTGTCGCTCTGAACCTGTGAGAATCGACGCCATGGACAGCAGCAGCACCCGACGCCAGGCCACGCGCACGAAGCTCTACGAGGCGGCCGTCACCCTCATCGCGGAGCAGGGCTTCTCCGCGACGACGGTGGACGAGATCGCCGAGCGGGCCGGTGTGGCCAAGGGCACGGTCTACTACAACTTCAAGAGCAAGACCGAGCTCTTCGAGGAGCTGCTGCGCCACGGGGTGTCGCTGCTCACCGCCTCCCTGCGCACGGCGGCCGAGGAGACCGCCGTGCGCGGCGGGAGCCGGATCGACGCGCTGGACGCGATGATCCGGGCGGGGCTGGTCTTCATCGACCGCTACCCGGCCTTCACCCAGCTGTACGTGGCCGAGCTCTGGCGCACCAACCGGGCCTGGAACTCCACGCTCCTGGTGGTCCGCCAGGAGGCCGTCGCGGTGGTCGAGGGGGTGCTCCGCGAGGCCGTCGCGGCGGGTGAGCTGAGCGAGGAGATCGACGTCCAGCTGACGGCCGCGGCGCTGGTCGGGATGGTGCTCGTGGCGGCGCTCGACTGGCAGGCCTTCCAGAGCGAGCGTTCGCTCGACGACGTGCACGCGGCGCTCTCCCGCCTCCTGCACGGCCGTGTCGGCGGCCGCTGACACCGACACGCACGCAGGCACGCAGGCACGCAGAACGCAGGCACGCAGAACGCCGGTGCGGTGAGGCTCGATCCCCCCGAGCCTCGCCGCACCGGCGTCTTCTCTCGCACCCCCGTGCCGGCGGGTACGCGGCCCCGTTCCGCAGCCCCGTGCCGGCGGTACCGGAGCCGCGCCCCTTCCGTGGGCACCACTCTCTCCCGGGGACGCGGTCGGCCCCATCCGCGCACGTACTCATCTCGCCCTCTAGGTACGGATACTCAGTCCTGGTTACGATCGCGGGCGTGTCGGTACTCCCCCTGGTGTTCACCAGCGGCTGGGCGAGCGGGATCAACGCGTACGCGGTGGTCCTGCTGTTCGGCGTCTTCGGCGCGACCGGGCTGACCGACGAGGTGCCCGCGTCCCTCCAGCGCACCGATGTCCTCGTCGCGGCGGGCGTGCTGTTCCTGTGCGAGGCGGTGGCGGACAAGATCCCGTACGTCGACTCGATATGGGACTCCGTCCACACGGTGATCCGGCCGGTCGCGGGGGCCGTGGTCGGTGCCCTGCTCGCCGGGCAGAACGGTTCGCTGCCGGAGCTCGCGGCGGGAGCGATCGGCGGTTCGACGGCCCTGCTCAGCCACTTCGTCAAGGCGGGGACGAGGATGGCGGTCAACACCTCGCCGGAGCCGTTCTCGAACATCGCGCTGAGCCTCGCGGAGGACCTCGGGGTGGCGGCGGTCATCACCTTCGCGGTCTTCCACCCGGTGGCGGCGGCGACCATCGCGGGCGTCCTGCTCGTGGCGGGCCTGGCGATACTGTTCTTCCTCGCGAAGCAGATCCGCCGCGGCTGGCGGCGCTGGTCGCAGCGCCGGGAGGAGAAACGGCTCGTGACCCAGAGGGCGCGCCCCCGCGCCCCGGCCCCGCCGGACGACGGATCCGACCACTTCTGACCCGCGCCCACCGGGCTTCGGCCGCCGTCGGGGGCGCCGGATAGGCTCGCCCGCATGGCACGGATTGTGGTGATCGGCGCGGGACTCGGCGCCATGGCGGCGGCGGCCCGGCTGGCGGTCGCCGGACACACGGTGACGGTGTACGAGAAGACGTCGACGTACGGCGGGGCGGTCGGGCGCTTCGAGCGCGACGGGTTCGCCTTCGACACCGGCCCCGGTCTGCTGCACCTGCCCGCCGTCTACCGGGACCTGTTCGTGAAGACCGGGAAGAAGCCGCTGGAGGAGTACGTCGGTCTGACGCAGGTCGACCCGGCGGCCCGTCATGTCTTCGCCGACGGCACCCGCGTCGACCTGCCGAACGCCTCCCGGGCCGGCACGGTCGCCGCGCTGGACGCGGCGCTCGGCGCGGGCGCGGGCGAGCGCTGGGGCGACTTCCTGACGCGGGCCCGCGAGGCCTGGGACCGGACCCGGCGCCCGCTCCTGGAGGAGCCGCAGCCGGCCGACCGGAAGGCACTCGCCTCCGAGCCGTACCCGGCGCTCAGGCCGGGCCTCCTGCGCCGCCCGACGACGAAGCTCGCCCAGGTGGGCGCGCGGGAGCTGCGCGACCCGCGGCTGGTCGCCCTCCTGGACTCGTACGCGGAGGCGTACGGCTTCCCGGCGTCCGCCGCACCGGCCTCGGCCGCCGTCCTGCCGTACATGGAGCAGACCTTCGGCAGCTGGTACATGGGCGGGGGCCTGCGGGCGCTCGCCGACGCGGTGTACGAGCGGTGCCGTGAGCGGCGCGTGGAGTTCGTCTTCGACGCGTGCGTGGACGAGCTGCTGACCGCGGCCGGCCGGGCCGCCGGGATCCGGCTCGCGTCCGGGGAGACCGTGGAGGCGGAGCACGTGGTCGCGGGCGCGCCGGTGCCGTCCCTCTACCGCGAGCAGGTCCTGCCGTGGGAGCACGGCGACGACTGGCCGCCCTTCGCGCACGGGTCCACCGGCCGTCTGACGGTCCTGCTGGCGCTGCGCGGGGGCCGCGAGGACGGAGCCGTGCACCGCACGGTCGTCCACGGCGACGGGGACCGGCCCTCGGTGACCGTGCTGCGGCCCGACGACCCGCGGCTGCGGCCCGACGCGGAGCACGAGTCGGTGACGGTGTCGACGATGCTGGACCTGGGGCGCGAGGAGGACCCGGACGGCCTCGCCGACCGGATGGTCGAGGCCGCGGGCCGGGCGGTACCGGGGCTCGCCGAGCGGCTGCTCTGGCGCGAGGTCCGCACGCCGGAGCACGTCCGGGCGGCGACCGGGGCCGCCGAGATCCCGGGTCCCGCGCTCGCGGACGCCGGGGGGACGTACCTCCCGGCGGCGAACCTCTCCCCCGTCCCCGGGCTGTACTTCGCCGGCGGCTGGTCGCACCCGGGCGGCGGGCTCGCCCACGCGGGCATGTCGGGCGCGCTGGTCGCCGGACTCATCGTGGAGGGCGCGGACTTCCGCGGCTCCCAGTGAGCTCGCGGCGGCCTCAGTAGCGGTACTGCTGCTGGTCGTCCGGGTGCGGCTGCTCGTAGCCGTAGGGGGCCTGGGGCTGCTGCGGGGCGGGCTCGTTGTCGCGCTGCTGCGGGACCCAGACACCGCCCGGCGGGGTGTCGTAGGTGTACGAGGGGGCGTAGGGGTCGCCGTAGTAGGAGCCGTACTGCTGGCCGTCGGTGCCCGGGCCGATGTACGGGTCGGAGTACGCGGCGTACTGCTGCTGCCCGGCGTCGTGGCCGTAGTCGTAGGCCGGCTGCTCGTACCCGGAGTGCTCATAGGCCGGCTGCTCGTACCCGGAGTGCTCATAGGCCGGCTGCTCGTACCCGGACTGCTGGTACCCGGACGCGTAGGGGTCGTACTCCGTGCCGTACCCGGCTGCCGCGGCACTCCGGCCGCCCGCGTCGTAGACGCCGTACTGGCCGGTGTCCTCGGGCATCGGCTGCGGCTCGTAGACGGCGGTCGTCTCGGCCGCGGTCTCGGGGTGCGGGTCGTGGCCGGTCCCGTCCTCCGCGCCGTACGCCCCGTCCGGGGTGTCGTACGAGACCTCGGTGACCTCCAGGGTGGGCCCGGCCGGCCCGGTGGCCTTGCGGCGGCGGCTCGCTCCCGGGTTGCCGCCGATCGCCCAGCCGGTGGAGAAGCCGCGGCGGAAGGAGAGCGTCACATAGGCCTGGCCGACGGCGAAGGCGACGGCTCCGGCGACGATGACGAGGACCGAGGGCAGCAGGACGCCCAGGACGACGCAGAGGAAGCCGCCGAAGGCGAGCAGGCGCCAGCGCAGCCGCGCCTTGTACTGGAGGAGCACCTCCCCCAGCAGCCACAGCGCGACCACGCCGAACGCGATGTAGAGGACCGTCCACCCCATGCCCCGCCGCCCCTCTCCACGGTCACCGCCGCGGAGAGGGGCGGGTACGACCGGTCACGACTGCTGGTGCAGTCCGAGATTCTCGTAGATCTCGAGCGTCGCGGTGGAGCTGTTGAGCGTGATGAAGTGCAGTCCGGGGACACCCTCGGAGAGCAGACGCGCGCAGAACTCCGTCGCGAACTCGATACCGATGGAGCGTACAGCGGCGGGATCGTCCTTGACGGCGAGGATGCGCTCTTTCACATCCGCGGGGAAGGCGGCGTTGCTCAGCTGGGGCAGCCGGTCGAGCGTCTTCACGTTCACGACGGGCATGACCTCGGGGATGATCGGGGTCTCGCAGCCCGCCTTCTCCGCGCTGTCGCGGAGCCGCAGGTAGTTCTCCGGGTCGAAGAACATCTGGGTGATCGCGTAGTCGGCGCCCGCACGGCACTTGTCCACGAAGTGCCGGATGTCCGTGTCCCAGTCGGTGGACCGGGGGTGCATCTCCGGGAACGCGGCGACGCCGACGCAGAAGTCTCCCGACTCCTTGATCAGCCGGACGAGGTCGGCGGCGTACTTCACGCCCTCCGGGTGCTCGATCCACTCCCCCAGCGGGTCGCCCGGCGGGTCGCCGCGCACGGCGAGCATGTTCCGGATTCCGGCGTCGGCGTACTGGCCGAGAATGTTCCGCAGCTCGGCGACCGAGTGGTCGACGGCCGTGAGGTGGGCGACGGGGGTGAGCGTCGTGTCGGAGGCGATCTTCTGGGTGGCCTTGACGGTGCCGCCCCGGGTGGAGCCGCCGGCGCCGTAGGTCACGGAGACGAAGCTGGGGCCGACCGCCTCGACCCGGCGCATGGCGTTCCAGAGGACCTGCTCGCCCTTCTCGGTCCGGGGCGCGTAGAACTCGAAGGAGTACGACGTGCCGCCGTCCGCGAGGATCTCGCGGACGGTGCGCGCGCGGTCCGAACGGACGGAAGCGGTTCCAAGGGCCATACTGGCAGGTTAGACGCGGTGCGTGGCGCCGCGTACTCCCCGTCCGAGTGGTGGACACCTTTTCGGACAGCTGCCCGACAGGCGCCGGACGCCCCACGGCGGCGCCTTCCGGGGCCTCAGGCCCCGGCGCGCTCGCGGACGCGCTTGGCCAGGGCGGCCGTCGCGGCGGCCGGGTCGTCCGCCTCGGTGATGGCGCGCACGACGACGATCCGGCGGGCGCCCGCGTCCAGGACCTCGTCGAGGTTGGTCTCGTCGATGCCGCCGATGGCGAACCAGGGCCGGTCCTGCTCCAGGCCCGCCGCGTACCGCACGAGGTCGAGCCCCGGCGCGTACCGCCCGGGCTTGGTGGGGGTGGGCCAGCAGGGGCCGGTGCAGAAGTAGTCCACGCCCGGCTCGGCGGCGGCCGCCGAGGCCTCGGACTCGGCGTGGCAGGAGCGGCCGATCAGCACGTCGTCGCCGAGGATCGCGCGGGCGGCGGGCACGGGCAGGTCGCCCTGGCCGAGGTGGAGGACGTCGGAGCCGATGGCGTGGGCGACGTCGGCCCGGTCGTTCACCGCGAGGAGCCTGCCGTGGCGGCGGGCGGCCTCGGCGAAGACGGCGAGGTGCTCCAGTTCCTCACCGGCCTCCATCCCCTTGTCGCGGAGCTGGACGATGTCCACGCCGGAGGAGAGCACGGCGTCGAGGAAGGCCGGCAGGTCGCCCTGGCGCTTCCGGGCGTCGGTGCACAGGTAGAGCCGGGCGTCGGCGAGCCGCTCACGAGGCGTGGGCATGGGTGGGTTCCCCCCGTTCGAGTCGCGGGCGCCGCGGCGGCCGGCCCATGGGGGC
>NZ_JBHWFF010000068.1:0-4335 GCF_042733785.1 Streptomyces sp. NPDC059695 | reverse complement strand
CGGGGGGGCGGGGGGGCGGCGGGGGGGGGGGTGGGGGGGGCCCCCCGGGGGTGTGGGGGGGGGGGGCGGGGGCCCGGGGGGGGGGGGGCGGGCCCCCGCGACACCCGCGGGCGGTGTCTTCGGTGCGCGCGTCAGATGGCGAGCGCCTGGGCGCGGCGCTTCACCTCCGTGCCGCGGTTCTCGTTGAGCGCCTGCGCGGGCGTGCCCGGCAGGCTCTCGTCCGGAGTGAAGAGCCACTCCAGCATTTCCTCGTTGGTGAAGCCGTCGTCCCGCAGCACGGTCAGAAGCCCGACGAGACCCTTGACGATCTTGTCGCCCTGGATGAAGGCGGCGGGGATCTGCAGGGCGTTGTTCTCGCCGCGGCGCACCGCGATGAGCTGGCCTTCCTTGATCAGCTGCCGCACGCGCACCACGTCGATGTCGAGCATCTCCGCGATGTCGGGCACGTAGAGCCAGGCGGGGACGAGCGCATCGATCTTTACGTCAATCTCGGTCACAGGACAAGCCTGCCATCCCGGACTGACAGCCGGTAGTCGGGCCCTACCGGACTGCGGCCTTCAGGGGGACGGACGGGTCCGCGGCGCGCTCCGGGTCGACGGGGACGGCGGCCTCGATGAGCCTGCGGCCCTGGGCCAGGTCGCGGGGGCGGCCGACCGCGAGGAGGGCCACCGGCACCCCGGCGCGCAGCCAGAGCACGGACCAGGCGTCGTCGGCCGGGTCACCGCGCCACAGCAGCTCGTCGGCGTCCGCGTGGTGTCCCGCGTACTGGACGAAGCGGCCGAACTGCTCGGACCAGAAGTACGGCACGGGGTCGTAGGGCGCGTCGGCGGCCCCGGTGATCGCCGCGGCGACCGCGCGGGGGCCCTGGAGCGCGTTGTCCCAGTGGTGGACGAGCAGCCGCTCCCCGTAGCGGGCGGAGGGGAAGGAGGCGCAGTCGCCGACGGCGTACACATCGGGCAGGGAGGTGCGCAGCCGGTCGTCCGCGGTGACCGCGCCGCCCGGGTCGAGGGCGATGCCGGAGCCGGTGAGCCATCCGGTGGCGGGGCGGGCGCCGATGCCGACGACGACGGCGTCGGCGGCCAGTTCCCGGCCGTCGGCGAGGACCACGCGGCCGGGCGTGCCGGGCGCACCGGGCTCGACGGTGCGCACGCGCGCGTGGGTGAGGAGTTCGGAGCCGCTCGCCCCGTACCAGTCGGCCATGGGGGCGGTGACCTCGGCGGGCAGGGCCGCGGCGAGGGGACGGTCGGCGGCCTCGACGACGGTGACGGCGCAGCCCGCCTCGCGCGCGGCGGTGGCGAACTCGGCGCCGATCCAGCCCGCGCCGACGACCACGACGGAGTGACGGCGCTCCAGGACGGGCCCGAGGCGCACGGCGTCGTCGAGGGTGCGCAGCAGATGGACCCCGGGGACGCCCTCGGTGCCGGGCAGGGTGACGGGGTGGGCTCCGGTGGCGAGGACCAGGACGTCGTACGCGACGGGTCCGGACTCGGTGTCGACCTCGTGGTCGGCGGCGCGCAGCCCGGTGACGTCCAGGCCGAGGCGGAGCTCGATGCGGAGGTCCTCGAAGTCGATCTCGAAGGCGGAGTCCTCGGCCTTGCCGAGCAGGATCGCCTTGGAGAGCGGGGGCCGGTCGTAGGGCTGGTGCGGTTCGGCCCCGATGAGGGTCACGGGGCCGGCGAAGCCCTGCTCGCGCAGGGCGACGGCGGTCTGGACGCCCGCCATTCCGGCGCCGACGATCACGACGTGCTGCTGGGCCTGCTTCTGCTCGCTCACCCGACCACCTTACGCATCTGACGGATCGTCAGGAAGGGTGGGGTCTGTGGCCCGCCATCGGCGCGGGCTAGTCTGGCGGGCGTAAAGCACTCGCGGGAGCCCGGACGCACCGGGCTGAGAGGGAGGCTGGGACGGCCTCCGACCGTACGAACCTGATCCGGGTCATGCCGGCGAAGGGAGGGGCTGGACGCCCATGCGTTCTTCCGATGTCCTCGTGGTCGGGGGCGGCATCATCGGCCTGGTCACGGCCTGGCGGGCCGCGCAGCGCGGACTGCGCACCGCCGTCGTCGACCCGGACCCGGGCGGCGGGGCCGCACGGGTCGCGGCCGGGATGCTCGCCGCCGTCACCGAACTCCACTACGGCGAGGAGACCCTGCTCGGGCTCAACCTCGCCTCCGCCGCCCGCTACCCCGCGTTCGCCGCCGAACTGGAAGAGGCCGCCGGGCACGACGTCGGCTACCGCGCCTGCGGCACCCTGGCCGTCGCCCTCGACGCCGACGACCGGGCCCACCTGCGCGAACTGCACGCCCTGCAGACCCGCTGCGGGCTCGTCTCGGAGTGGCTCAGCGGCCGCGAGTGCCGCCGCCTCGAACCGATGCTGGCGCCCGGCGTCCGGGGCGGGCTGCGCGTCGACGGCGACCACCAGGTCGACCCGCGCCGGCTGGCCGCGGCCCTGCTGCGCGCCTGCGCTCGGGCCGGGGTCGTCTTCCACCGGGCGCTCGCGGAGCGGCTCACGGTCGTGCGCGACCGAGCCCGCGGGGTCCTCCTCGCCGACGGCGAGGAGCTGACGGCCGACCAGGTCGTGCTCGCCGCGGGCAGCCTCAGCGGGCGGCTCGCGGGCGTGCCGGACGAGGTGCTGCCCAGGGTCCGCCCCGTGAAGGGCCAGGTCCTGCGCCTGCGCGTCCCGGCACCGTACGCCCCGTTCCTCTCCCGCACCGTCCGGGCCGTCGTCCGCGGCAGCCACGTCTACCTGGTGCCCCGCGAGAACGGCGAGCTCGTCGTCGGCGCCACCAGCGAGGAGCTGGGCTGGGACACCACGGTGACGGCGGGCGGCGTCTACGAGCTGCTGCGCGACGCCCACGAGCTGGTCCCCGGCATCACCGAGCTGCCGCTCACCGAGACCCTGGCGGGCCTGCGCCCCGGCTCCCCCGACAACGCGCCGCTGCTCGGACCCACCGCCCTCCCGGGCCTCCACCTGGCCACCGGCCACTACCGCAACGGGGTGCTGCTCACCCCCGTCACCGGCGACGTCATGGCGGAGGTGCTCACCACGGGCGCCCTCCCCGACGAGGCGCGCCCCTTCACCCCCCGCCGTTTCTCCCCCGCCCCTCCCGCACGCCAGGAGCAGCCCGCATGAACGTGTCCGTGAACGGAGAGGCCCGCGAGCTCTCCGCCCCCCTCTCCCTGGACGCCCTCGTGGCGACCCTGACCTCGGCCCGCTCCGGGGTCGCGGCCGCGCTCAACGAGACGGTCGTGCCGCGCGGCGAGTGGGCGACGACGCTGCTCGGCGAGGGCGACCGGGTGGAAGTCCTCACCGCGGTGCAGGGAGGCTGAGGCAGATGTCCGACGACGTGTTCACCCTCGGCGGTACGGAGTTCTCCTCCCGCCTCATCATGGGCACCGGCGGCGCCCCCAGCCTCGACGTCCTGGAACGCTCCCTCGTCGCCAGCGGTACGGAGCTGACCACGGTCGCCATGCGGCGCCTGGACCCGACCGTCCAGGGCTCGGTCCTCTCCGTCCTGGAGCGCCTCGGCATCCGGGTCCTGCCGAACACGGCGGGCTGCTACACGGCGGGCGAGGCCGTCCTCACGGCCCGCCTGGCACGGGAGGCGCTCGGCACCGACTGGGTCAAGCTGGAGGTGGTGGCGGACGAGCGGACCCTCCTCCCGGACGGGGAGGAACTCCTCTCCGCGGCCGAGACCCTCGTGGACGACGGCTTCACGGTCCTCCCCTACACCAACGACGACCCGGTCCTCGCCCGGAAGCTGGAGGACGTGGGCTGCGCGGCGATCATGCCGCTCGGCTCCCCCATCGGCTCCGGACTCGGCATCCGCAACCCGCACAACTTCCAGCTCATCGTCGAACGGGCCGGCGTCCCGGTGATCCTCGACGCCGGCGCGGGAACCGCCTCGGACGCGGCGCTCGCGATGGAGCTGGGGTGTGCGGCGGTGATGCTGGCGTCGGCGGTGACCCGGGCGCAGGAGCCGGTGCTGATGGCGGCGGGCATGCGGCACGCGGTGGAGGCGGGGCGGCTGGCGTGGCGGGCGGGGCGGATTCCCCGCCGGCACTTCGCCGAGGCGTCGTCCCCGACGGAGGGCCACCCCCACCTGGACCCAGAACGCCCAGCCTTCTGACCACCCCGCTGCGGGCCTCCGCCCCCCGTTGTGGGCAATCGTTCCGCTGGGGCGGAACGGGTGGGCACAACGGAACGGCGCCCCGTGCCGCGCCTAGGCTCCCGCGCCTGAACCCGCACCACCTGGTGGCGGCGCGCTCGTGGTGCGGGTCCAGGCCCGGAACGCGGAGGCGCCGCTGAGCGCGCCGTCCCGTGTGCCCACCCGTCCC
>NZ_JBHWFF010000067.1:0-16350 GCF_042733785.1 Streptomyces sp. NPDC059695 | reverse complement strand
CCCGGCGCGCGCGGCGGGGGGGCGGGCGCCGGCCGCCGCCGCCCCGGCCCCCCCCCCCCCCCCCCCGCGCGAGAAGAAACCGAACCGCTACGTCGTGCGGCGTCGCCGCGCCCCCGGCCGCCGCTCACTCGGCCGCGTCACCGGATCCCCCGCCTCCAGCGCCGACTCCCGGCGCCGCAGGCCGAAGTCCGCCAGTGCCTCGGCGAGCTTGTGGACGGAGGGTTCGGGCGACAGGACGTCGACCCGGAGCCCGTGCTCCTCGGCCGTCTTGGCCGTGGCGGGACCGATGCAGGCGATCACGGTCACGTTGTGCGGCTTGCCGGCGATGCCGACGAGGTTCCGCACGGTGGAGGACGAGGTGAAGAGCACGGCGTCGAACCCGCCGCCCTTGATCGCCTCCCGCGTGTCCGCCGGCGGCGGCGAGGCCCGTACGGTCCGGTAGGCGGTGACGTCGTCGACCTCCCAACCGAGCTCGATGAGGCCCGCGACCAGCGTCTCGGTCGCGATGTCGGCGCGCGGCAGGAAGACGCGGTCGATCGGGTCGAAGACCGGGTCGTAGGGCGGCCAGTCCTCCAGGAGGCCGGCCGCGGACTGCTCGCCCGAGGGCACGAGGTCCGGCTTCACACCGAAGTCGACCAGCGCCGCGGCGGTCTGCTCGCCCACCGCCGCGACCTTGATGCCGGCGAAGGCGCGGGCGTCGAGCCCGTACTCCTCGAACTTCTCGCGCACGGCCTTGACCGCGTTCACCGAGGTGAAGGCGATCCACTCGTACCGTCCGGTGACGAGCCCCTTGACCGCCCGCTCCATCTGCTGCGGGGTCCGCGGCGGCTCGACGGCGATGGTCGGCACCTCGTGCGGCACCGCGCCGTACGAGCGCAGCTGGTCGGAGAGCGACGCGGCCTGCTCCTTGGTGCGCGGCACGAGGACCCGCCACCCGAAGAGCGGCTTCGACTCGAACCACGACAGCTGGTCGCGCTGCGCCGGGGCGCTGCGCTCGCCGACCACGGCTATGACCGGCCGGTGGCCCTCGGGCGAGGGGAGGACCTTGCCCTGCTTGAAGACCTGGGCGATGGTGCCGAGCGTCGCGTTCCAGGTGCGCTGGCGCGTCGTCGTACCGGCGATGGTCACGGTGAGCGGGGTGTCCGGCTTACGGCCAGCCGCCACCAGCTCACCGGCCGCCGCGGCGACCGAATCCAGGGACGCGGACACGACGACGGTGCCGTCGGAGGCTCCGACCTCGGCCCAGCACCGCTCGTCGGCGGTGCGGGCGTCGACGAAGCGCACGTCGGTGCCCTGCGCGTCGCGCAGCGGCACACCGGCGTACGCGGGCACGCCGACGGCGGTGGCGACGCCGGGGACGACCTCGAAGGGGATGCCCTCGGCGGCGCAGGCGAGCATCTCGGCTCCCGCGTTCCCGTCGAGTCCGGGGTCGCCCGTCACCGCACGGACGACCCGCCTGCCGCCCCTCGCGGCCTCCATGACAAGATTGGCCGCATCCCTCAACACGGGGACACCGGCGGTTGTTGACGCCTCGTCAACAACCGTCAGCTCAGGCGTGCTCACCCCCGCGCGCGCATGGCCGCGAACGACCTCGAGCACCTCCGGCTCGGCGATCAGGACGTCCGCCCCCGCGAGGGCCTCGACGGCCCTGAGGGTCAGCAGTCCGGGGTCGCCCGGGCCTGCGCCGAGGAACGTCACGTGCCCATGGCCCGCGAAGGCCGGGGACAGGGGGCTGGTGGTCGGGCTGGTGGGGCTCAAAGTGCTCGCTCCCCCATAAGACCGGCCGCACCCTTGGCGAGCATCTCGTCCGCGAGTTCGCGTCCGAGCGCCAGGGCCTCGTCGTGCGAGGTGGGTACGGGTCCGGTGGTGGACAGCTGCACCAGCGTCGAGCCGTCGGTGGTGCCGACGACGCCGCGCAGGCGCATTTCGGTGACAACCTGCCCGTGACCGGGGTCGTCGGCCAGCAGGTCGGCCAGCGCACCCACGGGTGCGGAGCAGCCGGCCTCGAGGGCGGCGAGCAGGGATCGCTCGGCGGTCACGGCGGCCCGCGTGTGCGGGTCGTCGAGCGGCGCGAGCGCGGCGACGAGTTCGGTGTTCGACGCCGGGCATTCGACGGCCAGGGCGCCCTGGCCGGGTGCGGGCAGGACGGTGTCGACGGCCAGCGGCTCGGCGGACAGGCCGCCGAGGAGCTCGTCGGTCCTGCCGATGCGGTTGAGTCCGGCCGCGGCCAGGACGACCGCGTCCAGCTCGCCCTCGCGGACGTAGCCGACACGGGTGTCGACGTTGCCGCGGATGGGGACGCAGGTGATGTCCAGGCCGTGGCTCCGCGCGTAGGCGTGGAGCTGCGCCATCCGCCGCGGGGAGCCGGTGCCGACGCGCGCACCCTTGGGCAGCGTGTCCAGCGTGACGCCCTCGCCCGCGATCAGTACGTCGCGGGGGTCCTCGCGGCGCGGGATCGCGGCCAGCACCAGATCGGGGTGCTGGGCGGTCGGCAGGTCCTTCAGGGAGTGCACGGCGAAGTCCACCTCGCCGGCGAGCAACGCGTCGCGGAGCGCGGCGACGAAGACGCCGGTGCCGCCGATCTGCGCCAGGTGCTCCCGGGAGGTGTCCCCGTACGTCGTGATCTCCACGAGCTCGACGGGCCGGCCGGTCAGCTGCCGGACGGCGTCGGCCACGTGCCCGGACTGGGCCATGGCGAGCTTGCTGCGCCTGGTCCCGAGCCTCAGTGCCCTCTCGGTCATACTCGCCCTCGGTTCTTGACGTCGGCGTCATTCAGGTCGGCCCGGCTGACGGAAGCCACCGTCTCCGGGTCGAGGTCGAAGAGTGTCCGCAGCGCGTCCGCGTACCCGGCTCCGCCGGGCTCGCTGGCCAGCTGCTTGACCCGCACGGTCGGCGCGTGCAGGAGCTTGTCGACCACGCGGCGCACGGTCTGGGTGATCTCGGCGCGCTGCTTGTCGTCGAGGCCGGGGAGGCGGCCTTCGAGCCGGGCGACCTCGCCGGCGACCACTTCGGCGGCCATCGTGCGCAGGGCGACGACGGTCGGGGTGATGTGGGCGGCGCGCTGGGCGGCGCCGAAGGCGGCGACCTCGTCGGAGACGATGCCCCGGACCTGGTCGACGTCGGCGGCCATGGGGGCGTCGGCGGAGGCCTCGGCGAGCGACTCGATGTCGACGAGCCGGACACCGGGGATGCGGTGGGCGGCGGCGTCGATGTCGCGGGGCATGGCGAGGTCGAGGAGGAAGAGCGGGGTGCGGCGTCCCCGGGCGGCGTCCTCGACGGCCTCGCCGGTGAGGACGAGTCCGGTGGCGCCGGTGCAGGAGACGACGACGTCGGCACGTGTCAGTTCGTCGCCGACGGCAACCATCTCGACCGCGCGTGCGGCGGCTCCCGCGCCGCCGGGCTCGTTCAGGATCTGCGCGAGCCGCTCGGCGCGGGTGAGGGTGCGGTTGGCGATGACGATCTCGGACACGCCGGAGCGCGCGAGCGTGGCGGCGGCGAGCGAGGACATCGAGCCGGCGCCGATGACGAGGGCGCGCTTGCCCTTGGCCCAGGTCTCGACGTCCGTGTCCTGGGCGAGCTGCTCCAGGCCGAAGGTGACGAGCGACTGCCCGGCCCGGTCGATCCCGGTCTCGCTGTGGGCGCGCTTGCCGACCCTCAGGGCCTGCTGGAACAGGTCGTTGAGGAGCCGGCCGGCGGTGTGGAGGTCCTGGCCGAGGGCGAGGGTGTCCTTGATCTGGCCGAGGATCTGGCCCTCGCCGACGACCATGGAGTCGAGGCCGCAGGCCACCGAGAAGAGGTGGTGGACGGCCCGGTCCTCGTAGTGCACGTAGAGATAGGGAGTGAGCTCGTCCAGGCCGACGCCGCTGTGCTGCGCGAGCAGCGTGGACAGCTCGGCGACCCCGGCGTGGAACTTGTCCACGTCGGCGTAGAGCTCGATGCGGTTGCAGGTGGCCAGGACGGTGGCCTCGGCGGCCGGTTCGGCGGCGAGGGTGTCCTGGAGGAGCTTGGCCTGGGTGTCCGCCGGCAGCGAGGCCCGCTCCAGGATGGAGACCGGGGCGCTGCGGTGGCTCAGTCCGACGACGAGGAGGCTCATGCCGGCATCACCGCGGGGACGTCCCCGTCGGGTCCCTTGCGGCCGGTGCCGCCCGCGGCGCCGCGGGGGGCCGGGGGCGCGACGGCGGAGGCGTCGGTGTCGGCGCCCGCGTCGGGGGCGTCCTCGGCGCTGGTCTCCTCGCCGGCCTTCCGCTGCTCGTGGAAGGCGAGGATCTGCAGCTCGATGGAGAGGTCGACCTTGCGGACGTCGACGCCGTCGGGCACGGAGAGCACGGTCGGGGCGAAGTTCAGGATGGAGGTGACGCCGGCGGCCACGAGCCGGTCGCAGACCTGCTGGGCGACGCCGGCCGGGGTCGCGATGACGCCGATGGAGACGCCGTCCTCGTGGATGATCTTCTCGAGGTCGTCGCTGTGCTGGACGGGGATCCCGGCGACCGGCTTGCCGGTCATGGCGGGGTCGGCGTCGATGAGCGCGGCGACGCGGAAGCCGCGGGAGGCGAAGCCGCCGTAGCCCGCGAGGGCGGCGCCGAGGTTGCCGATGCCGACGATGACGACGGGCCAGTCCTGGGTGAGCCCCAGCTCGCGGGAGATCTGGTAGACGAGGTACTCGACGTCGTAGCCGACACCGCGGGTGCCGTACGAGCCGAGGTAGCTGAAGTCCTTGCGCAGCTTCGCGGAGTTGACCCCCGCCGCCGCCGCGAGCTCCTCGGAGGAGACCGTGGGTACGGAGCGCTCCGAGAGCGCGGTGAGTGCGCGCAGATACAGCGGAAGCCGGGCGACGGTGGCCTCGGGAATTCCTCGGCTACGGGTCGCCGGTCGGTGAGTTCGGCCAGTTGCCACGGTGCTCCTGCGGGATGAGCGGGGCTGCAGGCGGCCGTGTGTCACAAGACCGCCCCGTCGAATGCAGGCTATGTCTTTGTGAACGCGTGCACAAAGATGGTGTCCGTTTTGTCTGCCCAAAGTGACCGGGGTCACGCGGCCGGTTCGTATCGTCGTGGAACCGCGGAGTGCGTCAGCGCGTTGAGAACCCGAAGGGGGCAAAGCCGCACACTCTCCTCACGATGCCGCCCCCGAAACCCAACAAAACGTCCATGATGGTAACCGCCTTTCGGTCAGGCACCCAGTTCGCGCCGGAGCCGGTCGGCGTCGACACGCCAGAAGGTGTGCTGTTCACCGTCGATCAGGACCACGGGGATCTGCTCCCAGTACGCCCGGTGGAGCTCCTCGTCCCGGGTGATGTCCTTCTCCTCCCAGGATGCTCCGGTCTCCGCGCAGACGGCCTCGACCACCGCGCGTGCGTCGTCGCAGAGATGGCATCCCGGCTTGCCGATCAGCGTCACCGTGCGCGACGGGGCGTCCCTCTTCTTCGTACGTCCGAACATGGCGTCCATTGTGGCGCCGGGGCGCCGGGTAACAGGGGAGTACCCCACTGTTCACACCACGGCATCCTCACAAGTCGGGAAGTACCGAACAGACTGGCTATGCTCAACGGCATGGCCGCTCTGGGATGGCTCACCCCCCGTAGGCGCTCCGCCACCGCGCGCAGCGTCCTGGCAGGCGAGGCCGCCGCCGAGGCGGCGCGCAAGTCCTCGCTCCAGCTGGAACAGGAGCGCGAGGAGTCCGCCGCGGCCGAGCCCGAGGCCGCCGAGCCCGAGTTCCCGGTCGTCGGCGACGTCCGCGCGGCCGCCTTCTTCGACCTCGACAACACCGTGATGCAGGGCGCCGCGATCTTCCACTTCGGCCGCGGCCTGTACAAGCGGAAGTTCTTCCAGCGCCGTGAACTCGCGCGCTTCGCCTGGCAGCAGGCCTGGTTCCGGCTCGCCGGCGTCGAGGACCCCGAGCACATGCAGGACGCCCGCGACAGCGCCCTGTCCATCGTGAAGGGCCACCGGGTCTCCGAGCTGATGTCGATCGGCGAGGAGATCTACGACGAGTACATGGCCGACCGCATCTGGCCCGGGACCCGCGGCCTCGCCCAGGCGCACCTGGACGCCGGCCAGAAGGTCTGGCTGGTCACGGCCGCCCCGGTCGAGACGGCCACGATCATCGCCCGGCGCCTCGGTCTGACCGGCGCGCTCGGCACGGTCGCCGAGTCGGTCGACGGCGTCTACACGGGCCGGCTGGTCGGCGAGCCCCTGCACGGTCCGGCCAAGGCCGAGGCGGTACGGGCCCTCGCCGCGGCCGAGGGCCTCGACCTGGGCCGCTGCGCCGCGTACAGCGACTCGCACAACGACATCCCCATGCTGTCGCTGGTGGGCCACCCGTACGCGATCAACCCGGACGCCAAGCTCCGCAAGCACGCGAAGGACCGGGAGTGGCGGCTGCGCGACTACCGGACCGGCCGCAAGGCCGCCAAGGTGGGGATCCCCGCCGCCGCGGGCCTGGGCGCGCTGGCCGGCGGCACCGCCGCCGCGGTCGCCCTGCACCGCCGCCGTCACTGACGCACCGCCCACGGCTCCCGCGGCCCGGCGCGCCGCCGTCCTGCCGATACGTTTCGGCTGCGATCATCTGCGACAACCCCGGACCAGGCGTGCTCACCCGTCCGTGGTCGAACAGCACCGGCCAGGTCGACTCCCCGGCATTCGGGCCTCCTTACCCCGCAGCGGCCCCGATCACTCATCGGTCCCGCACTTGAGCACAACGCATCGCCCGCCCAGTCACATTCGGAAGCAAAGCGATCAACAACTGGTCACGAACTGCACCTTGATGCGACTACAAGCAGTAACAGATACGACGGAACCGGTGATTTGAGCAACTGGGTGTAGCGCTGCCTGTACGAAGCGTTATTCTCCTCAGACGCACAAAGGACCCCTCACGTCGCCACGACGGGTGAACGGTCCCGCACTGCACGTGATGGAAGCTCTGCCTCTGGGAGTCCCGTGTACCCACACGTCGGGGTTGACGCCTCGGGCCTGGCTACGCTGCGCGCAACGGTCCTCGACCACTTGCGCGGCTTCGTCCCCACCGCGTACGCCGGCCCTGTCCCCGCCTTCGCCTTCGCCGCACCGGCACCCGCCGGCCCTTGCTACGCCCTGGCCGACGGCGGTGCCGCCGTGAGCAGACGGGGCGCCCGCTCCGGCTCCGGAACCTCGACGACCGCCCGCCGTCCCACCGCGGACAGCGACAGCGCCCGCATGATGGACCTGGTCGAGCGCGCCCAGGCGGGCGAGGCCGAGGCCTTCGGCCGCCTGTACGACCAGTACAGCGACACGGTCTACCGCTACATCTACTACCGCGTCGGCGGGAAGGCGACGGCGGAGGACCTCACCAGCGAGACGTTCCTGCGCGCCCTGCGCCGGATCTCCACCTTCACCTGGCAGGGCCGCGACTTCGGCGCCTGGCTGGTCACCATCGCGCGGAACCTGGTCGCGGACCACTTCAAGTCCAGCCGCTTCCGCCTCGAAGTCACCACCGGCGAGATGCTCGACGCCAACGAGGTCGAGCGCAGCCCCGAGGACTCCGTCCTGGAGTCCCTCTCCAACGCCGCACTCCTCGACGCGGTCCGCCGCCTCAACCCCCAGCAGCAGGAGTGCGTCACCCTGCGTTTCCTGCAGGGCCTCTCGGTCGCCGAGACCGCCCGGGTCATGGGCAAGAACGAGGGGGCGATCAAGACCCTCCAGTACCGGGCCGTCCGCACCCTCGCCCGCCTCCTTCCGGACGACGCCCGCTGACCGGTCCGCGCCCCCCACACGCGCTCCCCTGCCCCGCTCCGCGCCCCCACGCCCCCCTCTCCCCCCACATCCCCACGACCCCTGCCCAACTCACAGTCGGTGACGCCCCGATGTCGCACTGGTCCGATCATCCTTCGCGCGTAACCCAAGTGCCGCGCCGCTCGTTGTGCGGGATGCAGGCTCCCTGTGGTCACGCCATGTCCGCAGCCACTCACTCTTTCGTGTGGATGCGCTCAAGGTGTGCAACCTTCCGGACACCCCGGGGAGTCGACCGTCATGACGAGAGGAGGTGCCGCCAGTGATCGCGAACGTATCGGCGCACCGGCGGGCGAACGCCTTCGCCCAGGCCCTGGAGGACCGGGCGTCCGAGGACGCGGCGGCCGAGCAGCCCGAGGCCCCGGCGGAACCGGCCGAACCCGCCGGACACGGACGACTGTTGGCCTTGGCGAACGGCCTCGGCGAGCTGCCGAAGCCACAGCTCGACCCCGAGGTCAAGGTGGTGCAACGAGCCCAGCTCGTCGCCGCCATGGAAGCGATGCTCATGGAAGGGGGCGCCGGCGCGGGCCCAACGGTTCCGGAGCAGCGCACGTCCGCCGGCAAGGGAGCCCACCGGGCTTCCCCACTCCGGAAACTGCGCCCGCGGTCCCGCTGGACCAAGGGCCTCGCCGCCGGCGGCCTCACGGTCGGCGTGGCTGCGGGCGCCTTCGGCGGAGTGGCCGCCGCCAGCTCCGACGCCCTTCCCGGTGACTCGCTCTACGGGCTCAAGCGGGGCATGGAGGACATCAAGCTGGGCATGGCGGACGACGACGCGGACCGCGGCGGCATCTACCTCGACCAGGCCTCCACCCGCCTCAGCGAAGCCCGCAGGCTCATGGAGCGCGGCCGCGCCGGGGAGCTCGACCACGAGTCCCTCGCCGAGATCCGCCGTGTCCTGGGCGGGATGAAGCACGACGCCGCCGAGGGCCACCGGCTCCTCCACGAGGCGTACGAACGGGACGGCGAGATCGGCCCGATGGCCCGGCTCAACTCCTTCGCCCAGGCCCACCGGGACACCTGGAACGGCCTCCGCGACCGGCTCCCCGTCCAGCTGGCGGACGTCGGCAGCGAGGTGACGGACGTCTTCGACGCCATAGACGAAGAGGTCGAGCCGCTCCAGTCGATGCTGCCCCGCACCCCCGAGAGGGGCGCGGTCGGCTCCACGGGGCCGAGCGGCGGTCCCCGCACCCCGGGCACCACCCAGGGCACGGCGACCCAGCACCCCCACACCGGTCAGCAGTCGTCCCCTCCGGGCAGCCACCCGGCCTCGCCCCATCCGTCCGGGCCCAGCACGGGAACCACCCCGAGCACGGGCGGCGGCACGGACTCTCCCGAGGACGACGGCCTGCTCGGCGGCAGCGCCGGCGGACTGCTCAAGCCCTCCCCGACGGGCACACCGACGGCACCCACCGAGGGTCAGCCGACCCCGGACATGCCGGACGTGACCCTTCCGCCACTCCTGCCGGGCCTGCTTCCGGGCCTCGGCATCGACAGCGAGGACGCTCGCTGACACGGAGAAGGGGCGCCCCCACGGACGGGGGGCGCCCCTTCTGCCATGCCTGTTCTGCCATGCCCGCGGGCGCGGCGGCGGTCAGAAGAAGACCGACCGCCGCTGCACCAGCAGCTTGTAGAGCGTGTGCTGGATCTGCTCCCGCACCTGATCCGTCAGGTTGAACATCAGCATCGGGTCCTCCGCCGCCTCCGGCGCGTACGAGTCCGTCGGGATCGGCTCCCCGAACTGGATCGTCCACTTCGTCGGCAGCGGCAGCGCCCCGAGCGGCCCCAGCCAGGGGAAGGTCGGAGTGAGCGGGAAGTACGGGAAGCCGAGCACCCGCGCCAGGGTCTTGGCGTTCCCGAGCATCGGGTAGATCTCCTCGGCGCCCACGATCGAGCAGGGCACGATCGGCACCCCGGCCCGCAGCGCCGTCGAGACGAAGCCGCCCCGCCCGAACCGCTGGAGCTTGTAGCGCTCCCCGAAGGGCTTCCCGATCCCCTTGAAGCCCTCCGGCATCACGCCGACGATCTCGCCCGCCCGCAGCAGACGCTCCGCGTCCTCGGCACAGGCCAGCGTGTGCCCCGCCTTGCGGGCCAGCTCGTTGACGACCGGCAGCACGAAGACGAGGTCCGCCGCGAGCAGCCGCAGGTGCCGTCCCGCCGGATGGTTGTCGTGGACGGCGACCTGCATCATCAGCCCGTCCAGCGGCAGCGTCCCGGAGTGGTTGGCGACGATCAGCGCCCCGCCCTCGGCCGGGATGTTCTCGACGCCCTTCACCTCCACCCGGAAGTACTTCTCGTACAGCGGGCGCAGCAGTGACATCAGGACCTGGTCGGTGAGCTCCTCGTCGTAGCCGAACTCGTCGACCTCGTACTCCCCGGTGACCCGTCGACGCAGGAACGCGAGCCCGCCCGCGAGCCGCCGCTCCCAGCCGCTCCGGCCCCCCGCGTCCGGCTCCGCACCGGGCCCCGGATCGGGAGCCGGTCCGGGAGCAGGTCCGGAGGCAGGTCCTGAGGCCGGTCCGGAGGGCCCGGCGGGACCGGGCACCCTCCCCCGCTCCCCGGGCTCCCGCGGCGCCTCCTCGGCCCCCGGCAGGGCCCGTACGGCCGCCGCCTCGCCCTCGGCCCTGGCGGGCCGCCGGCGGGCCCGTGAGCGGTCGTCGTCGAACGGAATGACCTTGGCGTCCGCCATCGCAGTCGGGTCTCCTCAGGCGCCGTGGTGAAGGGGGGAAGCGTCAGTGGTGCCGAGACGCCCGGCGAGCCGGTCCACCGCCCCGGCGAGCAGCTCGGGCGGCAGCAGCCCCGGCCCGCGGCCCCGCGCGAAGTCGGCGAGCGCCTCCGCCGTCGAGTAGCGCGGCGAGAAGCCGAGGACCTCCCGCGTCTGGACCGTCGAGACGACCCGGCCGTGCGTGAGCAGCCGGATCTGCTCGGGTGCGAAGTCGGTGATCCCGACCGTGCGCAGCGCCGTGCCCACCCAGGTGACCGCGGGCAGCAGCACCGGCACCGTCGGCCTCCCGAGCCGCCGCGCGCACTGGGACAGCAGCAGGACCCCGTCCCCGGCCACGTTGAAGGTGCCGCTGTTCTGGGTCGCCCTGCGGGGCTCGTGCGCCCCCAGGCGCAGGACGTCGACGACGTCGTCCTCGTGGACGAACTGGAGCCGGGGGTCGTAGCCCAGGACCGTCGGCAGCACCGGCAGCGCCAGGTACTCGGCGAGCGGGGAGTCGATCCGGGGCCCGAGGATGTTCGCGAACCGCAGCACGCACACCGCCACGTCCGGCCGGCGCCGGGCGAAGCCCCGGACGTACCCCTCGACCTCGACGGCGTCCTTCGCGAAGCCGCCGCTCGGCAGGGACTTCGCGGGCGTCGTCTCGGTGAAGACGGCCGGGTCCCGGGGCGCCGAGCCGTAGACGCTCGTACTGGACTTGATCACGAGCCGCCGGATCCGCGGCGACTTCTGGCAGGCGCCGAGGAGCTGCATGGTGCCGATGACGTTGGTCTCCTTGACCGACGTCCGGCCGCCGCCGCCGAGCGCCGTACCGGTGACGTCCAGATGGACCACCGTGTCGACGTCGTGCTCGGCGAGGACCTTGGCGATCTCGGGCCGGCGGATGTCCGCCCGCACGAACTCGGCGGCGCCGAGCTGGTGCGCCGGGTCGACCGCGTCCACGGCGACCACCCGCTCCACTTCCGGGTCCCGCTGGATCCGCCGCACGAAGCGGCCCCCGAGATGCCGGGCGGCACCGGTGACGAGCACGACCTTGCCCAAGATCAGCGCCTTCCGTCCGTCTTCCGTTGGTCGCCACCGTAGCGCCTCGAGATTTCCACGGGATAAAAGCGTGGCCCTCCACCGCGAACGGTGAAGGGCCACACTTGATGCCGAACGCTGCGAAGCAGCTGTCGCCTTACTTCTTGTTGCGACGCTGAACGCGCGTGCGCTTGAGCAGCTTGCGGTGCTTCTTCTTCGCCATCCGCTTGCGCCGCTTCTTGATAACAGAGCCCACGACTACCCTCGCTCACTTCTCGGAACATCCCCGCCTCCCGGCGGGGATCGGTGCGGGGCGTCTGGGCCCACACGACCTACGTCGGCCTAGCCTACCGTCCCGGGGACCGGGCTCGTACTCCGAGGGCCGTTCAGGGCTCCGGCTTCGTCGGCCGCGCGCTCGCTACGCGGTCCCCACCCCCACGAAGGACTCCCGCAGGTACTCGTGAACCGCCTGTTCCGGCACCCGGAAGGACCTGCCCACCCGGATCGCCGGCAGATGACCGCTGTGCACCAAGCGGTACACGGTCATCTTGGAGACGCGCATCACCGAGGCGACTTCCGCCACGGTCAGAAACTTGACCTCGTTGAGAGGTCGTTCGCCAGCAGCCATGACCCACCTGTACCTTCCGCCGCGACGCCCACCGGCTTCCCCTCCGGTGACTCTTCGTCGCCGAGCGCTCACGCTCCAGACTAGGGGCGGGTGGTACGAGTGGGGAAGAGGAGCTGCCATCGGCCGTTTACCGTGACAGACACGCTCGATTGAGTACATAGCGCGTCAGCGGGAGGTACGAGGCGGAGCGCACGCCGTCGTCAAGCGGAACGGCCACCGACACCTGCCCCTCCGCCTCACCGACGAACAGCGCCGGATCATCCGTATCGGCCAGACCGATGGCCTCGATACCCAGCTGACCTGCCCCGCAGACCCATCCGTGGTCCCCCACCACCAGCTCCGGCAGCGGCCCGCCACTGTCCGCCGCACTCTCCAGAGCGGCCCTAACCGGCAGCGGCGAGTGGGAGTGCGCCCCCGGCACACGCCCCCCGCCGGACGGCCCGGGCTCCCGGACCAGCGCGACCCCGCGTACGTAGTCGAGGAGGTACGTACGTACGCCGAACCGGGTCGTTATGTCGACACATCGCCCCTGCGCCGGTGTGAGGACAAGACATCCCGCCGCCGACAACGCGTCTGCGAGAGCGACGTAGAAACCGAGCAGACGGTGCGGATGGCCCGTCCCGAGGAGCACCGGAACCCGCCGCGCCGCCGCGGCCCCCAGGCGCGCCGCGAAGGCGTCGAGCCCCCGCACCGTCCGCTCCGGATCGATGACGTCCGGCCCCGACCGGTGCGCCGGATCCCCCGACACCCCGCACTTGTCGGCCATCAGCCGCAGCAGACCGGCCTCGTCCCACCCCCACGCGGGGTCGAGCCCCAGCAGCACCCGCGGATCACGCGCGGCGAAGAGCCGATAACTCCGCAGGTTCTCCTCCCGCGAGGTCGCCACCCTGCCCGCCAACCCCGCCGCCAACAGATGCGCCCGCAGCGCCCCGGTACTCCGCACCCACCCGATGCTGCCGGAACACCACCACCCCGGGATCCAAACCTCCCGGACACCCCACAGTCGGCGTAACACCCGGGAAAACGTTCCAGCGGCCGAGCCCTAGGCCAGCAGCCCCCGCAGCGGAAACGCCGCCTTCCGCGTCGCCAGCACCGCCTGGTCGAGCCGGTCCGCCGGGTCGTACCCCTCGGACCAGTCCCGGAAGCCCACCGGCCACCGCCCGTCCGTCATCCGCGCCGGACCCGGCTGCCGGGTCCGCGCGTACGCCTCGTCCCGCCAGGACGCCGGGATCACCGACTCCGGATCCACCGGAGCGTGCGCCGCGATCCCCACCAGATGCGTCCACGACCGCGGCACGACGTCCACCACCGCGTACCCGCCGCCGCCGAGCGCCAGCCAGCGGCCCTCCGCGTGCTCGTGCGCGAGCTCGTGACAGGCCTCCTGCACCGCCCGCTGCGCGTCCAGCGACACCGCCAGGTGCGCCAGCGGATCCTCGAAGTGCGTGTCCGCCCCGTGCTGCGTCACGAGCACCTGCGGCCGGAAGTCCGCGAGGAGCTCCGGCACGACCGCGTGGAAGGCCCGCAGCCACCCCGCGTCCCCCGTCCCGGCCGGCAGCGCCACGTTCACGGCCCCGCCCTCACCGGCCCCCGCCGCACCCGTCTCCTCCGGCCAGCCGGTCTGCGGGAACAGCGTCCGCGGATGCTCGTGCAGCGAGACCGTCAGAACCCGCGGGTCCTCCCAGAACGCCGCCTGCACCCCGTCCCCGTGGTGCACGTCCACGTCCACGTACGCGACCCGCTCCGCGCCCAGTTCGAGCAGCCGCGCGATCGCCAGCGAGGCGTCGTTGTAGATGCAGAAACCCGAGGCGGCCCCCGGCATGGCGTGGTGCAGCCCCCCGGCGAAGTTCACCGCGTGCGCGGCCTCCCCCCGCCAGACCGCCTCGGCCGCGCCCACCGACTGCCCGGCGATCAGCGCCGACACCTCGTGCATCCCGGCGAACGCCGGATCGTCCACGGTGCCGAGCCCGTACGCCTGGTCCGCGTGCCGCGGATCGGCCGAGGCCGCCCGCACCGCCGCCACATAGTCCTCGCGGTGCACCAGCCGCAGCGTCGAGTCCCCGGCCGGCTTGGCCGCCACCACGTCCACCGCCCGGTCGAGCCCGTAGGCCCGCACCAGCGACATCGTCAGCGCGAGCCGTACCGGATCCATCGGATGCTCGGACCCGAAGTCGTACTGCGTGACAGCTTCATCCCACATCAACCGTGCGCGGCCGCTCATGCCCGCCACCGTATCGGGCCTCGCGCGAACCGAACGACGTGGCGTACACCACCGTGACGAGCACCAGCACCATCGGCACCAGCATGGCCCCCCGGTAGCTCCACGCGTCCCCGAGCGCCCCCACGAGCGGGGAACCCACGAGGAACCCGACGTAGTTGAAGACGTTGAGCCGCGCGACCGCCGCGTCACTGGCACCCGGGAACAGCCGGCCCGCCGCGGCGAAGGTCTGCGGCACGATCACGCTCAGCCCCAGCCCCAGCACCGTGAACCCGGCGATCCCCGCCCAGGCCCCCTGCGACACCGCGACGACCGCGAACCCCAGCCCCGCGAGCACCGCGCCCGCCCGGACGACCAGGACGGCCCCGAACCTCCGCACCCCGAAGTCCCCGACGGCCCGCCCCAGCAGCGTCGTCACCATGTACGCGTTGTACGGCACGGTCGCCAGCTCCTCCGAGCTGCCGAGCACGTCCTGGAGGTACTTGGCGCTCCAGTTGGAGACCGTCGAGTCCCCGATGTACGCGAAGGTCATCACGAGGCAGAGCGGCAGCAGCAGCTTGAAGACCACCCCGCTGCCCCTGCCGGCCTCCCCCGTCTCGTCCGCCGCCGGATCCCCGCCGCCCACGTACCACCGGCTGCCGACGAGGACGACGGGCAGCAGAACGGCCACCACCGGCAGGTACGACACGAACAGCGACAGGTGCCAGTGCGCCCCCACCCAGGCCATCGAGGCCCCCGCGATCCCGCCGAGGCTGTACGAGGCGTGGAAACCGAGCATGATGCTCCGCCCGTACGCCCGCTGGAGACTCACGCCCAGCATGTTCATGGACGCGTCCAGGGCGCCCACGGCGAGGCCGAAGAGCCCCAGGGCGATCGCGGCGTGCCAGAGCTCGGACCCCAGGCCCACGGCCAGCAGGGCCAGCAGCACGAACGGCTGCGCCCACCGCAGCACCAGCGCCGGCCCGACCCTGGCGACGACCTTCTCGGTCACCACGCTCGCCACGCCCGCCAGGATCGGGACCGCCGCCAGGAAGGCGGGCAGCAGCCCGTCCGAGATCCCGTACTGGTCCTGGATCGCCGGTATTCGCGTCACGAGCAGGGCGAAGGTGACCCCCTGCACGAAGAAACTGACCGCCAGGGATCCCCGCCCACGCCGCAACCGTGCATCCGTCATGGCGGCACAGCGTACGGCCGGAAACTACCGCTGGGTAGATGGATCACGTCCCCAAAATCGCGGGAAGCCCGTCCATCCTGTCGAAGAAGCCCTTGGCCCCCGTGAGCTTGGCTTCCGGGGTCATCGCGGTGAAGCCGTAGACGTCCATCCCGGCGGCCAGGGCGGCCTGCACCCCGGGCCCGCTGTCCTCGACCACGACACACCGCTCGGGCGCGACACCCATCCGCTCGGCGGCGTGGAGGAAGAGGTCCGGCGCCGGCTTGCCCCGCCCGACGTCCTCGGCGCTGAAGATGGTCTCGTCCGTGAACCAGACGTCGAGCCCGGTCTTCCGGTGACCGACCCTGATCCGCTCGTGGCTCCCGGAGGAGGCCACACAGTACGGGACGCCGGCCGCGGCGAGCCCCTTGAGCACGTCCCCGGCCCCGGCCACGACCTCCAACTCGGCCTGGAACGCCGCGAACACGCGGGCGTGAAAGACATCGTCGAAGTCCGCGGGCAGCTTCTCCCCGCTCCGCTCCTCGACGAGCTCATGGATGGTGTGCATGGCCGAGCCCATGTAGTCGCGCACGGACTCCTCGTACGTGGTGGGGTGCCCGAGTTCCGTCAGAAAGCCGGCCAGCAGGGTGTTGGAGATCGGCTCGCTGTCCACGAGCACACCGTCGTTGTCGAAGATGACCAGGTCGTATCTCATGACCACAGCCTAGAACGCAAAAATGCCTCAACCCCCGGACAGGGTCCGGGGGTTGAGGCTAAAAATTGTTCGGCGGCGTCCTACTCTCCCACAGGGTCCCCCCTGCAGTACCATCGGCGCTGAAAGGCTTAGCTTCCGGGTTC
>NZ_JBHWFF010000066.1:0-16970 GCF_042733785.1 Streptomyces sp. NPDC059695 | reverse complement strand
CCCCGGTCACCGCCAAGGGCGCCCCGATCGCGGGCATCGGCGTCGCGGGCGCCCCCTCGGGCGACCTCGACGAGAAGTTCGCCCAGGCCGGCGTCACCTCCCTCGGCAAGTAGGCCCCCGGGCCTGCGCCCGCGTACGAGGAAACCCGCCATGAACCCGCTCGATCACGCCCTCCTGGCGGCCGCCGCGCGCGGTGACACCGTCGCCGTCCGCGCGGCCCTCGACGCGGGCGCCCGCGTCGACGTCCGGGACCGGCACCGCCGCACCCCGCTGCTGCGGGCCGCGCTGCGCGACCACGTCCCCGCCGCGCGGGAGCTGCTCGCCGCGGGCGCCGACCCGAACGCCCGGGACGACCGGGACGACAGCCCGTGGCTGGTCACCGGCGTCACGGGCGGCGTCGCCATGATGCGGGCCCTGCTCCCGGCGGGCCCCGACCTCCGGCTGACCAACCGCTACGGCGGCACCGCGCTCATCCCCGCGGCGGAACGCGGCCACGTGCCGTACGTCCGCGCGGTGCTCCGGGAGACGGCGATCGACGTCGACCACGTCAACCGGCTCGGCTGGACGGCGCTCCTGGAGGCAGTGATCCTCGGCTCGGGCGCGCGCGCCCACCAGGACGTGGTCGCGCTGCTCCTGGCGGCGGGCGCGGACCCCGAGATCCCCGACCCGCACGGCCGCACGGCACTCCACCACGCCGAACGCCACGGCCTGGCCGAGATCGCCGCCCTCCTCAGGAGGGCGGCCACGGGCTCGCGCGGGGTCGTGCGCGGTGCCGCCTGAACGCCCGTCCCGCACGCGGCCGCCCGAAGCTCCGTCCCGCACGCGACCGCCCGGGCCTCCGTCCCCCGCCGGGCTTCACGGACCCCCGTCCCCCGCCGGGCCTCCCCCGCCTCCGTCCCCCGCCGGGCCGTCCGGGCCTCCGGCGGAGTGCCGGTCCCGGTGGGCCGCGACGCGCTCACGCGTGGCGCAGCGGCGGGAGCAGTAGCGGCGCTCCGGCCCGCTGCCCTGGGCGACGAAGACGTTCCGGCAGCTGCCGGAGGCGCAGGTACCGCCGGGCGGGCGCTGCCGGTCCCAGACGAGGACGGCGAGCGCCATGCAGGACGAGGCGAGCAGCCAGTCGGCCCAGGGCGCGTCGTCGTCGCGGTCGACGTGGGCGTGCCAGGGCGCGGTGCCGCCGTGCGAGGTGAGCCGGAGCGGCCCGGTGTGCTCGCGCAGGAGCCGGTTGAGGACGGCGGCGGCCTCGTCGGCGCTCGCGGCGGCGAAGACCTCGCGCACCGGGGCGGCCGCGGCGCGCATCCCGGCGACCTCCCCCGGGTCGAGCGTGAGGGGGCCGGCCTCCCCGTACTCCACGAGCACGGCGGCCACGGCGGCCGGGTCGGGCCGGTCGACCGCGAGCGCGTTGAGGAGGGCCGCGGTGCGGCGGGCCGTCGTCAGGACGGAGTGGCGGGTGGACCAGTCGCGATCGGTGGCGGACATCCAGGGAATGTAACGCATCTTGCGGAGTTTTGAGTTACCTCCGTACGGTCCTCCGGATGCGGACCCACACGTATCTGACCGGAGCCCTGGTGGCCCGTACCGGGGACGAGGCGGCGGGACCGGCGCTGCTCCTCGCCGGATTCGCGGTCGCCGGATCCACCTCCGAGGCCTCTGCCCTCCTCGCGGGCACCAGCCTCTCCGCCGCGCTCGGCGGACCGTTGCTCGGGGCGCTCCTGGACGGGGCGGCACGACCGGGCCGCCTGCTGGCCGGAGCGCTCGGCCTGTACGCCGGGGGCCTCGCGCTCGTGCTCGGGGGACTCGGACACCTTCCGTTCGCCGTCACCCTGGCGACGGCGGTCCTGACGGGCCTGGTCGGGCCGGCCCTCTCGGGCGGCTGGTCCGCCCAGCTGCCCGCGGTGGCGGCGCGGGACCGGCTGTCCCGGGCGAACGCCCTCGACACCCTGACGTTCGGCGCGGCGGCCCTGGCGGGCCCGGTCCTCGCGGGCGCGGCGACGGAGACGCTGGGGGCGCCCACGGCCGTGGTGCTCGCGGCGGCCCTCGTCGCCGCGGCGGCCCCCGCGGCCTGGCTCCTGCCCCGGCGGGCCCGGGGCGCCGGGACGTCCCGGGGGATCCTCGACGCCCTCGCCGCCGGGGCACGCACGCTCCTCCGGAACCGGAGGCTGGCCCGGGCGACCTGTACCTCCGTCGTCTCCTGCGTCGCCCAGGGCATGCTGACGGCCTGCGTCCCGCTCCTGGGCGAACGGATCCTGGGCGGAGCGGGGCGCGGCGCGGCGCTCCTGTCCTGCGCGGCGGTCTCCGCGCTCGCCGTCAACGCCCTGCTCGCCCGCTTCCCGCCGCGCCTCTCGCCCGACGCCCTCGTACGGGCCGGGGCGCTGGTCCAGGCCCTCGCCCCCGCCCTCGCCCTGACGGGTGAGCCCGCGGTCCTGGTGGCCGCGTTCCTCGTCTCGGGGCTCGGTGAAGGACCGCAGCTCACCGCCCTGTTCGAGGTGCGGCACCGGGAGGCGCCGGAGGGTCTGCGCGGTCAGGTCTTCACCACCGGCGCCAGCCTCAAGATCACCGGCTTCGCGCTGGGGGCCGCTGCGGCGGGCCCCCTGGCGGCGTGGTCGCTCCCGGCCGCCCTGACGGCGGCGACGGCGACGGCCCTGCTCGCGGCCGTTCCGGCGGAAGGCTTGACACCGGCCGCGTGGCGCAGTGCCATGCAGAGGGACGGGGGTGGGGAATGAGCGACGACGAGCGCGACACCGGAAACCAGGGCGGCGTACCGCCGCGGCGCCCGAGTTCCGGCGATCTCCCGGGCACGGTCTGGACCGTCCTGCTCGCACTGATCGTGCTGGGGCTGTTCCTGTACACCCTCGCACAGGGCGGAGGTGGCGGAGGACACTCCGGCGGGTCCGGCGGTTGGCATTGAGCGGACGAACGCCCACCGCGCCCGGCCGTTACGGGGCAGGAGGGGGACACCGGCGGTCTCCTCCCCCCGCCCCGCCGCGGCGGCGTGGCGGAACCCACGTCGCCCGCGTGCACGCTCTGTCCGACCGGGGCTCTAGCCTTGACGTCATGTCCGACGCGCACAGAGAGACCCCGAGCCCCGACGCCCTGAACAACGCCATCCGCACCCTGTGGGCCCGCGCCGGCGAGCAGCGCCGCCCGCTGACGGCCGACGAGCAGCGGATCTACCAGGTCCTCGTGGCGGCGTGGGCCGAGGCGACGCAGGCCGGGCAGGGGCTGGCGGCCTGAGCTACGGCCGCCATTCGTCGCGGTAGTCGGGATGGCCGCTGTACGGCAGAGCCAGGACCCGGAGGGTCCACTCCGTCGTGACGGGCGGGGCGGCGAACCTCGCGCCGGTGTCGTCGTGGATCCAGCGCCCGCCGTCGGCCTCCTCGACCGGCCCCATCCACCCGAGCGCGCACGACCTGCCGAACGAGTGCTCGCCGTCGATGCCGCACGCGGGCGGGCAGGCGGCGGCGGAGGCTTCGAGCAGCTGCCGCTTGGCGTGGACCTCGGCGAGCACCCGGGCGGGGTCGTGGCGGGCGATGTGGGCCGCGACGGCCGCGTTCGGGGCCTCGCCCGTCCGGCCGCCGTCCGCGATGCCCCGGCCCCCGTCGCCCGGCCGGCCGGGCCGGTGAGCCGCGCGGGCGGTCCGCTCGTCGCCGTCGAGCCGCGCGCGGAGGAACGCGATCAGGTCAGCCATGGGCCCTCCCGGACCTCTCGTGGACATACAGGAAGTCGCTCTGCCCGAAGATTCTGGTCCTGTTGTCCGTCCACGGGGTGCGCGGGGGTTCCTTCGCGGCGGTGCGGTGCGCGTGGCCGTGCGCGAGCCGCCGGAACGGACGGTCCGAGTCCGGGGCGGGACGGCGCCCGTCGGCGGGACGGCGCCGTCGACCGGACGGCGGCGCCCTCCTGCCGGGAGCCCGTCTATCGCGCGAGCCCCCTGCTGATGACGAGCCGCTGGATCTGGTTCGTGCCCTCGAAGATCTGCATGATCTTCGCCTCCCGCATGTAGCGCTCGACCGGGAAGTCGCGGGTGTAGCCGTAGCCGCCGAAGACCTGCACGGCGTCCGTGGTGACCTTCATGGCCGTGTCGGTCGCGATGAGCTTGGCCGCGCTCGCCTGCCGGCTGAAGGGGCGGCCCAGGTCGCGGCGCCGGGCCGCGTCCAGGTAGGTGGCGCGGGCCGCGTCGACGGCGGCGGCCATGTCGGCGAGGAGGAAGCCCAGGCCCTGGTGGTCGACGATGCGCCGGCCGAAGGTGGTGCGCTCGTTGGCGTACGCCACGGCGGCGTCCAGGGCCGCCTGGGCCAGGCCCGTGGCGCAGGCGGCGATGCCGAGGCGGCCGCTGTCGAGGGCGCTGAAGGCGATCTGGAGGCCCTGGCCCTCGTCGCCGACGAGCCGGTCCTCCTCGATCAGGGCGCCGTCCCAGTACGCGGCCGTCGTCGGCACCGCCTGGAGGCCCATCTTGCGTTCGGGCGCGCCGAAGCTCAGGCCCTCGGTGGCGCCGGGGGCGAGGAAGCAGGAGACGCCGTGGCCGCCGGGGGCGGTGCGGGCGAACAGGGCGTAGAAGTCGGCCCTGCCGCCGTGGGTGATCCACGCCTTGGTGCCGGTGACCCGGTAGCCGCCGCCGTCCGCCTGGCGCTCGGCCTTGCAGGTGAGGGCGGCGGCGTCGGAGCCGGCCTGGGGCTCGGAGAGGCTGTAGCCGCCGATGGCGCGGCCCTCCAGCATCGCGGGCAGCCAGCGCTCCTTCTGCTCCTGAGTGCCGAAGGTGTGGAGCGGGTGGCAGGCCAGGGTGTGGACGCTGGTGGCGACGGCGACGGCGGCCCAGCGCGCGGCCAGCTCCTCCAGGACCTGGAGGTAGACCTCGTAGGGCTGGCCTCCGCCGCCGAACTCCTCGGGGTACGGGAGGCCGAGGAGCCCGGCCTCGCCCAGGGTCGTGAAGAGACCCTCGGGGTAGGTCTCGGCGGCCTCGTGCTCGTCCACCCGAGGAGAGAGCTCCTTGTCGGCGATCTCCCGGGTGAGGGCGATGAGGTCCGCTGCCTCGGGGGTGGGAAGCAGGCGGTCGACATCCATGGCGACTCCAGCGGCGCGCAAAGTGGTACTGGGGCAGGTACTGCAGTACCGGTTAGCGTAGCGCAGAAGGGTGCCGCCGTAATCCCCCGGAAGCACGGCCTGGAATACTGGCGGGGTGATCGAGACCTCCGCCGCCGACGCCCCCCAGCTGACGGGCCGCGGAGCGGCGCGCCGCGCAGCCCTCTTCGAGGACCTCGTCGCCCTCCTGGTCGGCGAGGGCTTCGCCCGGCTGACCCTCGACGACCTCGCCGCGCGCCTGCGCTGCTCGAAGCGGACGCTCTACGGCCTGGCCGGCAGCAAGGAGCAGCTGGTCCGGGCGGCGGTCGTGCACTTCTTCCGGCGCGCCACGGCCCGGGTCGAGGCGGTCCTCGCCGCCGCGACGGATCCGGCCGAGCGCCTCGCCGCCTACCTGCGGGCGGTCTCGGCCGAGCTGGCACCGGTCTCGCCGCAGTTCTTCGACGACGTCGCCGCCTTCGAGCCGGCGGCGGAGGTCTACGAGCGCAACACGCGGGCGGCGGCCGGCCGGGTGCAGCAGCTCATCGAGGAGGGCGTGCGGGCCGGGGTGTTCCGCGAGGTGCACGTGACGTTCGCGGCCGACGTCATCTCCTCGGTGATGGTCCGCATCCAGCGCCGCCAGGTCGCCGCGGCGACCGGACTGGCCGACGCCGAGGCGTACGAGCAGCTGGCCGAGCTGCTGCTGAGCGGACTCCGCAGGGCCTGAGCGCCCCCGCCGGAGCCGTGCGGCGCGGACCACCCGCCGCGTTCGGGAGGTGAAGGCGGACGCATCTCTCCGGGCGCTTATTTCAGGTCGTGACTCAAACAAAAAGAGAAGGGGCGCCGAAGGTCCCGGCAGCGGTATCTTGCGATCAGGACTACTTCACCTGGGGGCCAAGTGACCATGCGGAACGGCCGCACCGTGCGTGACCTGCGACGCGAGAACCGCACCGCCGTCCTGCAGCGCCTGTACTTCGACGGCCCCCTGAGCCGCTTCTCGCTGGGTCCCGCCACCGGACTGAGCTCCGGCTCCGTCAGCAACGTGGTCGCCGAACTCGTCGCGGAGGGCCTCGTGGAGGAGGCGGGCAGCGTCGACTCGGCCGGCGGACGCCCCCGTACGCTGCTGCGGGTCACCCCCGGCAGCGGCTGCATGATCGGTGTGGACGTCGGCGAGACCCGGGTCCGCGTCGAGCTGTTCGACCTCACCCTGACCGAACTCGCCCGCACCGAACGCCCCTTGGCGGTGGACGGTGCCACCCCGCACGAGCGGTACGAGGTCGGGGTCGTCGTGGACCACGTCCGGGAGGGCATCGCGGAGGTCCTGCGGACGGCGGAGGTCTCCGCCGAGCGCCTGCTCGGCGTCGGCGTCGGCGTGCCCGGCATCGTCGCCCGCACCGCCGAGGAGGGCGCGGTCGTGCACGGCCAGACGATCGGCTGGGACGCGGTCCCGCTGGAGCGGCTGCTCCGCGCGAGCGTGGACCTCCCGGCCTCGGTGCCGTACTGGATCGACAACGGCGCCAAGACCCTGGGCCAGGCGGAGATGTGGTTCGGCGCCGGCCGGGGCGCGCGCAGCGCGGTGGTCGTCCTGTTCGGCTCCGGTGTCGGCGCCTGCGTGGTCACCGACCCGATGGGGCCCGGCCGGGCCGTCGAGTGGGGCCATCTGACGGTACGGGTCCGGGGCCGCCGCTGCCGCTGCGGCGCCCAGGGCTGCCTGGAGGCGTACGCGGGCGCCGAGGCGCTCCTGGACCGGTGGCGCGAGGCGGGCGGGGAGCCGCCGGCGGGCGCGGACGAGGAGACGGCGCTGACGGCGATGCTGACGGCGGCCTACCCGGCGGACCCGGAGGCGGCGCCCGACGCGACGGTCCTGGAGGTCCTGGAGGAGACCGCCGAGTACCTGGGAGCCGGCTTCGCCGATCTCATCAACCTCTTCCAGCCCGAGCGCATCCTCGTCGGCGGCTGGGCGGGCCTCCAGCTCGGCGCCCGCTTCCTGGAGACGGTGAAGGGGTACGCGATGCGGTACGCGCTGACGTACCCGGCGGCCCGGGTCGCCATCGGCCTGGGGACCCTGGGCCCCGACGCGGTGACCGTCGGCGCGGCGATCCTGCCGCTCGCGGACTTCTTCGCCCGGGGCGGGCGGCGGACCGAGACGGAGGCCGTCGAGGAGCAGCCGGCGTGGGCGTCGACCGTACGGGACAGGGCGGCGCACTGAGCGGCAGCGGGGCGGGCCGGCGGGCTCCGGAGCCCGGCGACGAAAAGGGGCGACGGAGCTAGGCGACGGAGCCTATGCGCCCGTGCGGTGCGCGGGGGCCGTCGTGGTGGATCGGGGTGTGGGCGCCCGTGAGGGAGAGGCCGGTGCCGCCGCGGCGGTTGGCGACGATCTCGGCGCCGATCGACAGGGCGGTCTCCTCGGGGGTGCGCGCGCCGAGGTCGAGGCCGATCGGGGAGCGCAGGCGGGCCAGTTCGAGTTCGGTGACGCCGACCTCGCGGAGGCGCTCGTTGCGGTCCACGTGGGTGCGGCGGGAGCCCATCGCGCCGACGTAGGCGACGGGAAGCTTCAGGGCGACCTGGAGGAGGGGGACGTCGAACTTGGCGTCGTGGGTGAGGACACAGAGCACGGTCCGGCCGTCGACCTCGGTCGACTCCAGGTAGCGGTGGGGCCAGTCCACGACGATCTCGTCGGCCTCGGGGAACCGGGCGGGCGTCGCGAAGACGGGCCGCGCGTCGCAGACGGTGACGTGGTAGCCGAGGAACTTGCCGACCCGGACGAGCGCGGCGGCGAAGTCGATGGCGCCGAATACGATCATGCGGGGGGCGGGGACGGAGGACTCGACCAGGAGGGTCAGCGGCTGTCCGCAGCGGCTGCCGTCCTCGCCGATCTCCACGGTGCCGGTGCGGCCCGCGTCGAGCATCGCCCGGGCCTCGCCGGCCGCGGTGCGGTCCAGCTCGGGGTGGCCGCCGAGCTTCCCCTCGTACGAACCGTCGGGGTGGACGAGGAGGGCCTGGCCCATCAGCTCGTCCGGTCCCCCGACGATCCGGGCCAGGGCCGCGGCCTCTCCGGTCGCGGCGGCCGAGAGCGCGGCGGGGAAGACCCCGCCGCGGACCGGGGTGACGAGGATGTCGATGATGCCGCCGCAGGTCAGACCGACCGCGAAGGCGTCCTCGTCGCTGTAGCCGAAGGTCTCGACGACGGTCCTGCCGTCTTCGAGGGCCTGGACGCACAGGTCGTAGACCGCACCCTCCACACACCCGCCGGAGACCGATCCGATCGCCGTGCCCTCGCTGTCGACGGCGAGAGCGGCTCCCGGCTGCCGGGGCGCGCTGCCGCCGACCGCCACCACGGTGGCGACGGCGAACACGCGTCCCTGCTCGACCCACCGGTGCAGCTCTTCGGCGATGTCCAGCATGTCGGTCTCCTTGGGTGTGTACGGAGGGTGGTCGTCGGGCGTCAGCTGACGCCCAGCCAGCTCTCGATCGGGTGGAGGGCGAAGAACACGATGAAGATCGCGGTCAGGGCCCACATGAACGCTCCGACCTCGCGCGCCTTGCCCTGCGCCACCTTGATGACGGTGAAGGCGATGACGCCGGCCGCGACGCCCGGGGTGATGCTGTAGGTGAACGGCATCAGGACGACGGTCAGGAAGACCGGGATGGCGACGGAGCTGTCGCCCCAGTTCACGTGCTTGGCGTTCATCATCATCATCGCGCCGATGACGACCAGGGCCGCGGAGCCGACCTCACGGGGCACGATCTGGGTGATCGGCGTGAAGAAGATGGCGGCCGCGAAGAACAGGCCGGTGATGACCGAGGAGAAGCCGGTACGGGCACCCTCGCCGACGCCGGTGGCGGACTCGACGAACACGGTCTGGCCGGAGGCGCCGGAGACGCCGCCGATCGCGCCGCCCGCGCCGTCGATGAACAGCGCCTTGGACAGGCCGGGCATCCGGCCCTTGTCGTCCGCGAGGTTGGCCTCGGTGCCGACGCCGATGATGGTGGCCATGGCGTCGAAGAAGCCGGCGAGGACCAGGGTGAAGACGATGACGCCGACGGTGATGTAGCCGACGTCGCCCCAGCCGCCGAAGGACACGTCGCCGAAGAGCGAGAAGTCGGGCGGGGAGACCGCGCTGCCCTTCAGCTCGGGGGCGCCGTTGGCCCACGCGCCCGGACCCTTGGCCGGGACGTCCGCGACGGCGTTGACGATCAGGGAGATGACGGTGCCGCCGACGATGCCGATGAGGATCGCGCCGGGGATCTTGCGGGCCTGGAGGGCGAAGATCGCGAGCAGGGTGACCGCGAAGATCAGGACGGGCCAGCCGACGAGCTCGCCGCCGGAGCCCATGGTGATGGGCGGGCCGAACTGCGGTCCCGCGCCCACGAAGCCGGCCTTGTTGAAGCCGATCAGCGCGATGAAGAGGCCGATGCCGATGGTGATGCCGTGCTTGAGCGGCAGCGGGATCGCGTTCATGATCATCTCGCGGAGACCGGTGACCACCAGGAGGCAGATCACCACACCGTAGACGACGCACATGCCCATGGCCTGCGGCCATGTCATCTGGGGCACGACCTGGGTCGCGAGCACACCGGAGACGCTGAGTCCCGCCGCGAGGACGAGCGGGACCTTGCCGACGAAGCCCATCAGCAGAGTGGTCACCGCCGCCGCGAAGGCGGTCGCCGTGATGACGGCGGAGCCGGCGAGGACGTGCTTGTCGACGTCCGGGCCGCCCAGGAGGATCGGGTTGAGCAGGAGAATGTACGCCATCGCCATGAAGGTGGTGACGCCGCCGCGGATCTCCGTCGCGACGGTGGATCCTCTCTCCGAGATGTGAAAGTACCGGTCGAGCCAAGAGCGCCCGGCGGGGGTGCGCGAGCCGGAGCCCGCGTCCTCAGCGGCGGTCTTGGGCTCCACAGACGACTGGGTCATGGGGCCTACTCCCAAGGTTCAAAGGGGCACCCGCATCAGACTTCGGAGCTCTGACGTGAAAAAGCCGCGGGATTTGGGATATTTCGTTGGCTGCACGACCCGGGGGACGGCCCGAGACGAACGGGGTACTGCCGTGATGCAGGTACTGCCGTACTGCGGGGGTACTGCGGTGGTGCGGGTACTGCGGTGGGGGGAGTGCTCCGGGCGGTGCGGGCGGTGGAAGTGTGACGTTCCTGGGAGGCACACACCGCCCGGAGAGTCCTAGAGGGTGCCGGTGAGCGCCTCGGGGCGGACCGGCGTCTTGTTGAGCTCCAGGCCCGTCGCCGCCCGGATCGCCGCGAGGACGGCCGGGGTGGACGACAGGGTCGGGGCCTCTCCGATGCCCCGGACGCCGTACGGCGCGTTGGGGTCGGCCAGCTCGAGGTAGTCGACCGGGATGGTCGGCGTGTCGAGGATGGTCGGGATCAGGTAGTCCGTGAAGGAGGGGTTGCGCACCTTCGCGGTCTTCGGGTCGACGATGATCTCCTCCATCACCGCGACGCCCAGGCCCTGGGTGGTGCCACCCTGGATCTGGCCGACCACGGAGAGCGGGTTGACCGCCTTGCCGACGTCCTGCGCGCAGGCCAGCTCGATGACCTTGACGAGGCCGAGCTCGGTGTCCACCTCCACCACCGCGCGGTGCGCGGCGAAGGCGTACTGGACGTGGCCGTCGCCCTGGCCGGTGACGAGGTCGAAGGCCTGGGTGGGACGGTGCCTCCACTCCTCCTCGACCTCCACGGCCTGGTCCTCCAGGACGTCCGCGATGGTGGCGAGGGCCTCGCCGCCGTCGGTGACGACCTTGCCGCCCTCCAGGAGGAGTTCGGCGTTGGCCCACGCCGGGTGGTACGAGCCGAACTTGCGCCGGCCGATCTCCAGGACCTTCTCGCGGACGATCTCGCAGGAGTTCTTGATGGCGCCACCGGTCATGTACGTCTGGCGGCCCGCGGAGGTCGAACCGGCCGAGCCCACCTGCGTGTCCGCGGGGTGGATGGTGACCTGCTGGACACCGAGCTCGGTACGGGCGATCTGCGCGTGGATCGTGACGCCGCCCTGGCCGACCTCCGCCATGGCGGTGTGGACCGTGGCGACGGCCTCGCCGTTGATGACCTCGATGCGGATCTTGGCGGTCGAGTAGTCGTCGAAGCCCTCGGAGAAGCCGACGTTCTTGATGCCGACCGCGTAGCCGACGCCCCGCACGACACCCTCGCCGTGCGTGGTGTTGGACAGGCCGCCCGGCAGCGCGCGGACGTCCGCGCTCTCGCCGGCGGTCTCCCACTGGCGCTCCGGCGGCAGCGGACGGGCCTTGACCCGGCGGAGGAGCTCGGCGACCGGGGCCGGCGAGTCCACGACCTGGCCGGTCGGCATGATCGTGCCCTGCTCCATGGCGTTGAGCTGGCGCAGCTCCACCGGGTCCATGCCCAGCTTGGCCGCGAGCTTGTCCATCTGCGCCTCGTAGGCGAAGCAGGCCTGGACCGCGCCGAAGCCGCGCATGGCGCCGCAGGGCGGGTTGTTGGTGTAGAGGCCGATCGCCTCGATCTCCACGTCCTCGATGACGTACGGGCCGACCGAGAGGGAGGAGGCGTTGCCGACGACCGAGGCCGTGGACGACGCGTACGCGCCGCCGTCGAGCACGATCTTGCACTTCATGTGCGTGAGCTTGCCGTCCTTGGTGGCGCCGTGCTCGTAGTAGAGCTTCGCCGGGTGCCGGTGGACGTGCCCGAAGAAGGACTCGAACCGGTTGTAGACCATCTTGACCGGCTTGCCGGTGCGCAGGGCGAGGATGGAGGCGAGGATCTGCATGGAGATGTCCTCGCGGCCGCCGAACGCGCCGCCGACACCCGCCATCGTCATGCGGATCTTCTCCTCGGGCAGGCCGAGGCAGGGGGCGATCTGCTTGAGGTCCGAGTGCAGCCACTGGGTGGCGACGTACAGGTCGACGCCGCCGTCCTCGGCCGGCACGGCGAGGCCGGACTCGGGGCCGAGGAAGGCCTGGTCCTGCATGCCGAAGGTGTACTCGCCCTTGACGATGACGTCGGCGCGCTTGGCGGCCTCGTCGGCGTTGCCGCGGATGATCGGCTGGCGGTGCACGATGTTCGGGTGCGGGACGTGACCGGAGTGGTGGTCGTCGCGGTTCTCGTGGACCAGGATCGCGTCCGGGGCGAGGGCGGAGGCCTCGTCCGTGATGAGCGGGAGCTCGCGGTACTCGATCTTGATCTTCGCGGCGGCGCGGCGGGCGGTCTCCGGGTGGTCGGCGCCCACGAGGGCGACCGGCTCACCGTGGTGACGGACCTTGCCGTAGGCCAGGACCGGGGTGTCCTGGAACTCCATGCCGTAGTTCTTCGCGGCGGGCAGGTCCTCGTGGGTCAGGACGGCGTAGACGCCGTCCATCGCGAGGGCCTCGGAGATGTCGATGGACACGATCTCGGCGTGCGCGACGGTGGAGCGCAGGATCTGGCCCCACAGCATGTCCTCGTGCCACATGTCCGAGGAGTACGCGAACTCACCGGTGACCTTGAGGGTGCCGTCCGGGCGGAGCGTGGACTCGCCGATGCCGCCCTTGACATGGTTCTGGGTGACGTCGGTGGGCGTGCCCACCGGAGTCGTGCGTGTGTTCTGAGCCATCGTCAGACCGCCTCTCCCTGACGCTCCTGGCGCGCGGCCGCGAGGCGGACCGCGTCGAGGATCTTCTCGTAACCGGTGCAGCGGCAGAGGTTGCCGGAGAGCGCCTCGCGGATGTCCGCGTCCGTCGGGGACGGGTTGCGCTCCAGCATCTCGTCGGCCGCGACGAGCAGACCGGGGGTGCAGAAGCCGCACTGGACGGCGCCCGCGTCGATGAACGCCTGCTGGATCGGAGAGAGTTCGACACCCTCGCCGGTCTGCGAGTCCTGGGGCTTGGCCTGCCACTTCTTGGCGGCGTCGACCGAGGTGCCACAGGCACCGGTCGCGCAGCCGCCGTGCGCCTCGCGCTCCTTGGCGAACTCCGCGAGGCCCTCGACCGTGACGACCTCGCGGCCCTCGACCTGACCGGCGGCGACCAGACACGAGCAGACCGGCACGCCGTCGAGACGGACGGTGCAGGAACCGCACTCGCCCTGCTCGCACGCGTTCTTGGAGCCGGGCAGGCCCAGGCGCTCACGCAGAACGTAGAGGAGGGACTCGCCCTCCCAGACGTCGTCGGCTTCCTGCGGACGACCGTTGACCGTGAAATTGACGCGCATGGTTATGCAGCTCCCTCAAGCGTGCGGCCGGCGCCGCGGTACTGCTCCCAGGTCCAGCCGAGCTGGCGGCGAGCCATGATGCCGACGGCGTGGCGCCGGTACTTGGCGGTGCCGCGGACGTCGTCGATCGGGTTGGCGGCGGCCGAGCAGAGGTCGGCGAACTGCTTGGCGATCGACGGCGTGATGATCTTGCCGTTGTCCCAGAAGCCGCCCTCCTCCAGGGCCGCGTTCAGGAAGGCCTCGGCCTCCTTGGCGCGGATGGGGGTCGGCGCGGCGGAGCCGATGCCGGTGCGCACGGTCCGGGTCTCCGGGTGCAGGGCCAGGCCGAAGGCGCAGACGGCGATGACCATCGCGTTGCGGGTGCCGACCTTGGAGTACTGCTGGGGACCGTCCGCCTTCTTGACGTGGACGGTCTTGATGAGCTCGTCGGGCTGGAGCGCGTTGCGCTTCACGCCCGTGTAGAACTCGTCGATCGGGATGAGACGGCTGCCGCGCACGGACTCGACCTCGACCTCGGCGCCCGCGGCGAGCAGGGCCGGGTGCGCGTCGCCGGCGGGCGACGCGGTGCCGAGGTTGCCGCCGACGCCGCCGCGGTTGCGGATCTGCGGGGAGGCGACCGTGTGCGAGGCCAGCGCCAGACCCGGGAGCTCTGCGCGCAGGTTCTCCATGATCTGCGTGTACGGGACGGAGGCGCCGAGGCGCACGCTCTCCTCGCCGACCTCCCACTCGCGCAGCAGCTCGATACGGTTCAGGTCCAGGAGGTACTCGGGGCGCCGGTGGTCGAAGTTGATCTCGACCATGACGTCGGTACCACCGGCGATGGGCACGGCCGTGGGGTGCTCGGCCTTGGCGGCGAGCGCCTCCTCCCAGCTGGCGGGGCGAAGGAAGTCCATGGTGGCTCTCTTCTAGTGATTCTGGTGATCGGGGGTCGAGCTACTGGGTCCGGGGGGACGGCCGGCCCTCGACGTGTTCATGTGCTGTTCACGCGGTGTGTGGCCTAGTACACAAGCCACACTCGCCCGGGTGCAGTCACCGAAAACATGAAGGAGTTGGCTGGTGCCCGTCGTCGTCTTGTAGATTCGAACGAAAGGCGGGGAACAGTAACCTCGCCGTTTTCCCCTGGAAACGGTGGCACCACCCCACCGTCGACAACGCGACACCCACCATCACCGAACGAAGGAACGGCGGCGACACGATGCGGCTGCGCGCACTGCTGGAGAACGACGCGCTCGGGCTGCGCCTGCTCGGCGGCGACGACGAGCTGGACCGAACCGTCCGAGGCGTCATGACGACGGACCTCAAGGACCCCAGCCGGTACCTCTCCGGCGGAGAGCTGGTGCTCACCGGCCTCGCCTGGCGGACGGACCCGGCCGACGCCGAGCCCTTCGTCCGGATCCTGGCCTCGGCCGGGGTGGCCGCCCTGGCCGCGGGCGAGGCCGAGCTCGGCGACATCCCCGACGATCTCGTAGAGGCGTGTTTGCGCCATCGGCTCCCGCTGTTCGCTGTGAACGAGTCCGTTGCGTTCGCGACGATCACCGAGCACGTTGTTCGACAGGTCTCCGGGGAGCGGGCCGGCGACCTGGCGGCCGTCGTCGACCGGCACCGGCGGCTCATGACCTCCGGCCCCGCGGGCGGCGGACCCGAGGTCGTCCTCGACCTCCTCGGCTCCGACCTCGACCTCCGGGCCTGGGTCCTCTCCCCCACCGGCCGCCAGATCGCGGGGGCCGGAGAGCCCCTGGAGGGCGGGCTCGCGGCCACGCTCGCCGGTGAGCACCTGGCCGCCACCCGGACCGGCCGGCGCGGCCCGCACCGGCTGGGCGTCGCCGGGTCCACGTACTCGCTCTTCCCGATCCGCAACACCGGACGGGGCGCCGCGCCCGCGTCCCGGGACGTGCGCGAGACGGTCCTGTCCGACTGGCTGCTCGCCGTCGAGGCCGACGCCGGGGACTGGCCCGCCGCCCGGCTCGACCTGCTCCAGGGCGTGACCCAGCTGATCGCCGTCGAGCGGGACCGCCGCGACGCGGCCCGCACCGTGCGGCGCCGGCTCGCCCAGGAGGTCCTGGAGCTGGTCCAGACGGGCGCCGCGCCCGCCGAGATCGCGGCCCGGCTGCGGGTCGCCGCCCCGGTGCTGCTGCCCGGGCTCGGCACGGCCCCGCACTGGCAGGTGGTCGTCGCCCGCGTGGAGTGGGAGCAGGAGGCCGGTCAGACCCCCGTGGACACCGGGCCGGTCGCTCAGGCGCTCCTGGAGGAGGTCCTCGTCGACCCGGCGGCCATCGGCGCCGAGTCGGCCGACCGGATCGCGGTCGCGCACAGCGGCGACGAGGCGATCGCCCTGGTCCCGCTCGCCGCGGGCCCGCTGCCGGAGAGCGAGGACGAGGGCCCGGCCCCCGCTCTCGGCCTGCACGCGGACGTGCTGCTCGCCTCCGTACGGGCTCCGCTCTCCTCGGGCCTCGCGGACGACGGGCGCCTCACGCTGGGCGTCAGCGCCGCCGTGCACTCGGCGGAGGGCCTGCGCGGGGCCCTGGAGGAGGCCCGGCACGCCCGCCGGGTGGCCGCCGCCCGTCCGGGCCGGGTCTGCGCCGCGGGGCACCACGAGCTGGCCTCGCACGTGCTGCTGCTGCCGTTCGTCCCGGACGACGTCCGGCGCGCCTTCACGGCCCGGCTGCTGGACCCGCTGCGCGACTACGACCGGCGCCACCGGGCGGAACTCATCCCGACCCTGGAGGCCTTCCTGGACTGCGACGGCTCCTGGACCCGCTGCGCGACCCGCCTCCACCTGCACGTGAACACGCTGCGCTACCGGGTGGGCCGGATCGAGCAGCTCACCGGCCGTGACCTCTCCCGTCTGGAGGACAAGCTCGACTTCTTCCTCGCGCTGCGCATGAGCTGAGCGGGGAACCCGGGCGGGTGACCCGGATCGAACACCCCGAGGCCCGTCCCGGGCCCTGACGCTTCACTCCTTCGGGCGAGTCCGGAGGGGTGGCGTCCGGGCCCCCGGCGGGCCTTCGGCATCGGGTCCCGCGGACCGGACCCGGGCCTGATCAGCGGCTTGATCACGGGCCGGCAGGCGGTCCGCCGCGCGGTCGGAGCGGGGCGGGGAGGGGGTCTCCGCCGCGGCCCGAGTTTGTGAAATTTTTCACCCGACCCCTTGGCCGGGTGCTCCCGTTCGTGCTGAGATGCCGTCCTACTCAACAGCTCAATGGCGCGCTCGGGGAGGGCAATGTGGCGGATACCGCCATGTCTGGTTCCGAATCAAGGGGTGGCGAAGATCCGTCCCTCGCCTACGGCAAGGAGACTCCCGTGGAGACGGCCATATGGCGTCTCCGCTCCCGAGGTTGCTGGACGGACGCGGCCGCGCTGCTCGCGCCGCACGCGACCGAACCGGCGGCCGCACTCGAACGGGCCGCGCTGCTCATCGAGCGCTGCCTCTACACCGAGAAGGGCTGGGCCGACGCGGAGGAGGCGCTGCGGGCCGCCGAGGCGGTGGCCGGCACCGACGAGGAACGCGGGGCCGCGGCCTGCGAACGGGGCTATCTCGCCTACGCCTCCACCTTGTTGGGCGTACGCGACCGGGCCGACGAGGCCCGGATGGCGCTGGGCCGGGCCGCGGCCCTGATCGCCCCCTCCGCCGCCGGGCGGCCGCTGCTGGACTTCCGGCGCGGGCTGATCGCCCAGAACCTCGGCGACTCCCCGCAGGCGGCCCGCGCCCCCTTCCCCAGGGGGCCTGGCGGGGGGACCGCGCCCGG
>NZ_JBHWFF010000065.1:0-18163 GCF_042733785.1 Streptomyces sp. NPDC059695 | reverse complement strand
GGTCCAGGCCCGGAACGCGGAGGCGCCGCTGAGCGCGCCGTCCCGTGTGCCCACCCGTCCCGCCCCAGCGGGACGATTGCCCACACGGGCAGCGGGGCACCGCCCCGCCGGGCGCGGGCCGGGACCCGCGGGGAGAGGGGCTCGTCACAGGTGGGCTGCAGTCGGGGGCGAGCGCGCGAGCGCCCCGCACCGCCCTCGTAGACTCGTCGCCGTGGACACGACCCTTCAGGACCCCCTCGTCGGGCGGCTGCTCGACGGCCGCTACCGCGTCGACGCGCGCATCGCCGTCGGCGGGATGGCCACGGTCTACCGGGCCGTCGACACCCGCCTCGACCGCGTCCTCGCGCTCAAGGTGATGCACCCCGCCCTCGCCACCGACGCCGCCTTCGTCGAGCGGTTCATCCGCGAGGCGAAGTCCGTCGCGCGCCTCGCGCACCCCAACGTCGTCGGCGTCTTCGACCAGGGCGCCGAGGGCGCGTACGTCTACCTGGCGATGGAGTACGTCGCCGGCTGCACCCTCCGCGACGTCCTGCGCGAGCGCGGCGCCCTCTCGCCCCGTGCCGCGCTCGACATCCTGGAGCCGGTGCTCGCCGCGCTGGGCGCCGCGCACCGGGCCGGGTTCGTGCACCGGGACATGAAGCCGGAGAACGTCCTGATAGGGGACGACGGCCGGGTGAAGGTCGCGGACTTCGGTCTCGTCCGGGCCGTGGGCTCGGCGACCGCCAGCACCGGCTCGGTCCTCGGCACGGTCTCGTACCTGGCGCCGGAGCAGATCGAGCACGGCACCGCCGACACCCGCTCCGACGTGTACGCCTGCGGTGTCGTCCTGTACGAGATGCTGACCGGCGGCAAGCCGCACTCCGGCGACACCCCGGCCCAGGTCCTCTACCAGCACCTGAACACCGACGTGCCCGCCCCCTCGGCGACCGTCCCCGGGCTCGCCCCGGAGCTGGACGACCTCGTCGCCGCGGCCACGGCCCGCACCCCGGAGCTCCGCCCGGACGACGCGGTCGCCCTGCTCGCCCTGCTGCGGGACGCCCGCGCCGGGCTCGACGACGAGCAGCTGGACGCGGTGCCGCCGCTGGCGCGGTCCGAGGCCCGGGACACCGCCGAGGACCGGACGAGCGTGATCGCCCGCCCCGTACCGGCGGCGGCCGAGCACACCAACCGGCTGCCCGCCCCGGAGGCGCCGCCCGCCACCCGCCGGCGGCCCCCGCGCGGCCCCCTCCTGATCGTCGTCGCCGTCCTGCTCGCCCTCGGCCTGGGCGCCGGCGTCTGGTACATCAATTCCGGCCAGTTCACCCGCGTCCCCGCCGTCCTGGGCCAGACCGAGGCCGCCGCGACGAAGCGGCTCTCCGACGCCGGTCTCGACGTCGGCACCACGAAGCGCGCCTTCAGCGACGTGTACGAGCGCGGCACGGTCATGGCCGTCGACCCCGGACCCGGCGAGCGCGTCCGCGGCAACGTCACGGTCGTCCTCACACTCTCCCGCGGTCCCGAGATCGTGAAGGTGCCCAACCTCAGGAACAAGCCGCTCGCGGAGGCCGAGCGCGCCCTGCGGGAGGAGGGTCTCGCTCCCGGGGTGATCACCCACGAGTTCAGCGACTCCGTCGCGCGGGGCTCCGTGATCGGATCCGACCCCGAGCCCGGCACCGACCGCAGCCCCGACTCGGCCGTCGCCCTGGTCGTCAGCAAGGGGTCGCCCGTCGACGTGCCCGACGTCAGCGGCGAGACCGTCGCCGACGCCACGGCCCTCCTCCAGGAGGAGGGGCTCACCGTGAAGGTCGCCCCCGAGCGGATCAACTCCCCCGAGGACGCCGGCAGCGTCGCGGCCCAGTCCCTCGCCGGCGGCAGCCGTGCCGCCGAGGGCGACGTCATCACCCTCACCGTCTCCAAGGGCCCGAAGCTCGTCGAGGTCCCCGACGTGACCGGCGAGTCGACCGCGGACGCGCGCACGGCCCTGGAGGACGCGGGCTTCGAGGTGGAGGTCAAGAAGTCCTTCCCGTACCTCGGCGACACGGTCGCGAGCCAGTCCGTGGAGGGCGGCGGGACCGCGCCCGAGGGCTCCACCGTCACCCTCACGATCAAGGGACTCTAGAGACTCATGCGCAATCCCGTAGGCGGCCATGTCCCCGTGGCCGGCGGCCTCGCCACGATCGGCCTCGGCTACGCCCGCGAGCTCGGCGCCGAGACCGTGCAGGTCTTCGTCGCCAACCCGCGCGGCTGGGCGACCCCGGTCGGCAACCCGGCCCAGGACGAGCGGTTCCGGGCCGAGTGCGAGGCCGGGTCGATCTCGGCCTGGGTGCACGCCCCGTACCTGATCAACTTCGGCTCGCACACCGAGGCCACCGTGGAGAAGTCGGTGGAGTCGCTGCGGCACTCGCTGCGCCGGGGCCGGGAGATCGGCGCGAAGGGCGTGGTGGTGCACACCGGCTCGGCGACCGGCGGGCGCCCGCGCGAGGTGGCCCTGGCCCAGGTGCGGGAGCGGATGCTGCCGCTGCTCGACGAGCTGACGCACGAGGACGATCCGTATCTGCTCCTGGAGTCGACGGCGGGCCAGGGCTTCTCGCTCTGCTCGCGCACCTGGGACTTCGGGCCGTACTTCGACGCCCTCGACCACCACCCGAAGCTGGGCGTCTGCCTCGACACCTGTCACATCTTCGCCGCCGGGCACGACCTGGCGGGCCCGCACGGCGCGACGCAGACCCTGGACCTGCTGGTGGAGACGGTCGGGGAGGGGCGCCTGAAGCTGATCCACGCCAACGACTCCAAGGACGTGGTCGGCGCCCACAAGGACCGGCACGCGAACATCGGCGCGGGTCACATCGGCGAGGACGCGTTCGCGAACCTCCTGCGGCACCCCGCCACCGAGAACGTGCCGCTGATCATCGAGACCCCGGGCGGCAAGGAGGGTCACGTCGCGGACATCGAGCTCCTGAAGAAGCTCCGCGAGCGGCGAGGCTGATGATCATCTCCTCTTGAGGAATACCCCAGGGGGGTATAGCGTTCTTGTCGACGACAGAACGCCATACGGGATTGGGGGCACTCCCATGCAGCACGACGCTCACGCGCACCACGAACACCATCAAGCCCACGCGGGCCACGAAGCTCACGAAGGCCACGAAGGCCATGCAGCCCACGCCGCCCACCAGGGCCCCGCCGGTCACGAGGGCCACCACGGTCACGAGGGCCACACCGGCCACCAGCACGCCCCCGGTCCGGTCTCCTGGTCCATGGCCGCCAAGGCCACGCTCCACTGCCTCACCGGCTGCGCCATCGGCGAGATCCTCGGCATGATCATCGGCACCGCGCTCGGCTGGGGCAACATGCCGACGATGATCCTCGCGATCATCCTGGCCTTCTTCTTCGGCTACGCGCTCACCCTGCGCGGCATCCTGTCCGCCGGCGTCGACTTCAGGACGGCGTTCAAGGTCGCCCTCGCCGCCGACACCCTCTCCATCGCGGTCATGGAGCTCATCGACAACGGCGTCATCGCGCTCTGGCCCGGGGCCATGGACGCGCACCTCGACGAGCCGCTCTTCTGGATCGTGCTGGCCATCTCCCTGGCCGTCGCGTTCGTGGTCACCACCCCGGTCAACAAGTGGATGATCGGCCGCGGCAAGGGCCACGCGGTGGTCCACCAGTACCACCACTGAGCGAGGCGGGACAGGCGGTCCGGAGCGGCTAGAGCTCCGGGCCGTCTCCCGGTTCCTCCTGGTACGAGTAGCGCTGCTCCGTCCAGGGGTCGCCGAGGTTGTGGTAGCCGCGCTCCTCCCAGAAGCCCCGGCGGTCGGCCGCCATGTACTCCACGCCCCGGACCCACTTGGGCCCCTTCCAGGCGTACAGGTGGGGGACGACGAGCCGCAGCGGGAAACCGTGCTCGGCGGTGAGCAGCTCCCCGTCCTTGTGGGTGGCGAAGATCGTCCCGTCCGAGGCGAAGTCGGCGAGCCGCATGTTGGCGCTGTAGCCGTACTCGGCCCAGACCATCACGTGCGTCACCTGGGGAGCGGGCGGCGCGAGCTCCAGGACCGTGCGGGCCGGGACGCCACCCCATTCGGCCCCCAGCATGCTGAACTTCGTGACGCAGTGCAGATCGGCCTCGACCGTGGAGAACGGGAGGACCGAGAACTCCTCGTGGTTCCAGCAGCGCTTGTCACCGTCGGCCGTCGCGCCGAAGACGCGGAACTCCCAGCGGTCGGGCTTGAACTTCGGGACGGGCCCGTAATGGGTGACCGGCCAGCCGCGCTGGAGCCGCTGCCCCGGCGGCAGATCCGGCGGAAGGTTCGGCGAACGGTCCGGCTGACCCGCTTCCCGGTGTGCTCCGCTCTCCGGCTGACCCATGTCATCCATGGTGACAGACGGCGAGGGGTGGTCATGACCAGGAGACCACCCGGGCGACTCGATTCGGACAACTCCCACTAAGCCTGCACTTACTGGACGCCCCCCATTCGGGGTGCGAGGATGCGGCCATCCCGCCCAGTGACGGCGTGGACACGTACCGTGGAAGGATCCTGAAGCGATGCAGGGCGACCCCGAGGTCCTCGAGTTCCTCAACGAGCAGCTGACCGGCGAGCTGACGGCCATCAACCAGTACTGGCTGCATTACCGCATCCAGGACAACAAGGGGTGGACGAAGCTCGCCAAGTACACCCGCGAAGAGTCCATCGACGAGATGAAGCACGCGGACAAGCTGACCGAGCGCATCCTGATGCTCGACGGCCTGCCCAACTACCAGCGGCTCTTCCACGTACGGGTCGGCCAGACGATCACCGAGATGTTCCAGGCGGACCGCCAGGTCGAGGTGGAGGCGATCGACCGCCTGAAGCGCGGGATCGAGGTCATGCGGGCCAAGGGGGACGTCACGTCCGCCAACCTCTTCGAGGAGATCCTCGCCGACGAGGAGCACCACATCGACTACCTGGACACCCAGCTGGAGCTCATCGAGTCCCTGGGTGAGGCGCTGTACGTCTCGACGCTCATCGAGCAGCCGAGCTAGGACCCGCCCGGAGGCGTCAGGCGGCTTCCCCGAGCTCCGCGACCGCCTCCGTGGTCAGGGCCGGCACGCCCTGGTCCAGGAGGTCCCGTCGCGGGCAGCTGCCGCGCCCGAGGATGGCCTGGATGCGGCGGACGCAGGAACCGCAGTCCGTTCCGGCCTTGCAGGCGGAGGCTATCTGGCGGGGCGTGCACGCACCCGCGTCCGCGTGCTCCTTGACCTGCTTCTCCGTGACACCGAAGCATGAGCAGACGTACACGCGGTTCACCTCCCACCGGGATCCATAAGGCTAACCTAACCTTACCCGGCACCCCGGAGCCCCAAAAGCCCCGGATACGACGATGGGGCACGGATCACAGCGATCCGTGCCCCATCTCCGTAGGAAGCTACTTACTGATCGCGGTACATCTCCGCCACCAGGAAGGCCAGGTCGAGCGACTGGCTGCGGTTGAGCCGCGGGTCGCAGGCCGTCTCGTAGCGCTGGTGCAGGTCGTCGACGAAGATCTCGTCGCCGCCGCCCACGCACTCGGTGACGTCGTCACCGGTGAGCTCGACGTGGATGCCGCCCGGGTGGGTGCCCAGCGCCTTGTGGACCTCGAAGAAGCCCTTGACCTCGTCGAGCACGTCGTCGAAGCGGCGGGTCTTGTGGCCGGAGGCGGCCTCGAAGGTGTTGCCGTGCATCGGGTCGGTGACCCAGGCGACGACCGCACCGGAGGCGGTGACCTTCTCGACCAGCTCGGGGAGCTTGTCGCGGACCTTGTCGGCGCCCATGCGGACGATGAAGGTCAGCCGGCCCGGCTCGCGGTCCGGGTCGAGGCGGTCGATGTAGGTGAGCGCGTCGTCCACCGAGGTGGTCGGGCCCAGCTTGATGCCGATCGGGTTCGCGATCTGCGAGGCGAACTCGATGTGGGCGTGGTCGAGCTGCCGGGTGCGCTCACCGATCCAGACCATGTGGCCGGAGGTGTCGTACAGCTTGCCGGTGCGCGAGTCCGTACGGGTCAGGGCGCCCTCGTAGTCGAGCAGCAGCGCCTCGTGGGAGGCGTAGAACTCGACGGCCTTGAACTCGGCGGGGTCGGTGCCGCAGGCCTTCATGAAGTTCAGGGCGTTGTCGATCTCGCGGGCGAGCGCCTCGTAGCGCTGGCCCGAGGGGGACGACTTCACGAAGTCCTGGTTCCAGGCGTGCACCTGGCGCAGGTCGGCGTAGCCACCGGTGGTGAAGGCGCGGACCAGGTTGAGCGTGGAGGCGGACGCGTTGTACATCCGCTTCAGGCGCTCGGGGTCCGGGATGCGGGCCTTCTCGTTGAAGTCGAAGCCGTTGACCGAGTCGCCCCGGTAGGTCGGCAGGGTCACGCCGTCGCGGGTCTCGGTGCCCTTGGAGCGGGGCTTCGAGTACTGGCCGGCGATACGGCCGACCTTCACGACGGGCACGGAGGCCGCGTAGGTGAGGACGGCACTCATCTGGAGCAGCGTCTTGAGCTTGGCCCTGATGTGGTCGGCGGACACGGCGTCGAAAGCCTCGGCGCAGTCGCCGCCCTGGAGCAGGAACGCCTCGCCACGGGCGACGGCTCCCATCCGGGCGCGCAGCTGGTCGCACTCGCCGGCGAAGACGAGCGGAGGATACGACTCGAGGTCCGCGATCACATCGCGCAGAGCCTCGGCATCGGGGTACTCGGGCTGCTGCGCCGCGGGCAGGTCTCGCCAGGTCGCCTTGGCGACGGCGTGGGAATCAGCGTTCACGGTCACACGCACAACATTACGGGGTTCTTCGTCCGGTCCTGTCCGTCTGCCCATGGACTGAGACGCGCGCCCGAAATGTCACACGGGGATCTTCATACCGTCGAGTGGTGTTACCCTCTGGCCCGTTTGACAAGAACAAAGTCGAATCCACAGGGGTGGGCGTGACCCAGAGGCACCGCAGGGACCGGAAGAAGAAACGACTCTTGTACGGAGCGGCGGCGGCGGTCGTCGCCACCGCCACGATCGGCACCCTCGCGGTCGCCTCACCGGGCCTGCTCGGCGCGGCCGGCGACGGCAAGCCCGGGGGCGAGGCTTCCCTGCAGGAACAGTTCGCAAACGCGGCGCGCGAGTTCGATGTGCCGCAGAGCGTGCTGATGGCGGTGTCGTACCGCCAGACCCGGTGGGAGTCGCACGAGGGGCAGCCGAGCACCACGGGCGCGTACAACGTCATGGGTCTGACGAAGGTCGACCCCGAGGACGTCGAGCAGGACACGGACGAGCAGCTGCTCGACCTCATGAACCGCAGCGGCGACCCCCGCGTCGAGAAGAGGTTCGACGGGAAGAAGGCCCTGGCGGCCCTCCCCGAGAAGAAGGTCGACACCTCCAGCCCCGCGCTGCACACCCTGGACAAGGGCGCCGAGCTGATCGACGGCTCGACCGACACCGTCCAGAACGACAGCGAGGCCTCCATCCGGGCCGGCGCCGCCCTGCTCGCCGACTACCAGAAGCAGGCCGGTGCGGAGCTGTCCGACGACCCGGGCGCCTGGTACCCGGCCGTCGCGCGCTACAGCCAGTCCTCGGACCGGAAGGGCGCGGACCTCTTCGCCAAGCGCGTCTTCGAGTCCATCAGGACGGGCGAGCGGGAGCTCACCGCGGACGGCGAGCAGGTCGTTCTGCCCGCGGACCCGTCGGTGGAGCCGGTCGAGCCGACGAACGTTCCGCTGACGGCGAGCGCCACCGCGGCGAACGACACCCCGGCGGCCGAGTGCCCGACCGGGCCGACGGCCCCCGTCTGCACGTTCATCCCCGCCGCCTACTCCCAGAACGACGGCAACTACAACATCGCGAGCCGCGGCACGGGTGGCTTCGACGTCCGCCAGATCGTCATCCACGACATCGAGGGCACGCACGACGGCGCGGTGGCGGTCTTCCAGAACCCGCTGAGCTACGCGAGCGCCCACTACATCGTCCGCGCCGACGGCCGCGTGACGCAGATGGTGGAGACCAAGAACGAGGCGTACCACGCGGGCAACAAGACCCTCAACATGCACTCGATCGGCATCGAGCACGAGGGCTACGCCATCAAGGGCGACGCCGGCTGGTACACCGAGCCGGAGTACGAGTCCTCCGCGGCCCTCGTGAAGTACCTGGCCGCGAAGTTCTCGATCCCGCTGGACCGCGAGCACGTCATCGGCCACGACGACGTGCCGAGCATCCTGGACAGCCCGATCCAGGACCACTGGGACCCGGGCCCGTTCTGGGACTGGAACCACTTCATGACCCTGGTGGGCGCGCCCACCGGCGCCGGCGGCGCCGGCGGCCTCCTCCAGGCCGGTCAGCTCGTCCGGATCGTCCCGCCCTTCACGTCAGCCAACGAGCAGGCGATGAAGTACACGGAGACGGTCGGCGGCCAGAACGTCACCAAGACGACCGTCCCGCTGCCGGTGAACTTCGGCTACCTCTACTCGGAGCCGGTGGCCGACCAGTCCAAGGCGCTCACCGACCCGTACGTCTCGGCGAACTGGCAGGAGGGCGCCAACTGGACGAACAAGGTCACGGCCGGCAGCACCCACGTCGTCGCCGAGTCGCGCACCGACTGGACGGCCATCTGGTACGGCGGCAAGAAGGCCTGGTTCTACAACCCGGGCGGCCAGTACACGGCCCCGGTGGGCGTGAAGACGGCGATCACCGCCAAGGACGGCGCCACGTCGATCCCGGTCTACGGCCGCACCTACCCCGAGGACGCCGCCTACGCGGGCACCGGGGTCCCGGTCCAGAACAACAACAACGCGTCGCTGACCAGGTACAGCCTCCCGGCCGGGCAGCTGTACGCGAAGGCCGGGGACGCCGTCCCGGGCGACTACTACTACAGCGCGTACGAGAAGGACGGCACCCGGGTCGTCGGCACGACCAACGTCTTCGTCCCGATCCGCTACAACCACCGCATGGCGTGGGTGAAGGCGAGCGACGTCAAGGAGGTCGACGGCAAGCCCGCCGTCGCCACCACCAACCGCTACAACCTCCTCGCCCGCGACGCCTCCGGCGTGCTCTGGCAGCACCAGGGCGGCGGCAGCGCCACCACGCCGTTCCTGGCCCGGTACCGGGTCGGCGGCGGCTGGCAGATCTACAACGCCATCACCCCGCTGACGGCCCTCCGGGCCGACGGCACCGGTGACGCCGTGGCCCGGGACGCCTCCGGCGTCCTCTGGTACTACCAGGGCAGCGGCAACCCCTCCGCACCGTTCAAGGCACGCCTGAGGACCGGCGGCGGCTGGCAGATCTACGACCGGATCATCGGCGTCCGGGACCTCACCGGGGACGGCAGGCCGGACGTCGTCGCCCGCGAGAAGTCGGGTGTCATCTGGCTGTACAAGGGCACCGGCACCCCGGCCACGCCGTTCGCCGCCCGGGTGAAGATCGGCACCGGCTGGCAGATCTACAACGACATCGTCAGCACCGGCGACCTGACCTCGGACGGCAAGGCGGACCTGATCGGCCGCGACGCCACCGGGGCGCTGTGGCTGTACAAGGGCACCGGCAGCGCCACCGCCCCGTACGCCGCCCGCGTCAAGGTGGGTACCGGCTGGCAGATCTACAACAGCATCACCGGCCCGAGCGACCTCACCGGTGACGGCAAGGTCGACTTCGTCGCCCGTGACGGCGCCGGCGCGCTGTGGCTGTACAAGGGCACCGGCAGCGCCACCGCCCCGTACGCCGCCCGCGTGCAGGTCGGCCCGGGCTGGCAGACGTACAACCTGATCTTCTGATCGGGAGAACGGCCGCCCTCGGGGCCCGTTCCGCACCGTCCACGGTGCGGAACGGGCCCCGTTCCCGTGCCCGGCTGGGTTACAGTGCTCGCATGTCGTACGCCTCGCAGATCCAGAACTGGTGGTGGACCGCTCATCCGGCGGCCCACTGATCGCGCGTACACCGACTGACTCGCGAAGGCCGCCCGAGGGGCGGCCTTTCTCGTACCCGGGGCCGTTCCTCCTCTCCGTACTCCACCCGGAAGGAACGACCCGCCCCATGGACCTCTCCCGTCTCCTCGACGACTCCTGCCCGCCCTTCGCCCTGCTCCGCCGCCGCACGCCCGGCCGCGACCACGACACCATCGAGGTGCTGATCGGCCGGGTCCACGAGGCCGAGCGCCTCGCCGACCTGCCCGTGGGCCCGGTGCCGACCCTCGCCCTCGTGCCGTTCCGGCAGATCCGCGAGCGGGGCTTCGACGTGCGGGACGACGGGACCCCGCTCTCCGTGCTCGTCGCCGACGAGACGTACGAGCTGCCGCTGGACGAGGCCCTCGCCGCGCTGCCCGCCCACGAGGTACGGGTGGAGGGCGGCGGCTTCGACGTCTCGGACGAGGCCTACGCGGAGACCGTGCGGCGGGTCATCGACGAGGAGATCGGCTCCGGCGAGGGCGCCAACTTCGTCATCCGGCGCACCTACACGGGCGAGATCCCCGGCTTCGGGCGGGCCGACGCGCTGGCCCTGTTCCGGCGGCTGCTCGCGGGCGAGCGGGGCGCGTACTGGACGTTCGTGGTGCACACCGGGGACCGGACGCTCGTCGGCGCGAGCCCCGAGGTGCACGTGCGGATGTCGGGCGGGACGGTCGTGATGAACCCGATCAGCGGCACGTACCGCTACCCGGCGGGGGCCGCGCCGACCGCCGAGGACCTGCTCGTCTTCCTCGCCGACCGCAAGGAGACCGAGGAGCTCTCCATGGTGGTGGACGAGGAGCTGAAGATGATGTGCACCGTCGGCGACATGGGCGGCGTGGTGGTCGGGCCGCGGCTGAAGGAGATGGCCCATCTCGCGCACACGGAGTACGAGTTGCGCGGCCGTTCCTCGCTGGACGTCCGGGAGGTGCTGCGGGAGACGATGTTCGCGGCGACCGTCACCGGGTCCCCGGTGCAGAACGCCTGCCGGGTGATCGAGCGTCACGAGCCCGTCGGGCCGGACGGGGTCGGGCGCGGCTACTACGCGGGCGCCCTCGCCCTGCTCGGCACGGACGCGAGCGGGGCGCAGACGCTGGACTCGCCCATCCTGATCCGTACCGCCGACATCGCGTCCGACGGCCGGCTGCGGGTGCCGGTCGGGGCGACGCTGGTGCGGCACTCGGATCCGGCGGGCGAGGTCGCCGAGACCCACGCGAAGGCGGCGGGCGTCCTGACGGCGCTCGGGGTCCGGGAGGGCCGGCCGGTCCCGGACGCCGCCGCGCCGGTGCCGGCGCGGCTCGCCGACGACCCCCGGGTGCGGGCCGCGCTGGACGCGCGCCGCGCGGACCTCGCGCCGTTCTGGCTGAAGATGCAGGCCCGCTCGGCGGAGCTGGCGGGGCACGCGCTCGTGGTCGACGCCGAGGACACCTTCACCGCGATGCTGGCGCACGTGCTGCGCTCCTCGGGCCTGGAGGTGTCGCTGCTGCGCTACGACGAGCCGGGGCTGCGGGAGCTGGCCCTCGCCCACGAGGGGCCGGTCGTCCTGGGGCCGGGGCCGGGCGACCCCTCGGACGCCGCCGACCCGAAGATGCGGTTCCTGCGCGGCCTGACGGCGGAGCTCGTACGGGGCCACCGGCACGGCCTGCTGGGCGTCTGCCTCGGGCACGAGCTGATCGCGGCCGAACTGGGCCTGGACATCGTCCGCAAGCGGACGCCGTTCCAGGGGGCGCAGCTGCGGATCGACCTGTTCGGACAGGAGCGGACGGTCGGGTTCTACAACAGCTTCACCGCCCGCTGCGACGACCGGACGGCGACGGAGCTGGCGCTGCACCGCATCGAGGTGAGCCGGGACGCGGAGACCGGTGAGGTGCACGCCCTGCGCGGACCGGGCTTCGCCGGGGTGCAGTTCCACCCGGAGTCGGTGCTCACCCTGGACGGTGCCGCGCTCACCGCCTCGCTGCTCGCGGGGGTGCTGGTCTAGGCACCGCCCCGGGAGATCCTCGGGACCAGGACGTTCTCGCTGCGGCGCCCGGCGGTGTGGTCGAGGACGTTCTGGAGGGTGGTGTCGATGATCTGGCCGACCGCGTCGAGCGTGTAGTACGCCTGGTGGGAGGTGACCACCACGTTCGGGAAGGTGACCAGACGGGCCAGGGTGTCGTCCTCGACGACCTCCAGGGACTTGTCGAGGAAGAAGAGCCCGGCCTCCGCCTCGTACACGTCCAGGCCGACGCCGGTGAAGCGGCCGGCCCGGAGCTCGGTGACGAGGGCCTCGGTGTCGATGAGCCCGCCGCGGCTGGAGTTCACCAGGATGGCGTCGTCCTTCATGGCCTTCAGGGCGGCGGCGTCGACGAGGTGCTGGGTGGCGGGGAGCAGCGGCACGTGGAGGCTGACGAGGTCGGACTCGGCGAGGAGCCGGTCCTTGTCGACGTACGTCATGCCGAGTTCCACGCAGGCGGGGTTCTCGGCGACGTCCCAGCCGAGGAGGTTCATGCCGAAGCCGTGGGCGATCCGGGTGAAGGCCTCGCCGATCTTGCCGGTGCCGAGGACGCCTGCGGTACGGCCCCGCAGGTCGCGGCCCATCAGTCCGTCGAGCCGGAAGTCGAAGTCGCGGGTGCGGTTGGAGGCGCGGACGATCCGGCGGTTGACGGCCATGGCGAGGGTCCAGGCGAACTCGGCGACGGAGTACGGCGAGTAGGACGAGACGCGGGCGACGGTCATGCCGAGGCGCTCGGCGACCTCCAGGTCGATGTTGTTGAAGCCCGTGGAGCGCTGGGCGATCATCTGGGTCCCGCCGGCCGCGAGGGTCTGCAGGACGCGGTGGTTCAGGTTGGCGTTGACGCTGGTGGAGATGATCTCGTAGCCGGCGGCGATGGGTGCGGTGTCCTCGTTGAGGAAGACGCCCACGCAGCGGACGTCGTGGTGTCCCGCGAAGGCCTTCTCGATGAGGGGCTTCTCGTCCGCCTGCACGCCGAATGCCAGGATTTCCACGCGTTTCCCCTCAACGTCACGATGGGCCGTATATCGGCGAATATACGGCCCGTCGTGACGCCCGGCCGTCTCAGGCGTCGTCGAGTCCGCGCTCGATGGCGTACCGGACGAGCTCCACGCGGTTGTGCAGCTGGAGCTTGCCCAGGGTGTTCTGGACGTGGTTCTGCACCGTGCGGTGCGAGATCACCAGGCGCTCGGCGATCTGCTTGTAGCTGAGGCCCTTCGCGACGAGCCGCAGGACCTCGGTCTCGCGCTCGGTCAGCTGCGGGGCCTTCGGCTCGTCGGCGCCCGCCGCCGGAGCGGGCTCGGAGGCGAGCCTGCGGTACTCGCCGAGGACCAGACCGGCCAGGCCCGGGGTGAAGACGGGGTCCCCGGCGGCCGTCCGGCGCACCGCGTCGATCAGCTCCGCCGTACTGGCCGACTTGAGGAGGTAGCCGGTGGCGCCGGACTTCACCGCCTCCAGGACGTCGGCGTGCTCGCCGCTCGCCGAGAGCACGAGGACCCGCAGCCCGGGCAGGCCGCCGACGAGCTCCTTGCAGACCTGGACGCCCGGCTTGACCGGCAGGTTCAGGTCCAGGACGAGGACGTCGGGGGTCACGGCGGCCGCACGGCGCACGGCCTGCTCCCCGTCGCCGGCGGTGGCGACCACCTCGAAGCCCGCCTCGGCGAGGTCGCGGGCGACCGCGTCCCGCCACATCGGATGGTCGTCGACGACCATCACCCTGATCGGCTGCTCGCTCACTTCTCCCCTGCCTTCCCCCGTGGAACCTTCAACTCGACTTCCGTGCCCTGGCCCGGGACCGAGATCAGCTCGGCCGAACCGCCCAGATCCCGCAGTCTCCCCCGGATGGACAGGGCGACGCCCATCCGGCCCTCTCCCCAGGCCTCCGCGAGGCGGCCCTCGGGGATGCCGGGGCCGTCGTCCCGGACGGTGACGATCACCTCGTCCGGCCAGTCCTCGATCAGGATCCACGCGTGCGCGTCCTGCCCGGCGTGCACCCGGACGTTGTCCAGGGCGGCGCCGACGGCGGTGGCCAGCTCACGGGCGGCGGGCGGCGGAAGGAGCACCGGGGCGCCCGGCTCGGAGAGGGTGACCAGGGAACCGGCGCGCGGGGCGAGCAGGACGCGGAGGTCGACGGGGGCGTCGTCGTCCGGCTCGTCGTCCACCTCGACGACCCGGACGAAGGCGCCCTCGGACTCGTCCTCGGAGACCAGGCTGGGCCGGGTGAGCCCGCCCGCGACGAGGGTGCGGAGGGCCACCTCCTGCTCGCCCGCCATCCGGCCGAGCTCGGCGGCCTCGCCACCGAGCGCCGTGCCGCGCCGCTGCACCATCGCGAGGACCTGGAGGACGCTGTCGTGGATGTCGCGCGCGAGCCGCTCGCGCTCCCGGGTCGCGGCCTCGATCTCCAGGGCGCGGGCGAGGGTGCGCTCGGAGGCGCGGGCGACCTCGACGACGTAGCCGATGGCGATGGAGGCGACCCAGACGAGGAGCACGTTGTGGAGGGTGTCCCGGCTGGGGTGCCCGCGCTCGATGATGTTGGCGACGGCGACGAGCGAGGAGGCGGCCCCGGCCCAGCGCCAGCCGCCCTTGATCGCGTAGGCGAGGACGGAGCCCGCCGTCCATATCGACGGCAGGGTGGGGCCGTCGATCGACTGGGCCTGGGCGTCGGCGAGCGGGGTGAGGAGGATGCCGACGAGGGCGACGGTGAGGTCGGCGCCGAGGAAGCGCTTGGTGCAGCTGGCCGCGTTCGCCACCTTCGGGAGGGTGGCGAGGGTCCAGCAGCAGAGCACCGCCAGATAGACGACGACGATCCACGGCCGCTCGTACCGCTCGCGGCCGAAGGCGACCAGCAGGACCGCGTAGACCATCGTCAGGACGCGGTAGCCGGTCAGCGCACGCCACAGCGGCTGCTCGACCGACATGCGCACGACACGCTCGCGCCTGGCCATCTCCCCCACCCCCCGGAAAGCCCCTCGCGGGGACCTACGCGCCGGACTCTTCCCGAGCGGCGATCTCGGCCTTGACGGCCTCCTTGGCCGCCTTCTCCGCGTCCGCGATCTGCCGCTTGGCGGCGGTCGCGTAGATGTCGACGTACTCCTGGCCCGACAGCTTCATGATCTCGTACATGACCTCGTCGGTCACCGAGCGGAGGATGAAGCGGTCCCCCTCCATGCCCTGGTAGCGGGTGAAGTCCAGCGGCTTGCCGATCCGGATCCCCGGGCGCATCAGCTTGGGGACGACCTTGCCGGGCGGCTGGATCTTCTCGGTGTCGATCATGGCGACGGGGATCACGGGCGCGCCGGTGGCCAGGGCCACGCGCGCCAGACCGCCGGGCTTGCCCCGGTAGAGGCGGCCGTCGGGCGAGCGGGTGCCCTCGGGGTAGATCCCGAAGAGACCGCCGCCCTCGATGACCTCGATGCCGGCCTTGATCGCCGCCTCGCCCGCCCCGCGGGCGCCCGAGCGGTCCACCGGGAGCTGGCCGACGCCCTTGAAGAAGGCGGCGGTGAGCTTGCCCTTCACGCCCGGGGTGGTGAAGTACTCGGCCTTGGCGATGAAGGTGACCTTGCGGTCCAGGACGGCGGGGAGGAAGAAGGAGTCCGAGAAGGACAGGTGGTTGCTGGCGAGGATCGCGGGCCCCTCGGCGGGGATGTTCTCCAGACCCTCCACCCAGGGCCGGAAGGCAAGCTTGAGGGACCCTCCGATGGAGAACTTCATTGCGCCGTAGATCAACTCGCCATGCCTTCCGTGTGCCGTGGCCCCGACTTTATCCCGTACCGGCGTACGGCCCCCGCTACGGCCCTGGTCGGTGTCGGTCCGGTCGCGTACCGTGAAGGTCCTTCCCCATTGCCGTCGCTCCGGCGCGCCCCGAGGACGCCGGAGTCGCAACCGAACAGGAGACCCCGGTGCCGGTCCTTCCCGGAGCCGAGCCGTACCGCCATGAGGGCGGAGAGGTCGGCGTCCTTCTCTGTCACGGATTCACCGGTTCCCCGCAGTCGATGCGCCCGTGGGCCGAGTACCTGGCCGAGCGCGGCCTCTCGGTCTCGGTGCCCCTGCTGCCCGGCCACGGCACCCGCTGGCAGGACATGCAGCTGACCACCTGGCACGACTGGTACGCGGAGGTGGACCGGGCCCTGCGCGAGCTGCGGGAGCGCTGCCGGACCGTCTTCGTCTTCGGCCTCTCCATGGGCGGGGCCCTGACCCTGCGGCTGGCCGCCCAGCACGGTGACGCCGTGCGGGGCATCGTCCTCGTCAACCCGGGCAACAAGGTGCACGGCCTCGCCGCGCACGCGCTGCCCGTCGTGCGGCACCTGGTCCCGTCCACGAAGGGCATCGCCAGCGACATCGCCAAGGAGGGCGCCTTCGAGGTCGGCTACGACCGGGTGCCGCTGCACGCCGCGCACTCCCTGCGGCAGCTCTTCCGGACGGTGGACGCGCAGCTCCCCCAGGTCACCCAGCCGGTCGTCCTGCTCCACAGCCCCCAGGACCACGTCGTGCCGCCCGTCGACTCGGCCCGGATCCTCTCCCGCATCTCCTCGACGGACGTCCGGGAGGTCCTGCTGGAACAGAGCTACCACGTGGCGACGTTGGACCATGACGCGGAGCGGATCTTCGACGAGAGCCTGGCCTTCGTCGAGCGTCTGGCCCCGGATCTGGTCGACGGGAAGGGGAGCAGGAGCGGTGGCTGAGCAGCAGGACGGCGACGGGCGGGAGCCGCAGCCCATCGACGAGGAGGCGGCCTGGGCCGCGATCGTCGCCGGGTACGGCGAGGAGCCCGCGGACCCTCCGGGGGCGAAGCCGTTCCGGCCGGTCGAGAACCTCGCGCTGCCGGAGCCCGAGGAGTCGGACGAGGAGGGCGGCGCGGAGATCCGGCCGATCAAGGGCACGGCCTGGAAGCCCAGGCCGAAGCCCGCGCCCGAGGAGCCCGCGGCGGACGAGGACCCGGAGGAGGGCCCCGAGCGGCCCGCGCTGGGCAGCTCGATCGTGTTCGCTCCCGGGGTGCGGACCGGCGGCCCCCGGGACTACGCGCCGGCCGAGCCGGACGACGCGCCGGGCGGCTCGGACGAGGGCCACTTCGTCCCGCCGGAGCCGCCGCCGCTCCCCGAGGCGGACGCGACGACCAGGTTCGCCTGGCTCGGGGTCGTCGGCGGCCCGGTCCTGATGCTGCTCGCCGTCCTGCTCCAGTGGGACATGACCTGGTGGCTGACGACGCTCTGCGTGGGCGGCTTCCTGGGCGGCTTCGCGACCCTGGTGGCGCGGATGAAGCACGACGACGAGGACGACGACGGCTTCGACGACCCGGGCCGCGGGGCCGTCGTGTAGATCGTTCCGGCCTTACGAGTCGGTCCGGGTGGCCGGCACCCGGACCGCCGCCAGGACCGGGAGGTGAGCAGATCCTCCCGACGCCGCCCTCGCACCGCGCGGCGCCGGGGCGCCACCCGGGCTTCGGACGGCTGCGCCGGACTCCGTCCGTCGGACACGCGGCCGGGCCGGGTGCGGTGCCTCAGGGGGTGGCCGGCACCCGGACCGCCGCCAGGACCGGGAGGTGATCGGTGGCGGCCCGGAGGTCGTCCGGGTCGAGGTCGGTGGGGACCCCGCAGCCGAGGAACTCGATGCCCGGGGTCGCCAGGATCGCGTCGATGCGCTGGTGCGGGTCGGCCGGGGTCGAGGTGTGCTCGCCGCCCCAGGGGCTGACCGCCCAGCCGTCCCGCAGCTCCTGCGTGAGGCGGGTGAAGGCGGGCTCCCCGGGGCGCTCGTTCAGGTCGCCGGCGACGAGCACGTGCGGGGCGCCGAGGGCGGCGACCCGGTCCAGGACCATCCCCGCCTGGGCGTACCGCTCGTCCTTCCGCAGGCTCAGGTGGCAGCTGACGAGACCGAGCCGGGCCCCGGCGAAGCGGACCACGGCGGTCGCGAGGCCCCGCCGGTGCAGGCCCGGGGTGAGCGGCAGCAGGACGTCCTCGGTCCGCTCCACGGTGGCGCGCAGGGAGCAGAGCAGCAGCGGCCCGGCCGCGGTCGCGCCGCCGCTCAGGACGACGAGCTCGCTCTTGGCGGCGAGCCGCGCCGCGTGTTTGCGCCAGCGGAAGAAGCGCGGGGCCTCCTGGACGAAGACGAGGTCCGGGGCGCAGGCGCGGATCACCCGGGCGAGGGCGTCCTCGTCGTCGCGCAGGGAGCGGACGTTGTAGCTCAGCACGCGGAGGACGGCCGAACCGTCGCTCTCGGTGCGGGAGTTGGGCAGCTCACTGATCGCCATGACGGCCAACATACGACGACCGCCCGCCGCGTCCGAGAGGA
>NZ_JBHWFF010000064.1:11976-18742 GCF_042733785.1 Streptomyces sp. NPDC059695 | reverse complement strand
GCAGGGCGCCGTCCGTTGTGCCCACCCGTTCCGCCCCGGCGGAACGCATGCCCACAACGGACGGCGTGCGCCCGCTACAGGTGGGCCAAGGCTCGGGTCGCGACCTCGCGGCCGATCGGGAGCGACGCCGTCGCCGCGGGCGAGGGCGCGTTCAGCACGTGGACCGTCCGCGCCGCCTCGCGGAACAGGAAGTCGTCGACCAGCGTCCCGTCCCGCAGCACCGCCTGCGCCCGCACTCCCGGCGCCGCCCGCCGCAGGTCGGACTCCTCGACGACCGGCAGCAGCCGCCGCACCGCGTCCGTGAAGGCCCGCTTCGACAGCGACCGGTGCAGTTCGCCCGCGCCGTACCGCCAGTGCTCGCGGGCGATGGCCCACGAGCCGGGCCAGGCCAGGGTGGCGCCCAGTTCGCGCGGGCGGACGACGGACCAGCCGTACCCCTCCTTCGCGAGCGCCGGGACCGCGTTCGGCCCGATGTGCACGCCGCCGTCGATGCCGCGGGTCAGGTGCACCCCGAGGAAGGGGAAGGCCGGGTCCGGGACCGGATAGACCAGGCCCCGCACGAGCGAGGGGTCCGCGAGCTCGTAGTACTCCCCGCGGAAGGGGACGATCCGCATGCCCGGGTCGTCGCCCGCGAGCCGCGCGATCCGGTCGCAGTGCAGCCCCGCGCAGTTCACCAGGACCTTCGCCCGGACCACGCGCCCGTCCGCCGTGCGCACGGCGACGCCCCAGGCCCGCCGGTCGATGGCGGTGACCTCCGCGCCGTACAGGATCCGGGCCTCGGAGGCCTCGGCGAGCCGCTCCGAGACCGCCCCGTAGTCGCAGATCCCGGTCGTGCCGACGTGGATCGCGGCCAGCCCGCGCACCCGCGGCTCGTACTCGCTGATCTGCGCCGGGCCGAGCTCGCGCACCGGGATGCCGTTCTCCCTGCCGCGCTGCACGAGCGCGTGCAGCCGGGGCAGCTCCTCGCGGTCGGTGGCGACGATGATCTTCCCCGTCACCTCGTGCGGAATGCCCCACTCCGCGCAGAACTTGACCATCTCGGCCGCGCCCTCGACCGCGTACCGCGCCTTGAGCGAGCCGGGACGGTAGTAGATCCCGCTGTGGATCACGCCGCTGTTGCGCCCCGTCTGGTGGCGCGCCAGGGCGTGCTCCTTCTCCAGGACCGTGACCCGGGTGCCGGGGGCGGCGCGCGTCAGGGCATACGCCGTCGACAGACCGACGATCCCTCCGCCGATCACCAGCACGTCACAGTCAAACACCAGCGCCACCTCCCACCCCCGATAGTGCACTGGCCCACTGACAATGCCGCTAAACGCCCACGCCGTGGGACGCGTGTCACTTCTGCGTGCCCGTCGCGTCTCACGCCGGAGTGACGAGCAGCGGCCGGGCCCGCTCGCGCAGCTCCATGACGCGCGGCTCGTCCCCGTACGGTTCCAGCCGGTGCAGCAGGTCGCGGACGTACTCGGTGGTCCGCGCCGAGGAGATCCGGCCCGCCACCTCCACCGCGCGCGTGCCGGCCGCGCAGGCCGCGTCCAGGTTGCCCGACTCCAGCTCGGCCACGGCCGACACGACGAGCCGCAGCCCGTGCGAGCGGACGAACTCCTCCGTCGGCCGGGACAGCGCCTGCTCGGTGAAGCGCCGCACCTCGCGCGGCATCCGCAGGTCCCGGTAGCACTCGGCGGCGTCGGCGCAGAACCGGTCGTACGAGTAGAAGCCGAGCCAGGTCGGGTCCGAGTCGCCCTCCCGGGAGCGCTCCAGCCAGCCCTCGGCGGACTTGAGCGCGGCCGCGGCGGCGGCCCCGTCACCGGCCTTGGCGTGCGCGCGGGCCTCGACGAGCCGGAAGAAGGACATGGTGCGGGCGGTGGCGAGCCCCCGGTTGCGTTCGAGGGCGGCCTGCGCGAGGTCGACGCCCTCGTCGGCGAAGCCCCGGTAGGTGGCCTGGAGGGACATCGACGCGAGCACGTACCCGCCGAGGGGCACGTCGGCGGCCGCGCGGGCGAGCCGCAGGGCCTGGATGTAGTAGCGCTGGGCCGCCTCCTGCTGCCCGGTGTCGAAGGCCATCCAGCCGGCGAGCCGGGTGAGCTCGGCGGTCGCGCCGAACAGGTTCCGGCCGACCTCGTCCGAGTACGAGCCGAGCAGCAGCGGCGCCGCGTCCACCCGTAAGCACTCGGGCACCATCGACGACCGCCAGTCCCCGCCGCCGTACTTGGAGTCCCAGCGGCGCGCGTCCTCGGCGGCCTCGCGGAGCTTGGCGACGTCGCTGTGGCCCACGCGGGCGTGCTCCGCGGCCGCCACGGCGGTCCCGGTGCCCGCGCCGGGGCGCGGGGCCTCCCGCTCCACCGAGGGGTCGGCCGGGGTTATCAGCCAGCGGGACGCGGGCGTCGCGTAGGCGCTGACCGCGAAGGACCCGGCGAGCGACTGCCAGATGCCGCCGCCGGCCCGCCGCCCGGCGAGATCCAGTCGGTACAGGTCGGTGGCCGAGCGGACCGCCTCGCCCACGTCGCGCGGGAAGGCGAGCCCCACCTCGGGCGCCGGATCGGCGTCGGCGAGCCCGATCTCGTGCAGCGGCACGGGCCGGCCCAGCTTCTGCCCGATCGCGGCCGCGATCAGATGCGGGGCGGCACCCTGCGGCACCATGCCCTTGGACACCCACCGGGCGACCGAGGTCTTGTCGTACCGAAGCGTCAGGCCCCGTTGCGCACCGAGGTCGTTGACGCGCCGGGCGAGCCCGGCGTTGCTGATTCCCGCGAGGGCGAGAACCGTGCCGAGCTTTTCGTTCGGCCCGCGTTGCTCCCTGGACATCACGCCACCCCTCGACAACACAGACGGCCGCCACGACGCCGGGCATAGGCGTGCGGCATTCGTAAACACAGCGTAGTTCGCCGCATCCCTACCGTTAAGGGGCGGTGTTCCGTATGGCGAGATTGTTGTGTGAACGTGCGACGAGCCGGGCCGGCGGGGCGGCTCGTGCTCCCGCCGTGTGGCCGTGCGCCCGGCCGTGCGCTCTCGTCCGGCCGGCGGGGGAGCGCTTCCATGAATCTCGCGTGGGTCGGCCCGCTCGGCCGGGAACGGTGTCCCGGACCAGTGGGCTGGGGGATACCGCCGCCCCATTCCCCGCGGGCGGCGGACGGCGCCGGGAGGCGGGAGCGCCTCCCGGGCTGCCGCTGTCCGGTGTTCGCCACGGACGGCGGTCGAAACCTCCGGCGGGGATCGATATTTGGCCGAATGACGCCGGTGCGCCGTTGATCGTCAACTGGCCCATGCCAGGGGCGCATTCGCCTTTCGCGCGCGTGCGCCCGGACCCCGCCCCGTGCGCCGTTGTCGTGGCAGCATGTCCTCCACCGAAACGGATGTGGAGGCGCCGATGCGATGGCTGGTGGGCTGGAGCAGTGTCGCCGCGAGCTTCGCAACGACCACGGGGGGCCGGGCGGGCTCCGTCGACGCCCGGTACGGCCACGACTCCCCGTACGGCCACGACTCCTCGTACGACGCCGGCTCCCCCTACGACGCGGGCTCCCCGGACGGCCACGGCTTCGGCTCGGGTCCCGGCCGCGCGACCGAGGGGCGCACGGTGCAGCCGGTGGGCGCACAACTCCTGTGGGGCGACCCCGATCCGCTGTGGGCGGTCGGCGACTGGCGCCCCGACGAGGTGCGCGTGGTGTCCGTCGACGACCGGACCCGCCTCGCCGTCCTCGGCTGCTGCGCCGCGACCGACGAGGAGCTGCGGATCGGCCTGCTCACCGCGCGCGGGGGCGCGCTGCGGCACCTGACCGCCTGGCCCGGGAGCTACACCGCCGTCGTGAGGACCGGGCGCCGCGTCACCGTCACGGGTGATCTCGCGGGCGCCCGGCCGGTGTTCCACACGCCGTGGGCGGGCGGCACCGCGTACGCCACGGCGGCCCTGCCGCTCGCCGACCTCGTCGAGGCCCAGCTCGACATCGGCCACCTCGCCGCCCTGCTCGCCTGCCCCGAGACCCCGGAGGCGCTGCGGGACTCCACCCCGTACGAGGGGGTGCGCCGGGTGCCGCCCGGACACGCGCTGATCCTGCGGGAGGGCTCGCGCGAGATCACCGGCTACGAGCAGGTGGCCTCGCTCGCCGTCGCCGCGCCCGAGGCGGACCCCCGGCAGGCCGTCGAAGGGGTGCGGGACGCCCTGGTCGAGGCCGTACGCGCCCGGCTCACCGCGCCCCGGCACGCGCCCGAGATGCCGCTCCCCGACCCGGGCCCGGTGCCCGGCATGGGGCCGGCCGACCGGCGCGCGGCCCGGGGTGCGGGCCCGGCCCCCGGCATCGGCGCCGACCTGTCCGGCGGCAGCGCCTCCGGCACGCTGGCCCTGCTCGCGGCGGGGCTCCCGGGGGTGCCGGGCACGATCACCGGGCACGGCACGGGCGCGGGGGAGCGGCTGCTCGCCGTCACCTTCAACGACCTCGCGACGCGGGCCGGTTCGCGCCGTACGGCGGAGCTGGAGCGGGCCCGGGCGATCGCCGCCGACCCGCGGCTGCACCACGTGGTCGTCGCGGGCGGCGCGGAGGCGCTCCCGTACGCGGCGCTGGACGGGCCGCTGACCGACGAGCCGGGGCCCGCGCTGGTCACGGCCGAGCGGCACCGGCGCCGGCTCGTCGGCGGCAGCGCCGACCACTTCACCGGCATGGGGGCGAAGCAGGTCCTCGACGCGCATCCGGCGCGCCTCGCCGACCTCCTGATGGACCGCAGGCGCCGCTCGCTGGTGCGTCCCGTGACGGCGCTCGCCAAGGCCTCGGGGCCTTCGGCGGGGTCGCTCCTGGTGCCGCTGACGGTCTACCGGGCGGCGCGGAAGCTGGCCCGTACCCCGTACCGGACGGGTCTGGAGGCGGCGGCGCGGCGGGTCCTGGAGGCGAACCGCTCGGCTCCGGACGGCTTCGGCCCCCTGGAGGCCTCCCTCTCCGCGCTCGCGTGGTCCCGGCCGGGGCCCGCGGCGCGGTGGCTGACGGGGGAGGCGCTGGCTGAAGTATCGGTTCGCCTGAACCGGGCGGCGACGCTCCCGGCCTCCGTCCAGCGCCCCGGCGAGGCACGCGCGCGTGCGGCCCTCGCCCGTGCGGCGGCCGACCACCGGGTCCTGGAGCAGGCCGCGGAGATCCGTGGCCAGCGCCTCCACGCCCCCTTCCTGGACAACCAGGTCGTACGGGCCTGCCGCGAGCTCCCCGAATCGCTCCGGGTCCAGCCGGACGCCCGGGCCGGGGTCCTGCGCACGGTCCTCTCCGGCGCGGGCGTCCGCGAGCTCCCCGCCGGCTGGGGCGCCCCCCACCCGGCCGTCCCGGCCGCCGCCACGCGCGCGGGCCTGCGCGCGGCGCTCCCGCAGCTCCTCGCCCTGTTCGACGCGCCGCTCCTCGCGGACGCGGGCCTGATCGAGGCGCGCGTGGTCCGCGAGGCCCTCCGCGCGGCGACCGACGGCGCCCCCGTCCCCCTCGACGGCCTCGCCGACCTGGTCTCCACCGAACTCTGGCTCCGCCGCCTCCTCGCCCGCCGCGGCTCCTGCTGGACGAACACGACGGAACCCCGGGCCCACCGAGCGGTCCAGGGCCCGTTGGTCCCGGCGTCCCGCTCCTTGCCCGCGTAGGGCTCCGCCGGCCGGGGCAGCGCGGGCATGGTGACGGGGGAGCAGGTCTTCGAGCCGTACAGCGCCCCTCGCGACCGCGTCCAGAAGATCCGCGCCTCCGCCCGCGCCGGCATTCCCGTCCACCCGATGATCGACCGCGAGGCCGGTGGGGCCGTCGTCTGTTCCGGTCCCTCCGGGGACGGCTACGGCCACACGTCCGTCCACAAGCTGGGGACAGCCGTCCCGCTCCCCCCACCCCCCGGCTTCGCGCGCGACACCGGCGCCTTCTGAGGGACGCACCGGGGTAAACCCCGAGGCGCACGCACCGGCCTGCCGACACAATGGGGCGGTGCGGTATCTCATCCTCGGCACCACCGAGGCCCTTCGGCCCGACGGCAGCGCGCTCCCGCTCGGCGGCGCCCGGCTGCGTGCGCTGCTCGCCGCCCTCGCGCTGCGCGGCGGACGGGCCGTCTCCGTCGGTGAGCTCGCCGACGACGTGTACGGGGACGACCCGCCGCAGGACGCACCCGCCGCGCTCCAGGCCCTGGTCGGACGCCTCCGCAGGATCCTCGGCAGGGAGGCCGTCGCCTCCACCCCCGGCCCCGGCTACCGCCTCGCCGCCGGCCCCGACGACATCGACCTGTACGTCTTCCAGCGCCGGGTCAGGGACGGCGCCGCCCGCCTCGACGCCGGCGACCCCGACACCGCCGCCGCCCTCCTCCGCGAGGCCCTCGGCCTCTTCCGCGGCCCTGCCCTCGCCGACCTGCCCGAACCGGCGGGCGTCCGGCCCGAGGCGCAGCGCGTCGCCGCGCTCCGGCAGCGCGTCGAGGCCGATCTGCGCCGGGGCGTCACCGACGGACTCGTACCGGAGCTGACCGAGCTCACCACCACGTACCCGTACGACGAGACCTTCCGCGCCCACCTCATCCGCGCCCTGCGGGCCGAGGGCCGGCACGCCGACGCCCTCACCGCGTACGAATCGGCCCGCCGCACCCTCGCGGACGGCCTCGGCGCCGACCCCGGCCCCGAGCTCACCGCCCTCCACCACGCACTCCTCACCGGGGCCGAGGCCCCGGCCCCCCCCCCCCCCCCCGGCCCCCCCCCCCCCCCCCGCGGGCCCCCCCCCCGCCCCCGCCCACAACCCCCCCCCCCCCCCCCCCTGCGCGGGCGGGGGGCCGAGCGCCCCGCGCA
>NZ_JBHWFF010000064.1:11582-11966 GCF_042733785.1 Streptomyces sp. NPDC059695 | reverse complement strand
CCGGCCCCGCCCCCCCCCCCCACCACCCCCCCCCCCCCCCCGCCCCCCCCCCGCCCCCCCCCCCCCCGCCCCCCACCCCCGCCCCGGACCCTCCCGCCGCCGCCGAGGGGCCCGCGCCCGACGCCGGCAACATCCGCCCCCGCCTCACCTCCTTCGTCGGGCGGGAGCCCGAGCTCGCCGCGCTCCGGGCCGACCTCACCCGCTCCCGGCTCGTCACGCTCACCGGGCCCGGCGGTTCCGGCAAGACGCGGCTCGCCGAGGAGGCCGCGCTCCGGGCCGCCGGGCCCCCCCCCCGGATCGCCGAGCTCGCCCCCCGCCCCGACCCCCCCCCCCCGCCCCGCCCCCGCCCCCCCCCCCCACCCCACCGCCAGATAAAACAGATAA
>NZ_JBHWFF010000064.1:10299-11572 GCF_042733785.1 Streptomyces sp. NPDC059695 | reverse complement strand
CCCGCGCCCCCCCCACCCCCCGCGCGGGGGGGGGGGGGGGGGCCGGCGGGGGGGGGGGGGGGGGGGGGGGGGCGCCGCGCGCCCCCCCCCCCCCCCCGCCTGGATCGCCGAGCTCGCCCCGCTCGACGACCCCGACGCCCTGCCCGGCGCCGTCCTCTCCGCCCTGCGCCTCCGCGAGATCAACCTGATCACCCGTGAGGGCGCCCCGCTCAAGGACGACCCCACCGCCCACCTCGTCGAGCACCTGGCCCGCCGTCCGCTGCTCCTGGTCCTCGACAACTGCGAGCACGTGATCGACGCGGCCGCCGCCCTCGCCGAGACCCTGCTCACCCACTGCCCGCAGCTCCGCGTCCTCGCCACCAGCCGTGAGCCCCTCGGCGTCCCCGGCGAGTCCGTCCGGCCCGTCGAGCCCCTCCCGCCCGGCCCCGCCCACCGCCTCTTCGCCGAGCGGGCCCGCACCGTGCGCCCCTCCTTCGACCTCGCGCGCGACGGCGGCGAGGCCGTCGACGAGATCTGCCGCCGCCTCGACGGCCTGCCGCTCGCCATCGAGCTGGCCGCCGCCCGGCTGCGTCTGCTCACCCCGCGCCAGATAGCCGACCGCCTCGACGACCGGTTCCTCCTCCTCACCTCCGGCTCGCGGACCGTGCTCCCCCGCCAGCAGACCCTCCGGGCGGTCGTCGACTGGTCCTGGGAGCTGCTCGACCCGGCCGAGCGCGCCCTGCTCCGCCAGGTGTCGGTCTTCGCCGGCGGCTGGGACCTGGCCGCCGCCGAGGCCCTCTCCCCGTACGCCGCCGACGCCCTGGGCGCCCTCGTCGACAAGTCCCTCGTCGTCGCCGCCCCCACCGAGGGCGGCGAGATGCGCTACCGCCTCCTGGAGACCATCCACGAGTACGCGACCGAGCGCGCCGCCGAGGAGCCGGAGCTGCTCGCCGCTGCCGAGGCCACCCACACCGCGCACTTCACGGCCCTCGCGGAGACGGCCGAGCCGAGGCTCCGCTCGGCGGAGCAGCTGCCCTGGATCGACGCGCTGGAGCGCGACCTCGACAACATCCGCGCCGCCCTCCACCGCACCCTGGTCACCGATCCCGACGAGTCCGCCGGACTCCGGCTCGTCTTCGCCATGGGCTGGTTCTGGTGGCTGCGCAACTACCGCCCCGAGGGCCTGGCCTGGGTCGGCCGCGCGCTCGCCCTCGGCGAGGATCCCGGCGCCCCCCCCCACCCCCCGCACAGGCCCCCCCAGGACCCGCGCCAGGGGGGCGTCATCCACGCCGTG
>NZ_JBHWFF010000064.1:0-10289 GCF_042733785.1 Streptomyces sp. NPDC059695 | reverse complement strand
TGGGGGGGCCCCCCCCCCCCCCCGCGGGGGGGGGGGGGGGGGCGCGCGCGCGCCCCCCGCCGCGCCGCCCCCCCCCCCCCCCCCGCCGACCCCCGGCACTGGCCCCGCATGCACCTGCGCATGCTGGACTTCTTCCTCGCGGTCGAGAGCCAGACGATGGGCGACTTCCAGCAGCCGGAGACCCTCGCGCTCGTACGGCGCGTGCGCGACGCGTTCGGGAAGGAGCCCGGCCCCGAGGCGGCCCGCTTCCCCGGTCTGCTCTGGCCCTTCACCGCGTACCTCACCGAGGACCCGCCCGCGGTCCGCGCCCTCCTCGACACCGCCGTGGACAACTGCCGCCGCCACGGCGGCGACTGGGAGCTCGGCGTCAGCCTCATGTTCCGCACGCACATGGTCGTCGACATGCCCGGCGGCATGCCCGGCGTCGACGACGCCCTCGCCGAGCTCCGTGTCATCGCCCGGCGGGTCGGCGACCGCTGGATGGCCGCGCAGATCGCCAGCGCGGCGGGCGAGTCGTACACGATGCGCGGGCGGCACGCGGAGGCGGGAGAGGCGTACGAGGAGGCCCTCGGGCTCGCCCGCGAGGTCGGCGCCCACGCCGAGGCCCCCTTCCTCCTCGCCCGCCTGGCCGAACTGTCCTACCGCACCGGCGACCTGGAGACCGCGGAGACGATCCTCGACGAGGCCGCGCAGGAGGCCGACCGCTACCACGTGCGGGACAGCCAGACGTACGTCTGCTTCCTCCGCGCCGCCTTCGCGCTCCACCGCCGCGACATCGTGGAGGCCCGCGCCCAGCTGGAGGAGGCGGGCCGGACCGTCGGGCTCGGCACCCCGCCCCCGCACTTCGAGGCGGCGGTGATGGGAATCGCCGCCCGCGTCGAGGCGCACGAGGGCAGGGGAGCGGCCGCCGTCACCACGGCCGTCACCGCGCTCCGCGTGGCGCGGGACGCCCAGTGCGCGGACTTCGTCACCGTCGGCCTGGGGCAGGGGCTCGCCCTCACGCTGGCCGAGGCGGGCGAGGCGGATCTCGCCGTACGGGTCATGGCCGCCGTCGACCTGTGGCGCCGGGACACCCCGCGATCCGTTCCCGAGCTCCGGGACCTGGAGGGCCTGGAGGCGCGGGTGCGCGCCGAGCTCGACGCGCCCGCCGTGGCGGCGGCCCGCGCGGCCGGGGCGGGACTCGGCCTCGACGAGGTCCTCGGCCTCCTCGAACCCTTCGCGGCCGCCCCGCCGGACTCCGGGCGGGCCGTCAGGAGCAGCTGATCCGGGACTCCGCCCAGTCGGCGACCGCGGCCCGGCCGAACGGCGTGTGCTCCTCCACCACGAGCCGGATCGTGGAGCGGCCGGAGAGGTCGACGTGCACCGGGACGGGCGGGTCGCCCGCCCGGACGACGTCGGAACGCCAGAGCCGCTCCCCGTCCCCGTAGACGGAGAAACGGACGCCGCCGACGCCGAGCCAGGCGCTCAGGTCGTCGATGCCGACGACCGCGTCGTAGCTCGTGCACTGCCGGTTGAGGTCGATGAGCAGTGAGGACGGCGCGTGGACGCTCACCCCGTGCGCGTACGGGGTGCCGCCGACGGACAGGGAGTTCCGCTGCCACATCCAGCTGCTGTCCGAGAGGGACACCTCGGGCCTGGTGCCGTCGCCGAAGATCCCGTAGTCCAGTTCGCTGACCTGGTAGACGGACGGCGGCGCGGGCTTCTCGGGCGGCGGGGGCGTCGGCTTCGGGGAGGGCTTCTCGGGCGGCGGCGTGGGCGTCGGCGTCGGCTTCGGCTCGGGCGTCGGCTCGGGGGTGGGTGTCGGGGACGGCGGCGGGGTCGGCTTCGGCGTGGGCCTGGGTGCCGGCTCCGGCGGCGGGGTGGGCTCGGGCGTCGGCGCGGAGGCGACGGGCGGGGCCGGCGGCGCGGGCTTCGGGGAGGGCTTCGCCGGGGGCGCGGGCTCCGGCACGATCGGGGTGACGACCGGCTGCGCGGGCCGGGGCGCGGCCACCGGCTGAGGGTCCCCGGCCATCGCCCAGACGAGCCCTGCGGCCGCGGCGACCGCCACGGCCGCCGCGATGCCGGCCTTCGCGGGTGCCCCCAGCCCCTCGGCGACGGCACCCCCCGAGGCGGCTCCGCCGGAGGACCCGGTGGCGGCGGCCGCCGCGCCCGCACCGGCCGCGGCAACGGTGCCGCCGGCGACGACACCGGCCGCCTTGAGCGCGTACCCGGCGGCGAACCAGCCGATGACGGCGACCGGCAGCAGCGCGGGGATACCGGAGTTCACGTGGGCCAGCTCACCGGCGGCGAGCCGGCACTTGGCGCACTCGTCCAGGTGCTTGCGCAGGCCCCGCTCGGCCCGCATCCGCAGCCCGCCGCGCGCGTAGGCGCCGAGCCGGTCCGCGTAGCGGGCGCAGTCGCCGCCCGCGGTCAGGGACTGGCTGACGTGCGCCTGGAGGTAGGCCTGCTTGAGGCCCTCGCGGGCCCGGCTGGCGAGCACGGCCGTGGCGTTGGCGGTCAGTCCGAAGAGCGGGGCGACCTCGCTCGGGGACTCCTCCTCGACGGTGGTGTGCCACAGCACGGCCTGCCACCGCTCGGGCAGCGAGCGGAAGGCCTGCATGGCGAGGGACTGTTCGGCCTCGTGCATGGCGCGGACGTCCGCGCCGAGGTCCGTCGTGTCGTGGTCGGAGACCTCGGAGGAGCGGGCGGCGTCCGCGGCGAACACCGCGAAGTCCTCGACGAGGTGCTCCCGCTTCTGGGTCCTGGTCCAGTGCGCCGCGACCCGCCGGACGCTGGTCATGAGGTAGGCGCGCACGGCCTGCTCGGGGCCGGCGCCGCCGCGGACCGCCTGGAGGGTGCGGGCGAACACCTCGGCGGTGAGGTCGTCGGCGGTGTGCGCGTCCCGGCAGCAGGTCCGGGCGTAGCGGCGGACGGCGTCGGAGTGGCGGCGGAACAGCTCCTCGTACGCGGAGCCGTCGCCGTCCCGCATGAGCTGGACGAGCTCGGCGTCGGAGGGCGGCAGTTCGAGCGGCGGCGGGAGGACGGTGTCCGGCTCGTCGGGCTCGTCGGGCGCGGCACCCGGATCGGGACGACCGGCACCCGTCGCGGCGGCACCCGGCCCCGCGGTCCTGCCCTCGCGCTGCTGCGGCACGCTCGGTTCGGCCGGCTCGGCGGGTACGGACGGCGCTCCGGGGAGACCGCCCGGCCCGCCCTGGCTCGGAACCTGCCGGGAGGAAAGGTCCCCGGTCTCCGCCCCGCCCAGCGGATCGTCCCGACTGTCACCGCTCATCGCGGAAGCCCCCGTACGCACGCTCAGACCCGAATTCCGGCCCAGCCTGCCACAGAGCGCGGGCACGCCGAAGCGCCGCGTCCACTTACCACTCGTCCGGGGCGACTTCGTGTATCCGGGCGTAACCGTTCACACGTTCGTGTCAGGCTGGTTGGTCCGCCCGGACCACCGCGCCCGGACCACTCTGCCGGGACAACCGCCCGGACCACTCCGCCCGGCCCTCGAAGGGCGCCGTCCGCGCAGAGGTCCTGGAAGGGTCCTCCGGAAAGGGCCTCCGGAAGGTCCTCCGGAACGGCCCTACCGGGAGCGCAGGCCCTCGAGCAGGATGTCGAGGAGCCGGGCCGAGGCCGCCGCCTGCTGCACCGCGTCCGGCAGGGCCGGGGCGGCGGTGGCGATGACCAGGAGGACGTCCGCCACGGTCACGTCCGTCCGCAGCTCACCCGCCTCGCGCGCCCGGTCGACCAGCCGGCCGACGACCTCCAGGAGCTCCGCGGCCCCCGCGTCGTCCCGCTCCTCGGCGGGCACGGCACGCGGAGCGACCACGCGCGGGTCGGACGCGTCGGCGACACCGCGCTGGTACGGCACCCGCGCCGCCTCGTCCGCGTCCGGTCCGACGAGCGGCACCCCGGACTCGTCCACGCCCACCCGCAGCACCTGCGGCGGCAGGAGACGGCCCGCGCCCGAGGCCACCGAGGTCCGCAGGAACCGGGAGAGCGCCGACCACGGCTCCTCCTCCTGGCCCAGCGCGGCCCGCGCCTGCTCGGTCAGCCGGGAGGTCTCCTCCTCGGCTATCCGCCGCACCAGCACGTCCTTGCTGGGGAAACGGCGGTAGACGGTGCCGACCCCGACCCGGGCCCGGCGCGCCACGTCCTCCATCGGAGCCCCGTAGCCCAGCTCGCCGAACACCTCGCGGGCGGCCCGCAGCACGTGCTCCAGATTGCGCTGGGCGTCCACCCGCAGCGGCGCGGCCCTGCCGCCCGCCACCGGCGCGCCGAGGCGCGGCTCGGCCGTCCCCACGGCATGTCCGTCGGCGATCGCCGTCCCGGCGCCCGACTGCCAGCGTGAATCCTGAATCTGCATAAGCGTTCCCCCGCTCATGATGTCTCCCCCCGGAGACTCCCCGCCCTGACACGGGGCCTCCGACGGACGAGCGCTTCGGTCCACGCGCGCGCCGCGATCCGACACCCCGACGAAGTACGAACATAGTTGAGTCGGGGTCAATTCAGAAGGGGGAGTTCCGTACGGTGCGCCCCCCGATCGGAGCAAGGCCCGGAAGACTCCCGATTCCGACCCCTCTCCCCACCCGCCCCACAGGGTGTGACCTGCGTCGTTCCCCCCGTACGCCGCCCGCGCGCCACCCCGCGCCTCCGTATCCCTCCGGTCACACAATTTGTCGAGCCTGTGGACAAACCACGGACGGGGGTGCGTCATGGGACAGTGACCGAACCTGCGCGCATTCTCGTGGTCGGCGGTGGATACGTCGGCATGTACACCGCGCTGCGCCTCCAGCGGCAGCTCGCCGCGGAGCTCAGAGCCGGCACCGCCGAGATCGTGGTGGTCACCCCCGAGCCGTACATGACGTACCAGCCGTTCCTGCCCGAGGCGGCCGCCGGCTCCATCTCCCCGCGTCACGTCGTCGTCCCGCTCCGCCGGGTCCTCGACCGCTGCCGCGTCGTCATCGGCGAGGTCGGGTCCGTCGACCACGCCAAGCGCACCGCGACCCTCTCCACCCTCGCCACCGCGGAGGAGGGGACCGGCGCCGTCGACATGACGTACGACGAGCTGGTCCTCGCCCCGGGATCGGTCTCCCGCACCCTCCCCGTCCCCGGCCTCGCCGACCACGGCATCGGCTTCAAGACCGTCGAGGAGGCCATCGGGCTGCGCAACCACGTCATCGAGCAGATGGACATCGCCTCCTCCACCCGCGATCCCGCGATCCGCGACGCCGCCCTCACCTTCGTCTTCGTCGGCGGCGGCTACGCGGGCGTGGAGGCCCTCGCCGAGCTGGAGGACATGGCCCGCTACACCTCGCGGTACTACCACAACCTCAAGCCCGAGGACCTGCGCTGGGTCCTCGTCGAGGCCTCCGGCCGGATCCTCCCCGAGGTGGGCGAGGACATGGGCCGGTACGCCGTCCGGGAGCTCCGCGCCCGGAACGTCGACGTGCGCCTGGAGACCCGTCTCGAGTCCTGCGAGGACCGGGTCGCCGTCCTCAGCGACGGCACCCGCCTGCCGACCCGCACCGTCGTCTGGACCGCCGGCGTGAAACCCGCGCCGGTCCTCGCCGCCACCGGCCTCCCGCTGAACGAACGCGGCAGGCTCCGCTGCACCGCCCACCTCGCCGTCGAGGGCGCCCCGCACGCCTGGGCGGCCGGCGACGCCGCCGCCGTCCCCGACGTCACGGCGGACGAGCCTGGCAGGGAATGCGCCCCCAACGCCCAGCACGCCGTCCGCCAGGCCAGGGTCCTCGCCGAGAACATCGCGGCCTCCCTGCGCGGACAGCCGCTCAAGCAGTACGCGCACGCGTACGTGGGATCCGTCGCCTCCCTCGGTCTCCACAAGGGGGTCGCCCACGTCTACGGACGCAAGCTCAAGGGATATCCGGCCTGGTTCATGCACCGCGCCTATCACCTCAGCCGCGTCCCGACGTTCAACCGAAAGGCCCGGGTCCTCGCCGAGTGGACCTTGTCCGGGCTGTTCAAACGGGAGATCGTCTCCCTCGGGTCGCTGGAACACCCCAGGGCCGAATTCGAACTCGCCGCCTCTCCACCCCCCGGCGACGGCGACAAGCCGCAGTCCTGACATCACTGTCAGTGCACTCGTCCACACTGGACGTGTGACCATAGGTGGGCTCACACCTGCACAGCGTGACTCTGCACGGCACCGACACCACGAGGCATACAGATCCGTGAACTTCACCCGTTGGAGCGCCCGGCTCCCCGGCACGCAGCGCCGCGCGGCGCGGGGGACAGAGGGCTCCGTGCCCGCCGCCCGCGGTGAGTACGGTCAGCAGCCGGAGCAGCCCGACGACGAGGCCGCGGCCGTCGACGTCCCCGCCCTGGAGGACTTCTCCGTACGGGAGCTGCTCGGCCGCCTCCCCGGCCTCGTCGCCCTCGTGTACGGCCCGGAGCACCGCATCGCGTACGTGAACGACGCGTACGCCGCCGCCTTCGGCCACCGCCCGGCCGGCGCCACCGTCGCCGACACCTGCCCGGAGGCCGAGGAGCTCGGCCTGCTGCCCCTCATGGACCAGGTGCTCCGCAGCGGCAAGCCCCGCACGGTGAAGTCCCGCCGGACCCGCGAGGGCGGCTCGTACACGGTCACCTGCCTGCCCGTCGACAGCCCCCGCCTCGAAGGCGGCGGCGTCCTCGTCCACGCGGCCGACGTCACCGACCACGCCGACGCCGCCGAGCGGCTCCGGGCCAGCGAGCGCAGGCACCGCGAGACCGCCGTCACCCTCCAGCGCTCCCTGCTCCCGCAGGAGCTGGAGCAGCCCGACGACCTGCGGATCGCCGCCACCTACCAGCCCGGTGTCGCCGACGCGGCCGTCGGCGGCGACTGGTACGACGTGATCACCCTCGGGGCGGGCCGTACCGCCCTCGTCATCGGCGACGTGATGGGCCGCGGCGTGCGCGCCGCCGCCGTCATGGGCCAGCTCCGCACCGCCGTCCGGGCCTACGCGCGCCTGGACCTGCCCCCGCACGAGGTGCTCCAGCTGCTCGACGGCCTCGCCGCCGAGATCGACGCCAGCCAGATCGCCACCTGTGTGTACGCGATCCACGACCCCAGCGAGGGCAGGCTGGTGTACGCCTCCGCCGGACACCTGCCGATCCTCGTACGGGACGAGGACGGCACCGTCCGCCGGGCCGAGGACCCGACGGGCCCGCCGCTCGGGACCGGCGGCTGGCTGCACGCCTCCGGCTCCATCGCCCTGCCGCCCGGCTCCACCGCCGTCCTCTACACCGACGGTCTGGTCGAGCGCCGCCGCGAGGACATCGACGAGGGCGTCGCCGCCCTGGCCCGCGCCCTCGCCGGTGCCGTCGGCACCCCTCAGGTGGTCTGCGACCGGCTCCTGCGCGCCCTCGGCGTCACCGCCGAGCACGACGACGACGTCGCCGTCCTGGTCGTCCAGCACCCCTCCCGCAGGGGCGCGGACGCCGAGCTCTTCCACAACGCCGCCCTGGAACTCCTGGGCGGGGTCGAGGCCGCCCCGCGCGCGCGTGCCTTCGCTTCCGGGGTCCTCTCGTCCTGGCGCTTCCCGGTCGAACTGCGCGACCTCGGCGTCCTCGCCACCAGCGAACTCGTGGCGAACTCGCTCCAGCACGGGACCCCGCCCATGCGCCTGCGGCTCCGCAGGACCGACCGCCGCCTGATCATCGAGGTCACGGACGGCGACGACCACCTGCCGCGCCGCCGCAGGGCGGAAACGGAGGACGAGGCGGGTCGCGGTATCTCGATCATCGCGACGATCGCCTCGTCCTGGGGGAGCCGCCGCACGCCGGGCGGCGGCAAAGCGGTCTGGTGCGAGTTCGCCCTGCCGGACTGATCCGGCTAGGCGGCCGCGGTCTCGCTCTCACGCACCGGCTCGTGCCGGGCGACCACCTTCGAGGTCCTGAGGGCGAGGGAGGGCTGGTTCTGCTCGGGGGTCAGCTGCCTGCCGAGACGGACGGCCAGGAACGTGATCCCGAGCGAGAACAGCACGAAGGTCACGATGTACGGACCGTGCAGCGCGGCTCCCATGGGCCCGCCCACGGCCGGACCGACGGCCAGCGCCAGCTGCTTCACCAGGGCGAAGGCCGAGTTGTACTGCCCGACCATCGACTCGGGGGCCAGATCGGCCACCAGCGGGGCCACGGTCGGCGACAGCATCGCCTCACCGAGCCCGAAGAGGGCGTACGTGGAGACGAAGGCCGCCGTCGCCATGGCCTGGCTGCCGTGCCCGAGACCCGCGTACCCGGCGATGAGCCACGCCACGGTCCAGATCAGACCCACGGCCGCGATCACCCGGGTCCGCCGGCGGCGCTCGACGAACCGCAGCACCAGGAACTGGGCGACCACGATCACCGCCGTGTTCGCGGCGAGGGCGATCCCGAGCGTCGACGGCTGGATGCCGGCGGCCTCCGTGCCGTACGCCGCGAGACCCGACTCGAACTGCCCGTAGCAGGCGAAGAACAGCACGAAGCCCAGGACGCACAGCTGCACCATCGCCTTGTGCCCGAGCAGCGCGCGGACGCCGCCGCCCTTGCCGCCCTCGGACGGACGGGTGCCCTGGAGCGCCGGCGACCCCGGCATCCGGACGGTCCCGACGATCGCGGCGAGCACGAGGAACATCGCCGCCTCGATCGAGAACAGCAGGATGAAGCTGCCCGGCCGGGTCGTGTCGACCAGCAGACCGCCGATCAGACCACCGACGCCGAGGCCGAGGTTCTGCAGGAAGAACTGCATCGCGAAGGCCCGGGTACGACCGGCGGGCTCCGAGCACCAGACGATCATCGTGGCCAGCGCCGGCTGGAGCACGGCCGTACCGGCACCGAGCAGCGCCGCGGCCCCCACGGCCGCGGGCACGCTCGACGCGAAGCCCATCGCCACCGCGCCCACCGCGGCGACGACCGAGGCCACCAGGAGCACCGGCACGGGCCCGCGCCGGTCGATGGCCCGCCCGCTGAAGGGCAGCACCACCAGTGCGGCCATGGCGAAGACGGCCAGCACGATGCCCGCCGTCGCGGCGCCCAGATCCCGCACCTGCGCCACGTACACATAGAGGTACGGGACGGTGAAGCCGAGTCCGAACGCGCTCAGCGCGCTGCCTGCCTGGATACGGCGCATCGCTGCGCCCCTCGCCTTGGTCACACTCACCCACTTCGGTCGCGGGTTCGGAGGTGTACGCCTGAACCCTGAAGACTTCAACGCTAAAGTTAACGTCTTAACAGTACACACCGAAGGACTTCAATGCCAACGAGAGGCGTGGGATACTCGCCGCATGTCCGACACCGCTCCCCAGGAGCCGAGCCTCGACGAGCAGATCGCCGCGTATCAGCGCGAGTACGGCGACCTCGACCCGCAGGTGGAGAAGGTCGTGTCCGCCCTCGGCCGGCTGAACCGCCGGATGAACGTGGCGTACGGCCGCCAGCTCTCCGACCTCGGCATCAGCAACGCGGAGTGGGAGGTCCTCAAGACCCTCGTCCTCGCCGGCGCGCCCTACCGCCTGGGCCCCGGTGAGCTGGCCAAGCGCCTCGGGCTCACGCCCGCGGCGATGACGCACCGCATCGACCGCATGGCGGGCGAGGGCCTGGTCACCCGCGACCGGGACGAGAACAACCGGGTCCGCGTGATCGTCGAGCTGACGGACGAGGGCCGTACGAAGTGGCTGGAGGCCATGCGCATGGCCACCGACTTCGAGGAGGAGCTCCTCCAGGACCTGAGCGTGGAGGAGCGGGGCCTCCTGGGCGAGGCGCTGATCCGGCTCCTCCGCCGCGTGGAGCTCACCCAGCCGGACGCCGGCGGCCGCCTGACGGACCTGGACTGACGGACCCGGGATGCCGGACCCGGGCTGACGGGGGTTGACACCCCCCTGCCGGATGCGTAGTGTTCTCCGAGTTGTCACGGAGCCGGAACGGTTCCTCGACAGCCACTCCCGCCGCTGATGCGGCACCTCTACTCAGCACGGACTCCCCACCGGGACGAATTTCGGCATGCCGAAATTCATTTCGAAAGACTCGATTATGAGTCGCCGGGGAAACCCGCTAGAGTTTGAGACGTCGGAACGGCCCAACAGCCGGAAAGACAAACCCCCCTGACTGGGAGTCAGACACCGAAAGGATCTGATAGAGTCGGAAACGCCGGAAGGGCCTGGAGCGAAAGCGAAAAGGACCGGAAAGCACCGAGGAAATCGGATCGGAAAGATCTGATAGAGTCGGAAACGAAGAAAGCGCCCGGAGGGCCTGGAAACAGGAACGAAGGAAGCGTCCGCACCTTGAGAACTCAACAGCGTGCCAAAAATCAACGCCAGATTAGTTGATAC
>NZ_JBHWFF010000063.1:16239-20683 GCF_042733785.1 Streptomyces sp. NPDC059695 | reverse complement strand
GGGGGGGGGGGGGGGCCCCCGCGGGCCGCGGGGGGGGCGGGGGGGCTGGCGGGGGGGGGGTGGGACGGCCGAGCAGCCGGGTCCCCGGTGGGGCCGGCCGCTCGGACGGTGCGGTGGGGTCAGCTCTCGGGCTGAGCCGCCGCCGCCTTCTTCGTCGTACGCCGACGCGGAGCCGCCTTCTTCGGGGCCTCCTCCACCGCCGGAGCCTCGGCCTCGGCGGCCGCGGCCTTCTTGGTCGTACGGCGGCGCGCCGGAGCCTTCGGCTCGGTCTTCGGCGCGGACGCCTCGGGGGCCTCGGCGGCGACCGTCTTCTTGGCCGCGCGGCGACGGGGAGCCTTGGGAGCCTCCTCGGCCACCGGCGCCTCGACGGTCTCGGCGGCCACGGCGGTCTCGACGACCGGCTCGGCCACGGCCTTCTTGGTGGTGCGGCGACGCGGAGCGGCCTTCTTCGGGGCCTCCTCCACGGCCGGCGCCTCGACGACCGGAGCGGGCGCGGAGGCCACGACGATGACCTCGGCGGCCGCGGCGCTCACCGGGGACCCGGCGGGACGGCTGGCCGCACGGCGGCGGCGCGGCGCGGGCTCCGCCGCGACCGGCTCGGCGACCGGCTCGGCCACCGGCGCCTCGGCCACCGGCGCCTCGGCGGTCACCGGAGAACCGGCGGGCCGACGGGCGGTGCGGCGACGGCGCGGAGCGGGAACCTCGGCGACCGGGGTCTCGACGACGGTCTCCACGACCGGGGTCTCGGCCACGACCGGCTCGGCGACCGGCTCCGCGACGGCCTTCTTCGTGGTGCGGCGACGGGGGGCCTTCGGCTCCTCGACGACGACCGGAGCGGCCTCGACGACCGGCGCCTCGACGGCACGACGGGCCATCAGGGCGACCGCGGCGGTCTCGGGCGTCTGGAACGACACGGTCTCCTCGACCGGACGCGCCACCCGGGCACGGCGGCGGCGCGGGGCCGGAGCCGGCTCGGGAGCCGCGTGGGCCGCGGGAGCGCGGTCGGCCGGGGCCGCCGTCACGGCCTCCGGGCGGGCGGCACGGGTACGGCGACGGGGGGCCTTGGGCTCCTCGACGACGACCGGAGCCGTCTCGACGACCGGAGCGGTCTCGACGACCGGAGCCGCCTCGACGACGGGCGCCTTCGCGACCGGCGCCTCGACGACCTCGGCCTCGACCGTGGCCGTAGCCGCGACCGTGGCCGGCGCGCCGACGCGGGTGCGACGGCGGCGGCGCGGGGTGCGCGGGCCGGACTCGGTGCGGGCCTCGTCCGCGGGCGTCTCGACGGCCGCGGTCTCGAGGGCCGGGGCCGCCGACGCCGGGGCGTCGCCGAGCTCGCCGCCGCGGGTGCGACGACGCTGGCGCGGGGTCCGCGTGCGGGCCGGGCGCTCCTCGGTCTTCTCGGCGGCCTTCGGGGCGCGGCCGCGGCGACCGCCGGGCTCGCCCAGGTCCTCCAGGACCTCCGCGCCCAGACCCGCGCGGGTCCGCTCGGCGCGGGGCAGGATGCCCTTGGTGCCCGCCGGGATGTCCAGCTCCTCGTAGAGGTGCGGGGAGCTGGAGTACGTCTCGACCGGGTCGTGGAAGTCGAGGCCGAGCGCCTTGTTGATGAGCTGCCAGCGCGGGATGTCGTCCCAGTCGACGAGCGTCACCGCGGTGCCCTTGGCGCCCGCGCGGCCGGTGCGGCCGACGCGGTGGAGGAAGGTCTTCTCGTCCTCGGGCGACTGGTAGTTGATGACGTGGGTGACGCCCTCGACGTCGATGCCTCGGGCGGCGACGTCGGTGCAGACGAGGACGTCGACCTTGCCGTTGCGGAAGGCGCGCAGCGCCTGCTCGCGGGCGCCCTGGCCGAGGTCGCCGTGGACCGCGCCGGAGGCGAAGCCGCGGCGCTCCAGCTGCTCGGCGATGTCGGCGGCCGTGCGCTTGGTGCGGCAGAAGATCATCGCGAGTCCGCGGCCGTTGGCCTGCAGGATGCGGGAGACCATCTCCGGCTTGTCCATGTTGTGCGCGCGGTAGACGTGCTGCTTGATGTTGGCGACGGTCACGCCCTCACCGTCGGGCGAGGTGGCCCGGATGTGGGTGGGCTGCGACATGTAGCGGCGGGCCAGGCCGATGACCGCGCCCGGCATGGTGGCCGAGAAGAGCATGGTCTGGCGCTTCGCCGGAAGCATGTTCATGATCTTCTCGACGTCGGGCAGGAAGCCCAGGTCGAGCATCTCGTCGGCCTCGTCGAGGACGAGGACCTTCACGTGCGAGAGGTCGAGCTTGCGCTGGCCGGCCAGGTCGAGGAGACGGCCGGGGGTGCCGACGACGACGTCGACGCCCTTCTGGAGCGCCTCGACCTGCGGCTCGTACGCCCGGCCGCCGTAGATGGCGAGCACGCGGACGTTGCGCACCTTGCCGGCGGTCAGCAGGTCGTTGGTGACCTGCTGGCACAGCTCGCGGGTGGGGACGACGACGAGCGCCTGCGGGGCGTCGGTCAGCTGCTCGGGCGCGGCCCGGCCGGCCTCGACGTCCGTGGGGACGGTGACGCGCTCCAGGATGGGGAGGCCGAAACCGAGGGTCTTGCCCGTGCCGGTCTTGGCCTGGCCGATGACGTCGGTGCCGGTGAGGGCGACCGGGAGGGTCATCTCCTGGATGGGGAAGGGGGTGACGATGCCGACGGCCTCAAGGGCCTCGGCCGTCTCGGGAAGGATTCCGAGTTCTCGGAAGGTCGTAGTCAGGGTGCTGCCTCTTCTGTGAGACGCGGCGCGAGGCGAGCGAAGGGGGTCGTACCGTGCCGGGATCTTCCGGGGGGATCAGGGGAGATCACCGCCGGGTGGCACGGGACCACTGCCGTCGCTCGAGCGTCGTACCGCTGAGGGTGACCCTTCCGCGGGTCCGCCGGAAGGGCTGTCGGGCCGGAGCCGATCGGGCCACCGACCGGGCATCCTCATTCATGAGTCGGCCCACCGAATACGTCCGAACGTGCGAAAGCATGTCCGCATACTCAGCAGGCGCCTTATCACTGTACCCCGGATTCGCGCATGTGTGTTGGGAGAAATCGCGATGAGGGCACGGTCACACTGACTGGCCTGGGCCTTAGCGGGCCGCGCGGGCGGGCTATTGTGCGCTCCATGGAGACGCCTGACAACGCCACACCGACCGGGATCGCCGCCAAGGACTGGGCGGAGGCTTCCGCCGAGCCGGAGTACCGCGCCGCCGTGATCGACCTCCTCGGCGCCCTCGCCTACGGAGAGCTCGCGGCCTTCGAGCGGCTCGCCGAGGACGCCAAGCTGGCGCCGACCCTCGCGGACAAGGCGGAGCTGGCGAAGATGGCCTCGGCCGAGTTCCACCACTTCGAGCGGCTGCGCGACCGCCTCGCGGCCGTCGACGCCGAGCCGACCTCGGCCATGGAGCCCTTCGCGAAGGCGCTCGACGACTTCCACCGCCTGACGGCGCCGTCCGACTGGCTGGAGGGTCTCGTCAAGGCCTACGTGGGCGACTCGATCGCGAGTGACTTCTACCGGGAGGTCGCGGCGCGGCTCGACTCCGACACGCGCGGGCTCGTCCTCGCGGTGCTCGACGACACCGGCCACGGCAACTTCGCGGTGGAGAAGGTCCGTGCGGCGATCGAGGCCGATCCGCGCGTCGGCGGCAGGCTCGCGCTCTGGGCGCGACGTCTGATGGGCGAGGCGCTCTCGCAGGCGCAGCGCGTGGTCGCCGAGCGCGACGCGCTCTCGACGATGCTGGTCGGCGGCGTGGCGGACGGTTTCGACCTCGCCGAGGTCGGCCGGATGTTCTCCCGGATCACCGAGGCGCACACCAAGCGCATGGCCGCCCTGGGTCTCGCGGCCTGAGCCGACCTGAGCCTGCCGGAGCCGACCTGTGAGGCGGCCTGAGCCGACCTGAGCCGGGCCGGAGCCGGGCGGACCGGGCAGGAGCGGGACGGAGGGGCCCGAGGCCTCCTGGGCGCCCGTCGGCGCCGCGCCGGTCAGACGGTGGCTGATCGGCGCAGTCTACGCGAGGCCGGGCGGATCAGCAGCGAGAGCAGCACCGCCGCCACCGCCACGGCACCGATCAGGGTGGCGAGGAAGTGGCCGGGGCCGAGCGCCCCGTGGGTCACGAGCGCGCCGAAGACGCCGCCGAGCGTCCCGGTGAGGAGGACGATCGCCCGGACGGGGAGGCGGTCGGGCAGCCGGTGCACGGCGGCCCAGGCCAGGGCGAAACCGAGCAGGGCCGAGCCGAGGGCTTCCAGGAACACGTCGAATCACCTCGCGGGGGGTGCGGGGCAGCTGGTGCGGTCACAGCCGTACCTACCCCCGGCGCCCGGAACGCAACCCTCACGTACGCCCTGACGTGGCCGTACGGAGACGGGAAGGGGGCGGGGGCGGGCGATCGGGGGCCCGGCGCGCGCCCGACGACAGCGCGGGGCCTGGCCCACGCCTCCACACCCCCGCCCCCCCGG
>NZ_JBHWFF010000063.1:0-16229 GCF_042733785.1 Streptomyces sp. NPDC059695 | reverse complement strand
CCCGGCGTTCCCCCCCCCCGCCGCCGCAACCCAACCCCACCCGCCCCCGCGGCGGGGGCCTGCCGGCGCGGGTCGGCCCGGGGGGCCCCCCGGGCCCCCCCGGGCCCCTTCCCGTCAGATCCGGGGCTCAGAGCGCGCCGAAACCCACGCGGCGCACGGCGGGCTCGCCGAGCTCCACGTACGCGATCTTCTCGGCCGGAATCAGGACCTTGCGGCCCTTCTCGTCCGAGAGGCTGAGCAGCTGCGCCTTGCCGGCCAGCGCGTCGGCCACCGCGCGCTCGACCTCCTCGGCGGACTGCCCGCTCTCCAGAACGATCTCCCGGGGTGCGTGCTGCACGCCGATCTTGACCTCCACGGCTATGTCCCTCCGAACGGTCAGCGTTGCGCGAATACCCGCGCCGTACGCTGCACACATTAGCCCGGTGAGGGGACCCGCACGGGTCAGCCGGTGCACGCCAGGAGCGAACAGCCTCCGGGAATTCCGCGCGCGGGAGCGGTCAGTGGCCCTCGGCGCTCAGCTGGCCGTCCACCGGATGCAGCGGGAATCCCGCGATGCCGCGCCAGGCGAGCGAAGTGAGGAGCCCGACCGCCTTGTCGCGGGGGATGGCGGAACCGCTCGACAGCCAGTACCGGGCGACGACCTGGGAGACGCCGCCGAGGCCGACGGCGAGCAGCATCGACTCGTCCTTCGACAGGCCCGTGTCCTCGGCGATCACGTCGGAGATGGCCTCGGCGCACTGCAGGCTGACCCGGTCCACGCGCTCGCGCACGGCCGGCTCGTTCGTCAGGTCCGACTCGAAGACGAGACGGAACGCGCCGCCCTCGTCCTCGACGTACGCGAAGTACGCGTCCATCGTGGCCGCGACCCGGAGCTTGTTGTCCGTGGTGGAGGCCAGTGCCGTCCGCACGGCGAGGAGGAGCGACTCGCAGTGCTGGTCGAGCAGTGCGAGGTAGAGCTCCAGCTTCCCCGGGAAGTGCTGGTACAGCACCGGCTTGCTGACACCGGCCCGCTCGGCGATGTCGTCCATGGCGGCGGAGTGGTACCCCTGGGCGACGAAGACCTCCTGGGCCGCGCCGAGCAGCTGGTTCCGTCGGGCACGTCGCGGCAGGCGCGTGCCCCGAGGGCGTGCTGCCTCTGTCTGCTCGATGGCGCTCACGCGGCCTCCCAAAGATCGATCCATGCGCGCTGTCGCGCCGCGCCGCCATCGTACTTTTGGGTAACCCGGCTGTGCGCGGTGCGGACGCAGAATTTCACGGACCGGACGCCCGGGTCGACAGTCGATTCAAGATTAAACCGAACAAATCAGCGGGAGTCGTCCGCTCAGCGGTAGTCGTCCTCGTCGAGGGCGACGACACGCGCCTGCTCGGACGCGTCGGCCTCGTTCGCCGAGTCGCGTTCGAGATGGGTGTGCGCTTCGTCCTCGCTCTGCTGGAGTTCGGTGTGCTGCTCGGCAGCGTCGGCCTCCGGGATCTCCTGGTCCAGCACGACGACCTCTTCCTCGGTGAAGGTGTCCGGCTCGCTCGGATCGACAGTCATGCGGTTCCTTCCAGGGGTGCGGGTCGCGGTGCTCCCGTAGGCCCTCTCTTCGAGCCTAGGAGCGAACGCGCCCCGCCGCACACGCACCTGTGACCGCACCCACACCCGTCCGCGCGTGATCGTCTCGTAATATTGCGGCCATGTCCTCGACCGAGCTGCCGGAAACCCGGACCGCCGCCGCACCGACCCCGTCGCGGACCCGCGCCGTACGGGTCGCCGCCGGCGAGGAGCTCCGCTCCGTCGCGCTGCCCGGACTCAGCCTCACCGTGCGCGCCCGGCCGGGGAACCGGCCCGGTCTGGCGCCCGCCCTCTACGTCCACGGACTCGGCGGCTCCTCGCAGAACTGGTCGGCCCTGATGCCGCTGCTCGCGGACCTCGTCGACGGAGAGGCGGTCGACCTGCCGGGCTTCGGCGACTCCCCGCCGCCCGACGACGGCGACTACTCGGTCACCGGACACGCCCGCGCCGTCATCCGGTTCCTGGACGCCGCCGGACGCGGACCGGTCCACCTCGTCGGCAACTCGATGGGCGGCGCCGTCGCCACCCGGGTCGCCGCCGTCCGGCCCGACCTGGTCCGCACGCTCACCCTCGTCTCCCCGGCCCTGCCCGAGCTGCGCGTCCAGCGCACCGCCTGGCCCACCGCGCTGCTCGCCCTGCCCGGCGTCGCCTCGTTCTTCGCGAAGCTCAGCAAGGACTGGACGGCCGAGCAGCGGGTCAAGGGCGTCCTCTCGCTCTGTTACGGGGACCCCGGCCAGGTCACGGAGGAGGGCTTCCGGCACGCCGTCGAGGAGATGGAGCGCCGCCTGGAGCTCCCCTACTTCTGGGACGCCATGGCCCGCTCCTCGCGCGGCATCGTCGACGCGTACACCCTCGGCGGGCAGCACGGGCTCTGGCGGCAGGCCGAGCGGGTGCTCGCGCCGACGCTGCTCGTCTACGGCGGGCGCGACCGGCTCGTCTCGTACCGGATGGCCCGGAGGGCGGCCGCCGCCTTCCGCGGCTCGCGGCTGCTGACCCTTCCCGAGGCGGGGCACGTGGCGATGATGGAGTACCCGGAGACGGTCGCCCAGGCCGTCCGGGAACTGGTCGCCGACCACGGCGGGAGCTGATCCGGGGCGTGGGACGACACAGTCGCAAGGGCTCCGCGCCCTCGGTGGCCGACACCGGGCCGCAGGCGGGAGCGGGGACGGGGCGGACGGCCGCTCCGGCGGGACCGCAGCCGGGGACGGGACGCCGCCGCAGGAACACGGGCGGCGGCGACGGGGAGACCACGAGCACCCAGGGGTACGGGACCCCGGCGCACGGGACTCCCCTGTACGGGACTCCCGCGCACGGCATGCCGGTGTACGGGACCCCCGCGCACGGCACGCCGATGTACGACGGCACCCCCGCGCACGGCACGCCGGTGTACGGCCCCCCCGCGCCCGGCGTCCCCGGCTACGGCTCGCCGCGTCACGGGACCCCCGCCCACGGCACCCCGGTCCACGCCGCCGGCGCTCCCGGCACGCCCGCCCGCGGTGTCCCCCTCCACGGGGCGTCGGTGCGGGGCGGTCACCCGCAGCACGACGAGACCTCGGCCCCGCGCCCCGCGCCGTCCGGGCCCCGGCGCGGTGGGCCCCGTACCGCCACGCCCGAACAGGCCGACCCCCGGGGGACGTTCATCCCCGGGCCCCGCCGCGGGAGCGCCGCCGGCGACCCGGAGACGGGCACGGATCCGCAGGCCCCGGCCGGCCGGGGCGGTCTCGGCCGCACCTTCACCGGAGTCGCGGCCGCCGCGATCGCCACCGTCCTCGCCGTCGTCGTCGCCGGACAGGTCACCGCCCGCGACGAGAAACCGTCCGCGGCCCGCGCGGCCGACCAGCCGGCCGAGCGGCCCACGGACGACACCTCCGCCTCCCGCTCCGACGACCGGACCGTCCCGTCGGAGCCGGCGCCCGCCGTCACCCCGCCGACCTACGAGCAGCTGATGACCCGCCAGTTCCCGATCGATCCGAAGCTGCAGGGTTCCGGGGACTTCGAGGCCGTGCCGGGTCTGGCGAAGGCGCCCGGCAAGGGGGAGTTGATCCGCTACCGGATCGACGTCGAGAAGGGGCTCGGTCTCGACGCGAAGCTCTTCGCGGACGCCGTGCAGAAGACGCTCAACGACAGGCGCAGCTGGGCCGGTCGGGGCGAGATGACCTTCGAGCGCATTTCCAGCGGCGATCCGAAGTTCGTGATCACGCTCGCGAGTCCGGGGACGACCGGCGCGTGGTGCGCGAAGTCCGGACTCGACACGACGGTCGACAACGTGTCCTGCGACTCGGCCTCGACCCAGCGCGTGATGATCAACGCCTTCCGCTGGGCGCAGGGCTCGTCGACCTTCGGCCCGAAGGCGATGTACGCCTATCGCCAGATGCTCATCAACCACGAGGTCGGACACCGGCTCGGCCATGGGCACGTGAGCTGCAGGACGAAGGGCGCGCTCGCCCCCGTGATGCAGCAGCAGACGAAGTCGCTGAACATCGACGGGATCAAGTGCCGCCCCAACCCCTGGGTGTATCCCGCGAGTTGACGGCAGGTGCGGACGATGTCCGTCCGCATTTCGAGACGGTCGTCTCGGAATGGCGCATATGCGCGTTGACATCGCTCACGCGTTCGTCCATATTTCTCGGCATGTCGCACCGTCACGCCGTTTCCGACAGCGCCGCCCTTGAGCTGGCGCTCTTCGGCGTGACCGGACACACGGTCGCCGACATTCTCTGTAGCTGACGCAGCCCGAGCGCTCGTCGGCCTTTCCTCTTTCTCGCCGCGCCCGGGTCCCTCATTCCCGCAGGCGCGCGCCGTCCTCCCTTTCGGGCTGATTCCCCGTGCCTGCGGAATTCCCTTTTCCTTTCCCGCAGTTCACCCCGAGAGGTCTCCTTCCGATGCGTTCATCCGTCATCTCGCGCCGCGTGGCAGCGGCCGCCGTCAGTGTCGTCCTGGCCTCTGGCGCCGCCGCCTGCGGCCCCGAGGACGCCGGCGCCGAGGGCGGTACCTCCGGCAAGGCCGCGGGCGCCCCGCAGAAGGGCGGCACGCTCACCGTCCTCAACAACGAGGCCCAGAGCGACTTCGACCCGGCCCGCCTCTACACCTCCGGCGGCGGCAACGTCCCCTCCCTCGTCTTCCGGACGCTCACCACCCGCAACCGCGAGGCGGGCCCCGCCGGCACCCAGGTCGTCCCCGACCTCGCCACCGACACCGGCCGTCCCAACAAGGACGCCACCGAGTGGACGTACACGCTGAAGGAGGGCCTGAAGTTCGAGGACGGCACGGCCATCACCAGCGCCGACGTCAAGTACGGCATCGAGCGCTCCTTCGCGGCCGAGCTCTCCGGCGGCGCCCCCTACCTGCGGGACTGGCTCGTCGGCGGCGACACCTACCAGGGCCCCTACAAGGACAAGCGGGGCCTCGCGTCGATCGTCACCCCCGACGCCCGCACGATCGTCTTCAAGCTGAGGAAGCCCGAGGGCGAGTTCCCCTTCGTCGCCACCCAGACCCAGTTCGCCCCCGTCCCGAAGGCCAAGGACACCGGCGCGAAGTACGAGGAGCACCCGGTCTCCTCCGGCCCGTACAAGGTCGTCGAGAACGAGAACGACGGCGAGCACCTCGTCCTGGAGCGCAACGAGCACTGGGATCCGAAGACCGACGAGGAGCGCAAGGCCTACCCCGACCGGATCGACGTGAAGTCCGGGCTCGACGAGGCCGTCATCAACCAGCGCCTCGCCACCTCCTCCGGCGCCGACGCCGCCGCCGTCACCACCGACACCAACCTCGGCCCCGCCGAGCTCGCCCAGATCGGCTCCGACAAGGCGCTCGCCGCCCGCGTCGGCACCGGCCGCTTCGGCTTCACCAACTACATCGCCTTCAACCCGAAGGTGAAGCCCTTCGACAACCCGAAGGTCCGCCAGGCGATCTCGTACGCCGTCAACCGCACCAGCGTCGTCAACGCCGCCGGCGGCTCCGCGCTCGCCGAGCCCGCCACCACCTTCCTGCCCGAGCAGAAGGCCTTCGGCTTCACGGCGTACGACCACTTCCCGGCCGGGAAGACCGGTGACCCGGAGAAGGCGAAGCAGCTGCTCAAGGAGGCCGGCTTCCCGAACGGTCTGACCGTCACCCTGCTGCACTCCACCGCCCAGAACCGCACCACCAGCCCCGAGATCGCCACCGCCGTCCAGGAGGCCCTCGGCAAGGCCGGCATCACCGTCAAGCTCGACGGCCAGGAGCCCAACTCCTTCAACGAGAAGCGCTGGAGCGTCAAGGACGCCCCCGGCTTCTTCCTCTCCCGCTGGGGCGCCGACTGGCCGGCCGGCGGCCCCTTCCTCGCGCCGATCTTCGACGGCCGCCAGATCGTCGCCAACGGCTCCAACTACAACCACGCGCAGCTGAACGACCCCGCGGTCAACCAGGAGATCGACGAGATCAACAAGCTGACCGACCTCAAGGCCGCCGCCGCCCGCTGGGGCGCCCTCGACAAGAAGATCGGCGAGCAGGCCCTCGACGTGCCGCTCTTCCACCCGGTCTACAAGCGGCTCGTCGGCAAGGACGTCAAGAACGTCGTCATCGGCGACTGGACCGGCGTCCTCGACGTCTCGCTGGTCGCGGTCAAGTGACCAGTCTGACCGACGCACCGGCGCCCGTGGCGGGCCTCCCCGCCACGGGCGCCGCCCGGCAGGTGTGGCGACGGCTGCGCACCCGCCCGGCCGCCCTCGTCTCCGCCGCCGTCCTCCTCCTGCTCGTCCTCCTCGCCCTCGCCGCGCCGCTGCTCGCCGCCCTGGAGGGCCAGGACCCGCACACGTACCACGACGACCTCGTCGACTCGGCCCGCGGCGGCGTCCCGTACGGCGCCTTCGGCGGGGCGAGCGCCGACCACTGGCTCGGCGTCGAACCCGGCACCGGCCGCGACCTGTTCGTCCGCCTCCTCTACGGCGCCCGGATCTCGCTGCTCGTCGCCGTCGGCGCCACCGCCGTCCAGATCCTCATCGGCGTCCTCGTCGGCCTCGCCGCCGGCCTCGGCAGCCGGTGGCTCGACGGGATCCTCAGCCGCGTCACCGACGTGCTCGTCGCCCTCCCGATGCTCGTCCTCGCGCTCGCGCTGACCGCCGTCGTCCCGCGCGACTTCCCCCGGCCGCTGCTGCTGGTGCTCGTCATCGGGCTGCTCGGCTGGGCCTACACCTCCCGGATCGTGCGCGCCCAGACGCTCACTCTCAGGAGCCTCGACTTCGTCGCCGCCTCCCGCCTCGCCGGCTCCGGCCGGTGGCGGACCGCCCGCCGGGAACTGCTGCCCTCGCTCGCCGCGCCCGTCATCACCTACGCGGCGATCTCCTTCCCGACCAACATCGTCGTCGAGGCCTCCCTGTCCTTCCTCGGCGTGGGCGTCACCCCGCCCACGCCCTCCTGGGGACAGATGCTGTCGACGGCCCAGACCTGGTTCCGGGCCGATCCCGCGTACGTCCTGCTGCCCGCCGGACTGCTCTTCGTCACCGTCCTCGCCTTCACCGTCCTCGGCGACGCCGTCCGCACGGCCCTCGACCCCCGCGAGGCGAGCCGGCTGCGCGTGGGCACCCGTAAGGAGTCCTCCCGATGACCCGCTTCCTCGTCAAGCGGCTCGCGGGTGCCGTGCTCGTCCTGCTGGCGCTCTCGGTCCTCGTGTACGCCCTCTTCTACCTGGCGCCCGGCGACCCCGCCCGGCTGGCCTGCGGCGAGCGCTGCAACCCCCAGCAGATCGCCCAGGTGCGCGAGCAACTCGGCCTGAACGAGAGCGTGGTCGGCCAGTACCTGCACTTCCTCCAGGGTGTCCTCGCCGGCCGCGACTACTCCACCGGAACCGGCGTCACCCACTGCGACGCGCCCTGCCTCGGGCTCTCGTACCAGAACGACCAGCAGGTCACCCGGCTGGTCCTGGAGCGCCTCCCGGCCACTGCCTCCCTCGCCCTCGGCGCCATGGTCGTCTGGCTCGTCGTCGGCGTCGGCACCGGGCTCCTCTCGGCGCTCCGCCGGGGCGGGATCACCGAGCGCGTCCTCACCGTGCTCACCCTCGCCGGGACCGGCACGCCCGTCTTCATCCTCGGGCTGCTGCTCCTCATGGCCGTCTGCGCCTACCTCCAGTGGCTGCCCTTCCCCTCGTACGTGCCGTTCGGCGAGGACCCCGAGCAGTGGGCCTGGAACATGCTGCTGCCCTGGCTCACGCTCGGCTTCTTCGAATCCGCCAAGTACGCACGGCTGACCAGGAGTTCCACCCTGGAGACGCTCGCGGAGGACCACATCCGCACCTTCCGCGCCTACGGGGTGGGGGAGCGGTCCGTCGTCACCCGTCACGCGCTGCGCGGCGCCGTCCCGCCGGTCATCGCGATCAGCGCCGTCGACCTCGGCTCGATGTTCGGCGGCGCCGTGCTCACCGAGTCCCTCTTCGGCATCCCCGGACTCGGCAAGACCCTCCTCGACGGGGTCCGCACCATCGACCTGCCCGTGGTCGTCGGCGTCGTCCTGGTGATGGGCGCGGCCGTCGTCCTCGCCAACGTCCTCGCGGACCTGCTGTACGCGGCCGCCGACCGAAGGGTGGTCCTCACGTGACCGTGTCCCCGCTGGTGGAAGTCAGCGACCTGACCGTCGAGTTCGAGCGGGAGGCCGGGTCCGTACGGGCCGTCGACGGCCTCTCCTTCACCCTCGGCGAGGGCCGCGCGCTCGCCCTCGTCGGCGAGTCGGGCAGCGGCAAGTCCACCGTCGCCGGCGCCCTCCTCGGCCTCCACCGGGGCACCGGCGCCCGGGTCGGCGGCACCGTCCGCGTCGGCGGCATCGACGTCGCCGGCGCGGGCCCCGCCGAACTCCGGCGGCTGCGCGGCGGGGTCGCCGCCATGGTCTTCCAGGACCCGCTGTCCGCCCTCGACCCGTACCACGCCGTCGGCGACCAGATCGCGGAGGTCCACCGGATCCACCACCCGGTGTCCCGGAAGGCCGCCCGGGCGCGCGCCGTCGAGGTCCTCGGCCGGGTCGGCATCCCCGACGCGGCCCGCCGCTCCCGCTCGCGCCCGCACGAGTTCAGCGGCGGCATGCGGCAGCGCGCCCTCCTCGCCATGGCACTCGCCTGCGAGCCGAGGCTCCTCGTCGCCGACGAACCCACCACCGCACTCGACGTCACCGTCCAGGCCCAGATCCTCGACCTGCTGCACGAGCTGCGGCGCGAGACCGGCACCGCGCTGCTCCTCGTCACCCACGACGTGGGCGTGGCCGCCGAGAGCGTCGACGAGGTGCTCGTCATGCGCGACGGGCGCGAGGTCGAACGCGGACCCGTCACCGGGGTGCTCAACGCGCCCTCGGCGCCGTACACCCGCGCGCTGCTCTCCGCCGTGCCCCGGCTCGACGGCCCGGCCAGGACTCCCGCCGGGAAGGGCGAGGTGCTCCTCGAAGCGGTCGGCCTGCGCAAGGAGTTCGGACGCGGGAAGAACGCCGTGACCGCCGTCGACGACGCCTCCCTCACGGTCCGCGCGGGCGAGACCCTCGGCGTCGTCGGGGAGTCCGGCAGCGGCAAGACGACCCTCGGCCGGATGCTCGTCCGGCTCCTCGACCCGACCGGCGGCGAACTCCGCTACGGGGACACGGAGATCGGCTCCCTGTCCGAGCGCGGGCTGCGCCCGTACCGCCGCGAGCTCCAGATGGTCTTCCAGGACCCGGTCGCCTCCCTCAACCCCCGCCGCTCCGTCGGCGAGTCGATCGCCGACCCGCTGCGCGTCGCGGGGGAGCGGGACGAGACCCGGATCCGGGGCAGGGTGCGCGAGCTGCTCGACCGGGTGGGGCTCGACCCCGACCGGTACGGCGCCTACCCGCACGAGTTCAGCGGCGGTCAGCGCCAGCGCGTCGGCATCGCCCGCGCGCTCGCCGCCGAGCCCCGCCTCATCGTCTGCGACGAACCCGTCTCCGCGCTCGACGTCACCACCCAGGCCCAGGTGACCGCGCTGCTCGCCGAGCTCCAGGGCGAACTCGGCCTCGGCCTCGTCTTCATCGCCCACGACCTCGCCGTCGTCCGGCAGGTCAGCGACCGGGTCGCCGTCATGCGCGCGGGCCGGATCGTCGAACAGGGCACGGTCGCGGAGGTGTACGGCGCACCCGGGGACCCGTACACCCGGCAGCTGCTCGCCGCCGTCCCCTCGCTCGATCCGGTCCTCGCGGCGGAGCGCCGGGAACGGCGCCAGGAGCTGGCCGTCGCCTGACCCTCCGTGATCGTTCCGGCGCTTACCGCGACAGAACGCGACCGGGCTGCGAAAGTTACGTGCATTCACCCCTTCCGGTGGTGCGACGGACAACCGTCCGTCGCACCACCGGTGTCTCCGCTTACGTTTTCCCCGCTGCGAGTCACCGGGCCGACGGTGGCCGCCGTCAAGGGAGATCGGGGGTGCACGCGTGCGGATCGGACTGCTCACGGAGGGTGGCTACCCGTACGCCACCGGTGAGTCCGGGCGCTGGTGCGAGCGGCTCGTGCGCGGGCTCGGGCAGCACCGGTTCGACCTCTACGCCCACGGCCGGACCGGCACCCCGCCGCACCTGCCGCCGAACGCCCGGGTCGCCCGCGCCGCCGACCCCGGCCCGGACGCGGACCCGGCGCGCGGGGCCGAGCACGCCGGTCTCCGCGAGCCCCGCGCCGCCCGCCGGGCCTACGGACGCCACGAGCGCCGCCGCTTCACCGAGGCCTACCGCCGGCTCGCCGACGGGCTCTGCGCGGAGGACGGCGCGGACTCCTTCGCCGACGGGCTCTACGCCCTCGCCGAACTCGCCCGCGAGCGCGGCGGACTGCCCGGGGCGCTCCGCTCCGACGACGCCGTCCGCGCCCTGGAGGCCGCCTGCCGCGCCCCCGGCGCACGCCGGGGCGCGGCCGCGGCGGGACTCCCCGACCACCTCGCCTTCGCCGAGCACCTGGAGCGCGCCCTGCGCCCGCTCTCCCTCGACTGGTACGAGGACGACGCGCTCGGCGCGGCCGACCTCTGCCACGCCGCCGCCGGAGGAACGACGGCCCTCCCCGGCCTCCTGGCCAAACGCTTCTTCGGAACCCCGCTGCTCGTCACCGAGTACGGCGCGCCGCTGCGCGCCCACTACCTCTCCACGGCCGGCGCCGACCGCTCCGCCCCCCTCCGCGCCCTCCTCGCCGCCCTCCACGGCAGCCTCGCCGGCGAGATCTACCGACAGGCCGCCCTCCTCACCCCCGGCAACGCCCACACCCGCCGCTGGCAGGAGAAGTGCGGCGCCGACCGGGCCCGCATCCGCACCGTCCACCCCGGCATGGCCGCCGACCGCTTCGCCGACGTCGGCGAGGACGAGGAGAGCGGCGACCCCGCCACCCTCGTCTGGGTCGGCCGCGTCGAGCCCGCCAAGGACCTCGTCGGCCTCCTCCACGCCTTCGCCGAGATCCGGGCCCGGCAGCCCGACGCCCGCCTGCGGATCGTCGCCGTGCCCGTCCGCGAACCCGGCGCGTACCTCACCTACTGCAAGGGCCTCGCCGCCCAGCTCTTCCCCGACGAGGCCGCCGGGGCACACGCCGTCGGCGAGAACCCCGTCACCTTCGAGGAGCTCGGCGGCCCCGAGGCGCCCTCCCTGGAGGACGTCTACGCCTCCGGCGCGCTCGTCGTCATGTCCAGCCTGGTCGAGGGCTTCCCCGCCAGCCTCGTCGAGGCGATGTTCTGCGCCCGGGCCACCGTCTCCACCGACGTCGGCGCGGTCGTCGAGATCATCGGCGGCACCGGACTCGTCGTCCCGCCGCGCAACCCCCGGGCCCTCGCCGACGCGTGCCTCGCGCTGCTCCGCGACCCCGGGCGCCGCCACCGCCTCGGCGCCGCCGCCCGCGCCCGCGCGCTCGAACTCTTCACGGTCGAACAGAACCTCGCCGCGTTCCGCGGCATCTACCTCGAACTCCTCTCCCACGCGCCGGTGCGCCACCGCCCCGGGGACGGCGTCCCCTTCGCCCACCCGGCCGAGGCCCATGTGCCGGGCAGCTGGGCGCACAAGGCCGTGACCGCGGGGACAGGAGCCCCCGATGCCTGAAGGAGGCACCCCCATGCGCGGCTCCGCCGCCCCGACGAGCCCCGGAGCCTGGGACGCCCGCTCCGAAGCCCTCCTCGGCACCCCCGCCCTCACCGCCGCCGCGACGCTCGATCTGCGCGCCCCCGGCCCCGAGGACCCGGTCGACGCCGCGCCCTCCGGGATAGCCCCCGGACCGCCGCGACACGCCCCGGAACCGGCGGACGCCGAGGCCGGCGACGCGCCGGACGCGGACGGAGCGCCGGAAGCCGCCGGGGCGACGCCCCCGGGCGCCGGTCCCGGCCCGTGGGCCGGCGACGACGGCGACGCCCCCGTGCGCGGTCTCGCGTGGAGGGCGGAACCGCAGGCCGCGCCCGCCGCCCCGGAACCCCGCCCCGCTCCCGCCGCCCCGGCACCCGGCCCCGCCCCCGAGGTCAAGGCCCCCGCCCCTCCCGCCCCGCGGTCCCGGCGCGGGAACGCCGACCCCGTGAAGGTGCTCATGCACCGGCACCGGGAGCTCTGCGAGCGGGCCGTCGACCCGCTGGAGATCGCCGCCGGGCTCGAAGCGCAGGGCTTCACCGACCGGACCGCCGCGCGGTTCCGGCACCGCGACGTGTTCTCGCTCGCCGAGGAGCTGTACGCGCGCGTGCCGCGCGGACAGGAGAGGCCCGAGCCCGCCGCTGAGCCGGAGCGGCCCCGCGCGCCCTGGGCCCTCGCCGCCCTCGCCCCCGGCGGCGTCGCCGGACTCACCGGCCTCGGGCTGACCTTCGCGTACGGGCCGGTGCGCACCGCCGTCGGCGCCGCCGGCGCCCTCGCCCTCGCGGGGGCACTGCTGCTCGCCGTCCGGCGGGGCCCGCTCCGTGCCCCCGAGGGAGGATCCGTCCCCGCCGCCCGGCTCTGGACCCTCTGGCTCCTGGCGTACGCGGCCGGCGGCGACGGACTCCTGGAGGCGGTCCTCGGCGGCGGCCCCGACGGCCCCTGGGAGCTCGCCCCCGTGCCGCTCCTCGGCCTCGCCCTCGCCGTCGCCCCCGCCGCCTGGGGCGCCCACCTCTTCGCGAGCCGGGCCCGCCGCCGGATCGCCGACAGCCGGGGCCTCGCCGACTTCGCCGCCGCCGTCCGGCCGCTGCTCCTCGGGACCGTGACCCTCCAGCTCCTCGCCCTCGCCGCCCTGCTCGTCCTCACCCGGTTCAGCGCCGGAGCCCTCGCCCTCGGCGCCCTCCTGCTGCTCGCCCGGCTCCTCACCGTGCACGGCCACCCCGAGACGGCCGCCGCCGCCCTCGCCGCGGCCTCCGCCGGCGAGGCGCTGGCCGTCGCGAGCGTCCTCGCCGCCCGCGTCCCCCTCCCCGGCTTCGACGCGCTCGCCGTCCCGGTGCGCGCCCTCGTCGAGACCTGGGGCCCGGGGGCCGTACCCACCCTCGTCTGCGGCGCCGCCGCGCTCGTCCTGCTGGCCCACGCGACCGGCACGCTCACGCGGGCCTCCGCCCACGCCGCCCGATGAACACCCCCGGAAGGCCCGGCGACCACCGTGCACACCACGCCGCCGGGCCCCGTCCGCCGAGACCTCTTCGCACCCGCGGAGCCGACGCCGCGGGCGCGACCCGTCACCTCTCTCATCACCCCGCAAGGAGAACGAAGACCATGACCCCTCCACCCCAGGCACCGGCCGGTCGGCACGTAGGGGCCGCACGATGAGGGTGCTGCTGCTCGGAGCCAACGGCTTCATCGGCCGATTCGTCGCCGACCGGCTGCTCGCCGACCCGGCCGTCCACCTCACCGCGCTCGGCCGGGGCGACGACGCCGACGTGCGCTTCGACCTCGCCTCCGGCAGCCCCGGCGCGCTCACCCGCTTCCTCGACGCCGTCCACCCCGGGGTCGTCGTCAACTGCGCCGGAGCCACCCGCGGCGGCGCCCGCGACCTGACCCGGCACAACACCGTCGCCGTCGCCACCGTCTGCGAGGCCCTGCGCCGCAGCGGATGCGGGGCCCGGCTCGTCCAGGTCGGCTGCGCCTCGGAGTACGGTCCGAGCCAGCCCGGCTCCTCGACGGCCGAGGACGCCGTCCCGCGCCCCGGCGGCCCGTACGGCGTGTCCAAGCTCGCCGCGACCGAACTCGTCCTCGGCTCCGGGCTCGACGCCGTCGTCCTGCGCGTCTTCTCCCCGGTCGGTCCCGGGACGCCCGCCGGATCCCCGCTCGGCCGCCTCGCCGAGGCGATGCGCCGCGCCATGCAGGCCGGGGACGGCGAGCTCAAGCTCAGCGGTCTCGGCGTGCAGCGGGACTTCGTCGACGTGCGGGACGTGGCCCGGGCCGTCCACGCCGCCTCCCTCTCCGCCGCCCAGGGCGTCGTCAACATCGGCACCGGCCGCGCCGTGAAGCTCCGCGACGCCGCCGCCGTCCTCGCCAGGGTCGCCGGCTACTCCGGCAACCTGCACGAGCTGGACGCCCCCCACGGCATCCCGCAGCGGCCGATGATCGGCGCCCCCCGCACCGAGGGGACCATCGCGGACCAGCTGGCCTCCGCCCCGTACCCGTACCCCGACGGCTGCGGGCCCTGGCAGCAGGCCGACGTCCGCACCGCCCGCGACCGGCTCGGCTGGCGGCCCCGGATCAACCTGGAGGAGTCCCTCGCCGACATCTGGATGGAGGCGGCGTGTCGCATCTGACGACGACCACCGCCACCGGCGCCGTCCAGGCCCTCGGCTTCGGCGTCCCCGGCTACGCGCACCCGCTGCTCGCCCCCGTCGAATGGGCCGAGCTGACCCGCCCCGGGACCCCGCTGCACTGGGCCGTGCTCAACGTGGCGGACGGCCCGGGCACCCGTCCGGACCCGCACTGCCTGGAGGCGGCCGGGAAGCTCCGCAACGCCGGGGTGCGGGTCCTCGGGCACCTGGACCTGGCGTACGGCTCCCGGCCCTTCGGCGAGCTCGTCTCGGACGCCCACCGCTTCCTCGACTGGTACCGGGTCGGCGGCTTCTACCTGGACCGCGCCCCCGCGGACCGCGCGGACCTCGGCGGGACCCGCCGGCTCACCGCGACCCTGGAGGCCGTGCTCGGCGGCGAGGCCCACCTCGTCCTCGGCCACGGCACCCACCCCCATCCCGGGTACGCCGAGGCCGCCGACCAGCTGGTGACGTTCGCCGGTTCCTGGGTGGACTACCGCTGGTCGCAGGTGGCCGAGTGGACCGCCGAGTACACCGAGGCGAAGTTCGTCCACCTCGTCCACGGCGTCCCGCGCACCCACCTCGACGAGGCCCTGCGGATCGCCCGCTGGCAGGGGGCGGGGACGATCTTCTTCACGGACCGCGCGGGCGGCGCGGGACAAAGCGCCGCATTCCACTCGCTGCCCGGCTACTGGGACGAAATCGTCTCGCGGATCGGACCGGGTGTCTCGGAATGAGAAGGGGCGTGGCAGTGTTACGGGGAGAACAACCGTACTGACATACCGACAACCGGAGTCCCCGTGTCGCTGCCACCCCTGGTCGAGCCCGCTGCCGAGCTCACCGTAGACGAGGTCCGCAGGTACTCCCGCCACCTGATCATCCCGGACGTCGGGATGGACGGGCAGAAGCGGCTGAAGAACGCCAAGGTGCTGTGTGTCGGAGCCGGCGGCCTCGGCTCCCCGGCGCTGATGTACCTGGCCGCCGCCGGCGTGGGCACGCTCGGCATCGTGGAGTTCGACGAGGTCGACGAGTCGAATCTCCAGCGCCAGATCATCCACAGCCAGGCCGACATCGGCCGCTCCAAGGCCGCCTCGGCGCGCGACAGCGTGCTCGGCATCAACCCGTACGTGAACGTGATCCTTCACGAGGAGCGGCTCGAGGCCGACAACGTGATGGACATCTTCAGCCAGTACGACCTGATCGTCGACGGCACCGACAACTTCGCCACGCGCTACCTGGTGAACGACGCCTGCGTGCTGCTGAACAAGCCGTACGTCTGGGGCTCGATCTACCGCTTCGACGGCCAGGCGTCCGTGTTCTGGTCCGAGTACGGCCCCTGCTACCGCTGCCTCTACCCGGAGCCCCCGCCGCCGGGCATGGTCCCGTCCTGCGCCGAGGGCGGCGTCCTGGGCGTGCTCTGCGCGTCCATCGGCTCCATCCAGGTCACCGAGGCCATCAAGGTCCTGGCCGGCGTGGGCGACCCGCTGGTCGGCCGCCTGATGATCTACGACGCCCTGGAGATGCAGTACCGCCAGGTCAAGGTCCGCAAGGACCCGAACTGCGCGGTCTGCGGCGAGAACCCGACCGTCACCGAGCTCATCGACTACGAGGCCTTCTGCGGCGTCGTGTCCGAGGAGGCCCAGGAGGCGGCGCTCGGCTCGACGATCACTCCCAAGCAGCTCAAGGAGTGGATCGACGAGGGCGAGAACATCGACATCATCGACGTCCGCGAGCCGAACGAGTACGAGATCGTCTCGATCCCGGGCGCGCGTCTGATCCCCAAGAACGAGTTCCTGATGGGCACCGCCCTCCAGGACCTCCCGCAGGACAAGCGGATCGTCCTGCACTGCAAGACGGGTGTCCGCAGTGCGGAAGTCCTCGCGGTGCTCAAGTCCGCGGGCTTCGCGGACGCGGTCCACGTCGGCGGCGGCGTGATCGGCTGGGTCCACCAGATCGAGCCCGAGAAGCCGGTCTACTAGTACGGCACGCGGAAGGCCCCGGACCCGAGGTCCGGGGCG
>NZ_JBHWFF010000062.1:16246-25013 GCF_042733785.1 Streptomyces sp. NPDC059695 | reverse complement strand
GGCGCGCGGGCGAGGCGCCACACGGGCGTGGGCGAACGCCCCACACGCGCAGCGGGCGAGGCGCCACAAAGGCGTGGGCCCACACGGGCCGCGGGCCAAGCCGCGCCGCACCGCCCCCCGCCCCGCAGGGTCACGTCTCCACCCTCACCCCCAGCCGCGCCGCCAGCATCGGCGCGAGGTCCAGGAGCTGGGGCGGGGAGATCACCGCGCCCGACAGGGACTCCACGCCCCGGGTGATCTCCAGGCGCGCCACCCCCCGCAGGTCCACGTCCTTCAGCCGCGCCCCCGTGAGGTCCACGCCCGTGAGCACGCAGTCCACGAACTCGACCCGCTCCAGGACCGCGCCCCCGAAGTCCGGCTCGCTCAGCACGCAGCCCTCGAAGACGACGTCCTTCAGCTTCGCCTCCCGCAGGTTCAGGTAGTCGCTCTTGCCGCCGCGGAAGACGACCCTCTCCAGGACCGCCCCGTGCAGCTGCGCCCCGCCGAGCCGCGCGTCCACGACCTCCACGTCCCGCAGCTGCGCCCCGGCCAGCACGGTGCCCACGCCCCGCACCCCCGTGAGGACCGAGTCGAGGAACCGCGCCGCCGTCAGCCGCGCCCCGTCGAGCCCGCACTCCCGGAGCGCGCAGTCGAGGAACCGGGCGCCCTCGCCGGACTGGCCCGTCAGGTCGAGTCCGGCCAGTTCGAGGCCGTCGTAGTCCCCGTCCGGTTCGAGTCCGCCCTCGTACGCCTCCAGGACCGGCAGCCGGATCTCCGGCCGCCGTGCCCCCACCACCTTCTTCTTGCGCTGTGTCGCCATGACCCCATCGTGATGTACGCCACTGACAACGCTCCCCGTGTCACATCCGAAGGCCCGGCGCCCGTCCCCCGTACGAGACCGACACGAGGGAGACGGACATGCGGAAGCTCACGATCATCGGTGGCGGCTTCGCCGGACTGACCGCCGCCATCACGGCCGCCGAGGCCGGCACCCGGGTGACCGTCCACGAGGCGCACCGGACGCTCGGCGGGCGGGCGCGCACGGCCGAGGGCCCGTACCTCACCAACGAGGGCCCGCACGCCCTCTACAACGGCGGCCCCCACTGGACCTGGCTCAAGCAGCGCGGTCTCCTCGGCGAGCTCGCCGTGCTGCCGCCCGCCGAGGCGCTCCGGTTCCGGGTGCACCTCGACGGCGCGGTGCGCCGCACCCCGCCGCTGGGCCTGTTCCGTCAGGCCCGCCGCACGGCGGAGGAGGCGCCCGTGGACGTCGACTTCCACACCTGGGCCGCGGGGCTGTCGGGGGAGCGCACCGCGCGCGTGGCCGCCGCGTACAGCGGGGTCGCGCTCTTCCACCACGACCCCGGCTCCCTCTCCGCCCGTTTCGTGCAGGAGCGCCTGCACCGGGCCGCGTGCCTGCCGCCCGAGGCGCACTACCCCCGGGGCGGCTGGGGACAGCTCATCGACCGGATGGCCGCGCGCGCGTGGGAGCTGGGCGTGCGGATCGAGACCTCGTCCCGCGTCGACGACCTGCCGCTCGACGGCGGTCCGGTGATCGTCGCGACCGCGCTTCCCGCCGCCGCCCGGCTCCTCGGCGACCCGTCGCTGGCCTGGGAGAGCGGCCGTACGGTCCTGCTCGACCTGGCGCTGCGCACCCGGAAGGGCGATCCGTTCGTGGTCTCCGACCTGGACGCGCCCGGCTGGGTCGAGCGCTTCACGGCCCAGGACCGCTCGCTGGCCCCGGCCGGGCAGCAGCTGGTCCAGGCGCAGCTGCCGATCGGCCCCGGGGCGTCGAAGGCGGACGGCGTGGCCCACGGCGAGCGGCTGCTCGACCTCGGCTTCCCCGGCTGGCGGGAGCGGACGGTGTGGCGCAGGGAGGCCGTGTCCCAGGGCCGTACGGGCGCGGTGGACCGCCCCGGCACCACCTGGCGCGACCGGCCGGCCGTCGACCGGGGCGACGGGGTGTATCTGGTGGGCGACCAGGTGGCGGCGCCGGGCGTGCTGTCGGAGGTGTCGTTCACGAGCGCGGTCGAGGCGGTGTCGCTGGCCCTGCGCGCGGACCTCCTGGAGCGCCACCACCAGCACGGCCTTGACCTCGAGCGCGGTTGAGGTCGGAGGCTGGATCCGCGAGCCGCCCGGGCCGCGAGTCCACCCGTACGACGACAGGGGAAACGTCATGCGCGCCATCCGCCTCCACGCCTTCGGTCCCGCCGAGAACCTCGTGTACGAGGAGACCCCCGACCCCGTGCCGGGCCCCGGCCAGGTCCGCATCCGGGTCGCGGCGGCCGGTGTGCACCTCCTCGACACCGCCCTCCGGGAGGGCGCCACGGGCCCGTTCCCCGCGCCCGCCGCGCTCCCCACGATCCCGGGCCGCGAGGTCGCCGGCACCGTGGACGCCCTCGGCGAGGGCACCGATCCGGCCTGGCTCGGGCGGCGGGTCGTCGCCCATCTCGGGATGAACCCCGGCGGCTACGCCGAGCGCGCCGTCACCGACGCCGCCCGCCTGCACGCCCTGCCGGACCACCTCGGCGAGGCGGAGGCCGTCGCCATGATCGGCACCGGCCGCACGGCCCTGGGCATCCTCGGCTTCACCGAGCTCGGCCCCGACGCGGTCGCGATCGTCCCGGCCGCCGCGGGCGGCATCGGCACCCTGCTCGTCCAGTACGCCAAGAACGCCGGCGCCACCGTCGTCGGCCTCGCCGGCGGCCCCGCGAAGACCGCCCTCGTCGAGGCGAACGGCGCCGATCTGGCCGTCGACTACAAGCGGGCCGACTGGCCGGAGGAGGTCCGCGCGTACCTGGACTCGGTCGGCCGGGACGCCACCGTCGTCTTCGACTCGGTCGGCGGCGCCACCGGCCGCGCCGCCGTCGGCCTGCTCGGCAAGGGCGGACAGCACCTGGTGTTCGGCTGGTCCGGCGCCGGACTCCACGACGGCGAGCCGCTCACCTTCACCCCGACGGAACTCGCCGAGCGCGGCATCACCTCGGAGTTCACGCTCGGCCCCGCCATGATCCAGAGGGCGGGCGGCGACATCCGTACGCTCGAACTCGCCGCCCTCGACGCGGCGGCGACCGGCAGCCTGCGCCCCGCGGTCCACCGCTTCCCGCTCGCGGAGGCGGCGGAGGCCCACCGCGCCCTGGAGAACCGGGGCACGACGGGCAAGGTGGTCCTCGTCCCGTAGGAGAAGGCGGGGGTCACACCCCGAGGACGTCCCAGGAGTGCGCCTTGAACTCCTTCAGGAAGTCCGGGTGGTCCTCCCACATCCGGGCGGCGGAGCGCAGCACGTCCCAGTTGTGCTCCAGGGCCTGGTCGACGACCTGGCGCAGCTCCGGCGCCGTCTCCCGCTTCTCCACGAGCCCGTTGACCGCCGACGCGGCCTGCACGGTGTAGCGCAGGGCCCGCAGGGCCCGCGACGTGTCGTCCATGCCGAATCCGTGGTCGTTCCCGTTGGCGGGGTCGAAGAGGGGCGTCAGCCGCGCCTCGATGAAGCCGGTGATCCGCTGGAACCGCTGCTCGATGTCATCCATGCCCCTTTCCTACACCGTCCCCCCGCCGAGCTCCGCCAGGGCCCCGTCCGTCAGCCGGTAGACCGTCCACTCGTCCTGCGGGCGGGCGCCGAGGGAGGCGTAGAAGTCGATCGAGGGCCGGTTCCAGTTCAGGACCGACCACTCCAGGCGCTCGTAGCCGCGCTCGACGCAGATCCGGGCCAGTTCGCGGAGCAGGGCCTTGCCGTGGCCGCCGCCGCGGGCCTCCGGGCGGACGTACAGGTCCTCCAGGTAGATGCCGTGGACTCCGCGCCAGGTCGAGAAGTTCAGGAACCAGAGGGCGAAGCCCACCGGCTCGCCCGACTGGGTCTCGGCGAGGTGCGCGTAGGCGGCGGGGTGCTCCCCGAACAGGGCCTCGTGGAGCTGCCCGGGAGTGGCCCGGACCTCGTCGAGGGCCTTCTCGTACTCCGCGAGGTCGCGGATCAGGGCGTGGATGACGGGGACGTCGGCAGGCGTGGCGGTACGGATCATGGACCCACCCTGCCCCGGACCGGGCCCTCGCCGCCAGCAGGACCCCGCCCCGGATCAGGCCCTTCCCGCCAGCAGGATCCGCGCGGCCGCGACCTGCTCGGGGTCGAGGGCCGGCTCTCCGTCCTCGACGTCCCAGAGGCCGTTCTGCAGGACCCGCCCCAGCGTCCAGGCCACGGCGCGCCGCCGGTCCCCGACGACCTCGGCGAGCAGGTCGAAGCGCCACAGGAACTGATCCGGGTCGAAGCGGTCCATCAGGGCCGGCAGCAGGTCGAAGCCCGGGTCCCCGGCGAGCGGCTTCGGGTCGATGGCCAGCCAGGGCTCCCGGTCGGCCGCCAGGACGTTCCCGAAGTGCAGGTCCCAGTGGAGCAGCCGGTCGCCCGGCTCGCCCGCCACGTCCCGTACGGCCGCCGCGCAGTCCCGCAGCACCGCCGCGTCGTCCGGGCCGAGCCGCGCCGCGGCCTGCGGGACGTCCGCGAGCATGCCGGCCGCGATGTCCGCGAGGGTCCGCAGCCCGGCGGGCGCGGGCACGGCGACGAGCCGGGCGAGCAGGTCCGCGACGATCCCGAGCGCCTCGCGGGTGTCCTCGACCGCGGACAGCGGCCGGGCCTCGTCGAGGCGCTCCAGGAGCATCGTCCCGGTCGTGTCGTCGTGGTCGAGGAGCCGGACCGCGCCCGCCCCGTCCCAGACGCGCAGGCCGACGGGCTCGCCCTCCGACTCCTCGTCGAGGAGCTGCATCTTCAGGGCGGCGCGGGTGCCGTCCGCGTCCCGCACGACGGGCAGCACCAGCGAGGCCACCCCGTACATCGAGGGCCCCGTGACCGACAGCCCCCACCGGCCGAGGAACTCCTCGGCCCGCGCGGGCAGCCCGGCGACGAACGCCCGCCCCGCCTCACCGTTGTACTTCGCCTGCGACGCGGCCAGTTCCTCCGGTACGTGAATCACCCCACGACCCTAGGGGGTGTGCGTCGCGCGGCGCCTTCGAGATTCCGGCGCGCGGGTCCGCCGGAGGAGCTGTATCCAGGAAGCCGAGGCCACCGGTAACGTCCCGCCCACGCATCCGGAATCCAGGGGTACACATGAGCACGGTCAACGGCGGCATATCGTTCTGGTACGCGCAGGAGGGCGCCCCCGCGCCCCGCGAACCGCTCCCCGGCGACACCACCGCCGACGTCTGCATCGTCGGCGGCGGCTACACCGGCCTGTGGACCGCCTACTACCTCAAGAAGGCCGTCCCCTTCCTCAACATCACCGTCCTCGAAGCCAAGTTCTGCGGCTACGGCGCCTCCGGACGCAACGGCGGCTGGCTCTACAACGGCATCGCGGGCCGCGACCGCTACGCGAAGCTCCACGGCCACGAGGCCGCCGTCCGCCTCCAGCAGGACATGAACGCCACCGTCACCGAGGTCCTCGACGTCTGCGAGACCGAGAAGATCGACGCCGACCAGCACCGCGGCGGCGTCCTGGAGGTCGCCCTCTCCCCCGCGCAGCTCGCCCGCCTCAAGGCCTTCCACGCCGCCGAGCTCGCCTTCGGCGAGACCGACCGCGAGCTGTACGGGGCCCGCGAGACCGCCGACCGCGTCCGCGTCGCCGGAGCCGTCGGCTCCTCCTGGACCCCGCACGGCGCCCGCCTGCACCCCGTGAAGCTCGTGCAGGGCCTCGCGGACGCGGTGGAGGCCCTCGGCGTCACCGTCCACGAGTCGACGCCCGTCACCGAGATCAGGCCCAAGCACGCGATCACCCCGTACGGCACCGTCCGCGCCCCGTACGTGCTGCGCTGCACCGAGGGCTTCACCGCCTCCCTGGCCGGCCAGCGCCGCACCTGGCTCCCCATGAACTCCTCGATGATCGCCACCGAGCCCCTCACCGAGGCCCAGTGGGAGTCCCTCGGCTGGAACGGCCGCGAGACCCTCGGCGACATGGCCCACGCCTACATGTACGCCCAGCGCACCGCCGACGGCCGCATCGCGCTGGGCGGCCGGGGCGTCCCGTACCGCTTCGGCTCGAAGACCGACAACGACGGCCGCACCCAGCCGCAGACGATCGAGGCGCTCCGCGAGATCCTGGTCCGCTTCTTCCCCCAGCTGGCGGGCGTACGGATCGACCACGCCTGGTCCGGTGTCCTGGGCGTCCCCCGCGACTGGTGCGCCACCGTCACCCTCGACCGCACCACCGGCCTCGGCTGGGCGGGCGGCTACGTCGGCTCCGGCGTCGCCACCGCCAACCTCGCCGCCCGCACCCTGCGCGACCTGATCCAGCAGGACTCCGGCCAGTCGGGCCCCACCGACCTCACCGCCCTGCCCTGGGTGAACCACAAGGTCCGCAAGTGGGAGCCGGAGCCGCTGCGCTGGCTCGGCGTCCAGACCATGTACGCGGCGTTCCGGGGCGCCGACCGCCGCGAGAGCACCGGCCACTCTGCGGAGACGGACCGCGTGGCGATCGTGGCGAACCGGCTGAGCGGCCGCTGAGCGAGGCGGCGGGGGCCCGCCCGGCGCCCCCGCCCGGCCGCTGAGCGAAGGGGTGCGGCCCGCCCGGCGCCCCCGCCCGCCCGCTCCCCTACTCCACCTCGATCCCGAAGTCCCCCACGAGCTCCTCCAGTCCGCCCCCGTACCCCTTCCCACCGAGGACGAAGTCCCAGTCCCCGCCGGCCCTGCGCCGGAACGACCCGAGGACCAGCGCCGTCTCCCCCGGCCGCCCGTCGGACACCTCCAGGCGGTCGAGCTCGGCGCCCGCGTCGTCCCGCAGCCTGATCCCGGCCTCCGTGAAGCCCCCCAGATCCGCGTCGGGGTTCACCTCCGGGTCCACGGCCGCCACCAGGACCAGCCGGTCCGCCCGGGCGGGCAGCGCGTCGAAGCCGACCCGCACGGCGGCGCGGTCACCGGGCGCGGCCGCCACCATCGCCACCGAACCGTCGGGCGTCGCGGGGTTGTTGAAGAAGACGAACCACTCATCGCCGAGGACCCGGTTCCCGGCGCAGACCAGCGCGCAGACGTCCAGGGCCGCGGATCCCGACCACACCATCCCCAGCAGGTTGAAGTCCTCGGAGGCCTCGGCGGGCGCGGAGACCGGCGCGGGCGCGGGCGCCGCCTCCCGGGCGGGCCCGCCCAGCCGGCCCCGCAGGCCGTGCTGGTGCAGCAGGTCCACCAGCTCGGTCCCCGCGATCAGCGTCAGCGGCTTGCCGTTGGCGAAGGTGTACGAACCGGGCCCGAACTTCGAGGTGGTGACGAGCACCCCCTTGTTGGCCCCCCGGTCCTGCACCGTCCCGTACAGGTCCCGCACCGCGCTCGGCGGCACCGTGTTCCGGTAGCGCTTGACCTGCACCACGATCGACCCGCCGCTGATCGGGTCGGGGTCGAGCGCCTGGACGTCGACCCCGCCGTCGCCCGAGCGCTGCGTGGTCACCGCCTGGAGGCCCCGCGCCCGGAACAGCTCGGCCACCAGCCCCTCGAAGGCGATCGGGTCCATGGCGAGCAGATCGGGCTCCTCCCCGTCCCCCTGCACCACCACGTCGGAGCCCACCTGCCCCGGCTCCCGCAGCGGCGCCACCGCCGTCCGCTCGTCCGGCCTGGCCGAGAGCCGCCCGGCCAGGGCCCCGGTCAGGCACTCGACGGCCCCCACGCGCTCCAGGTTCAGCCGGTCGAACGCCGGCCGGTCCACCACGACCGACGCCACGCACACGCGAGCGGCCCGCCCGGTGGCGGGATCGACCCCGCCGACGTACCCGTTCAGCGCCACCCCGTCGAGCGCCCCGAACCGGTCGGCGGCGAACAGCTCCCGGACCGCGAGCAGCACGCTCTGCGCCAGCACGTCCCGGTAGAGCGCCCGCCGCTGCGTCACCGGCCGCGGGACCTCCTTCTCCTGGTCCGTGCCCGGCAGGTACTTGACGCCCTTGGCCTCGGGGACGACCTCGTAGCCGGGCAGGTCCCAGTCGAGGACGAGCGCCCGCCCGGCCCGGTCGTAGGCGGCCGACACCTCCCGGGGGAACCCCTCGGGCCAGGCGGTCGACGCGAAGAGCACGGCGGTGAAGTACTCGACGACGGTGTCGGCGTCCCCGTCCCGCAGGGCGGCCACGGTCCCGTCGATCCCGCTGTTCTGGGCGCGTATCTCGGCGCGGCGGGAGGCGGCCCAGTCGTCGTACGCGCGCCGGTACGCCGCCAGCTGCTCGACCCGCCGCGCCTCGGCGGCCTGCGCCGCGTACCAGTCGTGCTCGAACCTGGCCCGCGCGTCCCGCTCGGCCCGGGCCCGTCCGGACGCGGTCCGGGCTCCCTGCGGCGGGTAGTGCCGCTGGTCCGGCATGGCGACGGGCTCCCCCAGCGGTCCGGGGGCGAACGGCTCGATCACCTCCTCCCGCCGCAGCGCCTCCACGCCGAAGGCGGGCGCCCGGCAGCCCGTCGCGAGCAGCGACTCCAGGAGGGCGACCCGCCGGTCGATCTCCTGGGTCCGCCGCAGGGCGTCGGCGTCCCGCTGCTGCCGGTAGGCGGCCCGCTGCTCCCGCTGCATCCGGGCGACGTCCCGCTCGTACGCCCGCTGCGCCCGCTCGGCGTCCCGCTGCTGCCGCAGCACCGCCTGGTGCTGCCCCTCCCGCTCCCGCTGCGCCACCCGCTGCTGCTCGGCCCACACCCCGATCAGCCCACCGGAACGCCGACTCATCCGCGCACCCCTCCCCAGATCTCCCCGGTACGACGGAGGGGCCCCCGCGCCGCGGGGCGGCCGGGGCGCCCCCGCCAACACCCCCCCGGGGGGGTCGAAACAACCGCCCCAAAAAAAAACAAACAGAC
>NZ_JBHWFF010000062.1:0-16236 GCF_042733785.1 Streptomyces sp. NPDC059695 | reverse complement strand
GTTTTTTGTTTATAAGAGACTGGTTATATACACTATAATTTTCGTCGGCAGCGTCTTATGTGTATAAGATACAGCCGTCACAGAGCCGCCTGTCGGAATCGAACCGACGACCTCAAGATTACAAGTCAAGCGCTCTAGCCAACTGAGCTAAGGCGGCAGCGAGTGAAGTGTAACCAACCCGGCCCCGGCGGCGGTCGGAAATCTCACGGCCCCGCGAGTGCTGACAGATCGGGCACCGGAAGGTAGCGTCACCTCCAGTTCACCCAGGTGGACTAGACCTCAATCCTTCCTTTACTCGGATCGTCCGGCACGTTCCTGCCGGTGAAGGGACACATCACCATGGCTTCCGTCACGTTCGACAAGGCCACCCGGGTCTACCCGGGTGCCACCAAGCCCTCCGTCGACCAGCTCGACATCGAGATCGCGGACGGCGAGTTCCTCGTCCTCGTCGGCCCCTCCGGCTGCGGCAAGTCGACCTCCCTGCGCATGCTCGCGGGTCTGGAGGACGTCAACGCCGGCTCCATCCGCATCGGCGACCGCGACGTCACGCACCTGCCGCCGAAGGACCGGGACATCGCGATGGTGTTCCAGAACTACGCGCTGTACCCGCACATGACCGTCGCCGACAACATGGGCTTCGCCCTGAAGATCGCCGGCGTGAACAAGTCCGAGATCCGCGCCAAGGTCGAAGAGGCCGCGAAGATCCTCGACCTCACCGAGTACCTGGACCGCAAGCCGAAGGCGCTCTCCGGCGGTCAGCGCCAGCGCGTCGCGATGGGCCGCGCCATCGTCCGCGAGCCGCAGGTCTTCCTCATGGACGAGCCGCTGTCGAACCTCGACGCCAAGCTCCGCGTCTCGACCCGTACGCAGATCGCGGGCCTCCAGCGCCGCCTGGGCATCACCACGGTCTACGTCACGCACGACCAGACCGAGGCCCTCACCATGGGCGACCGCGTCGCCGTCCTCAAGGACGGTCTGCTCCAGCAGGTCGACTCGCCGCGCAACATGTACGACAAGCCCGCCAACCTCTTCGTCGCCGGCTTCATCGGCTCCCCGGCCATGAACCTGATCGAGGTCCCGATCGTCGACGGCGGCGTGAAGTTCGGCAGCAGCGTCGTCCCGGTGACCCGTGACGCCATCGCGGCCGCCTCCGCCGCCGGCGACACCACCGTGACCGTCGGCGTCCGCCCCGAGCACTTCGACGTGCAGAGCGCGACCTCGAAGGACGGCCTGGCCGTCACGGTCAACGTCGTCGAGGAGCTCGGCTCCGACGGCTTCGTGTACGGCGCCACCCGCGTCGGCGGCGAGGACAAGGACCTGGTGGTCCGCGTCGGCGGCCGTGACGTGCCCGCCAAGGGCTCCACGCTGCACGTCGTGCCGCGCGCCGACGAGCTGCACGTCTTCTCGACCTCGACGGGCGCCCGCCTCAGCGACTGACACCGCCCCCCGAGCACAGCCGTACGGCCCCGCGTCTCTTGCAGACGCGGGGCCGTTCGTTTAAACGGGCGAACAACGGGCCAACCCCGCAAAACCCCGGCATACGGGGCCCCGTCCGGGCCCCGGCGTCAACACGGGATTCGAAAAGCCGCCTCGAACCATCCCCCGCGAGAGTGACTAAATGTCGCCATATCACTACCGGCCGCTACGCTCGCCTGCGTGACGCACACTGCCCGCCGAATCGGCCGCTCTCTCGCCCTCGTCCTGCCCGTCGTCCTGGTGCTCTCGGGAACGCTCGCGGTGTCCGCCGTTCCGTGGGCCGGCCAGGACTCCGGGACCCAGCTGACGGCGTCCTCCACGGAGGTCTCCGTCCGGGCCAAGTCCCGTGCCCCCCAGGATATTCTCCGCGACCAGCTCCTCGCCGAGCTTCAGGAGAAGGACCCCGGCACGGCCCTCACCCACCTCCAGCGCGAGGTGGAGAACCGGCCCTCCCTGGCCAAGCACTGCTTCTCCATCGCCCGCGCCCTCGGCCGCGCCGCCGTCGAGCAGTACGGGCCCTCCCGCGCCCAGTCCTTCTCCCGTCCGGTCTGCGACACGTCGTACGCGACCGGCGTGATGCGGGCGAGCTGACCGATCGCCGGGGGAAGGGCCGCGAGCTGAACGCCCCGCCGCATACCGGGCGCCTATCGTTCCCCGTATGCACACCACTCCGACGCAGGCCGTGGTCCTGGCGGGCGGCCAGGGCTCACGGCTCCGCCCGTACACCGACGACCGCCCCAAGCCGATGGTCGAGATCCCGGGCACCGGGACCCCGATCATCGGCCATCAGCTTTCCTGGCTGGCCGCCGAGGGCGTGACCGACGCCGTCGTCTCCTGCGGACACCTCGCCGAGGTGCTCCAGGAGTGGCTCGACTCCGCGAACCTGCCCCTGAAGGTGACCACGGTGGTCGAGAGCGAGCCCCTGGGCCGCGGCGGCGGCCTCAAGTACGCCGCCGCGCACCTGCCCGCCCCGGACCAGCCCTGGTACGCCACCAACGGCGACATCTGGACCCGCTTCTCGCTGCGCGAGATGGCCGCCTTCCACGCCGAGCGGGACGCCCTCGCGACGCTCGCCCTGGCCCGCCCCCGGATCCCGTGGGGCGCCGTCGAGACCGACACCTTCGGGCACATCACCGACTTCATCGAGGCGCCGCCCTCGCCGTTCCTGATCAACGCGGGCGTGTACGTCTTCTCCGCGGACTTCACGGAGCTCCTCCCCGACCTCGGCGACCACGAGCGGACCACCTTCCCCCGGCTCGCCCGCGAGCGGCGCCTGGCGGGCTTCCCGCTGCCCCAGGGCGCGTACTGGAGGGCCATCGACACCGCCAAGGACCTGACGGAGGCCGCCAAGGAGCTGGCCGCCCAGAAGGCCTGACGGGCGGGCGCACGAGAAGGGCGGCACCCCGCCCGTACGAGAAGGGCGGCACCGCCGGAGAAGCGGTGCCGCCCTTTCCCGTGCCCGTGGATCAGCCGAGCAGGCCGCCGATCGGGTTCCGCGCGCCGCCCGACGTCGAGCCGCCGCTCTCCGGCGGGGTGCTGGTGGATCCGGACGAACCGTCGCCCGACGTGCCGCCGCTGGTGCTCGGCGTGTCGCTCGTGGACGGCGGGGGCGCCGGCTTCGACTGCGTGGGCGTACGGCTGCCGCCGCCGCCGGTGCTCGTGCCCTGGGTGGCCGTCGGCCGCTGCTCCTGGGTCCGGGTGGACTCGCGGGTCGTCTCGGTGGGCCGGGCGGCCTCCTTCGTCTCCTCGCGCCGCGCGGGCGGCTCGGTGGTCGCGGCGGCGGGCTCGGGCGCGGTCGAGGCGGCCTTCGAGGGCGCCTGGCGGGTCGGCTCCTGCGGCAGCGGCCGGCCGGGGAGGTGGTTGATCGGGTCGTCGTTGGGGCCCGGGACGGTGACCATCTCGGTGGACCGGACGGCGCCGCCGAGGACCGAGCCGACGAGGAGGGTGAGGCCGACGACGACCGCGGCGAGGAGGGTGCTGCGGCGGGTGACGCGGCGGCGGAGGTCCCAGAGCTCGGCGCGGGGCCCGAGGGTGCGCCAGGCCTCCCCGGCGAGACGGCCGTCGAGGGAGTAGACCGGGGCGCCGGCGATGATCAGCGGGGACCAGGCGGCGAGGTAGATGATGTCGGCGGAGTCGTAGACCGGGACCGTCTTCCAGCTGACGGTCAGGAGCAGGGCGGCGGACAGCAGGCCGCCGACGACGGCCGCCACGCGCTGCCAGAGTCCGAGGACGGTGAGGACGCCGACGACGACCTGGAGGAAGGCGACGGTGAGTCCGGCGCCGACGGGGTGCTGGAGGGCGAAGTCGCGCAGCGGTTCGGCGAGGCCCCAGGGGTGCAGGGAGTTGAGCCACTTCACCATGGAGCCGCGCTCCCCGCCGTCGAAGTAGACGGGGTCGCAGAGCTTGCCCATGCCCGCGTAGATGGAGATGAAGCCGAGGAAGACGCGCAGCGGGAGGAGGACGACGCCGAGGTTCATGCGGCGGCCGGGGTAGTAGGCGTGCCGGACGCTGTCCTGTCCGTGCCGCTGCGCGGCGCGGCCCTGCGGTTCGTCGTCCCCGTACGGCTCGTCCGGCTCCGGCCGCAGGTCGTACAGCTCGTCGTAGGCGCCCTCGGCGCGGCGCATCGGCGGCAGCAGGGGCGGCGGGGCCTCACCGGGCACCGCGGGGTGCGCCATGGTGGTGTCGATGCGCGGGATGGCCTGGGTGTCGCCGACGCCGTGGCCGCCGTGGCCGACGGGTTCCAGCGTGGAGACGGAGGACTCGCGCACGGCCTGCAGGAGACCGGTCGCGCCCGGCGAGGACTTCCCGGTCCACACGACGGGCCGACGGCGCGGGCCGCCCGCCCCCACTCCGGACAGGGCGGCGGTACGGGCCGCGAACTTCGGCTGCGGGGCCGGCGCGAGCCGCACACGGAAGCTGGCGTGGTTCACGATCACCTGGGCGGGATCGGAATCCACCTTGACCATGCTCAGCGCGGGCTGATCGTCGAACCCCGGCCGGGGCGTTCTGGTGTCCACACTCATCTAACCGAGTGACGCGCGGTTAGGACACTGCTTTGACAGTTGCCAAATGTCCGAGACCCGTCAAGATCACCGCGGTCGGGCGGGGCGGCCCCCGTGGAACCGTTGTTCGCTGGCGACCCGTCAGTTTACTTTGAGTTACGCGCGATACGCGCGATGCGAGTCGAGGGGAGCGACAGCATGACCAGTCCCGTCCAGGACGGTCCGGACGACGACACCCAGCCGGAGGCGGAGGGTCGGATTCCGAACCAGCGGACCCCGGAACCGGCCCGAAGGGCCAACCAGCTCGTCTTCTCGGACCTGACCCACTACCCCGTCGTCGCCCAGGCGCTCGACAACCAGTGGCTGCCGGCGGACCTCGCCGAGGGCCGCCAGGAGAGGAACGCCCCGCGGCGGACGCCCGGCGCCGTCGCCGCCACCTCCGCCGAACTGCGCCGGGCCCTCGTCAACAGCGGGACCCTGGTGGTCAACCGCGCGTTCTTCCTCAACAACGAGGCCCTGTACGGGAACTTCGGCCCCCACGCCGACCCGGACGAGCGCACCGCGTTCGCCCGCCTCCTGCACGACCGGGCCGTGGTCCCGTACCTCTTCATGGAGCGGGACGGGACGGAGGAGTTCGCCTTCGCGCACGACCAGGCCGCCGGGTACGCCTGGCGCCGCCTCATCACGGAGGAGTCCGACCCGGCGTTCGTCCGGCTCGACTGGGACGAGGACGCGAACCGGGCCGGCGCCGAGCGCATCAGCAGGCGCTTCACCCGGCTGATGCCGGGACTGAAGTGGCTGAACCCCGAGGAACTCGCGATGGACCTCGGGATCCCGCGGGAACTGGCCGAGGCGATGAAGACGGGCATCCTCCAGGACGTCGGCCGCTGGGCGTCCGACCAGGACCCCTCCCTCCCCATCACCCGGAACGCGGTCTACAAGGAGTTCCTGACGCGACCGGGCACCGACCCGTACCTGAACCTGCTGCGGGACGGCGCCGACATCGTCCCGGCGAAGCAGCTGATCGACCTCATGTACAACCTGGGCATACCCGACGCCAGCGGGCTCGTCGCCCTGACACCGCCCGGGTCGCCGCCCCGCCGCGCGCTCCAGGAGGACGTCTCGCCGCAGGCGCGGGCACAGGACCCGGAGGCCGTCGGCCTGCTGATCCGGAACCTGGTCGCCGACTCCCTGCACCGGTCGGTCGACGGCCCCAACTCGTACGCCGGCCTCACGCTCGCCGACGTCGTCGCCCTGCGCGAGACCGGCGAGTGGCGGACGTACATCACCTCCCTGGACACGTTCCTGCACGACAGCTTCCGGGGCGGACGCATCCCGGACGGCGACGAGTTCACGGACCGGACGGCCACGATCGCCCGGGACCACGCCCGGATGCTGCGGACGGCACGCCGGGCCGGACGCTCGCGCGAGGGCCTCACCCGGGAGATCTCCACGGTCCTCGTGCTGGAGTCCGGCGGCGTCGCGGTCCAGATCGCGAGCGGTGAACCGGTCACCGTGGTGCAGGGCGCCATCGGGATGCTGACGGCGGTGGGCGGCGCGCTGAGCGTCCGTCTGGAGTTCTGGGACAAGGCCGCCCGGACCCGCCGCGCCGGCCTCGGGCACTCCCTGACATTGCCGACGCTGCGGCTGGGCAACCTGAAGAAGGACTGGGCGACCATCCAGGCCGTGTCCGGCGTCGAGTTCGTCGGGAGCACGCGGTCGCCGCACGGCATCCAGGCCGATCAGCAGGCCCGGGACGACTAGGAGGAGCGAGACCCATGAGTGGCGAACCGGTACGACGGTATGAACAGCTGCGCGCCGAGCGGCCCGCGCTGTTCCGCAACGAGCCGGGCGGGATCGAGATCCTGACGGAACCGGAAGCCGTCGAGGCCGCCGGCGGGGTGGTCTACCAGGACCCGTACGTGCTCCTCGTACGGGACGCGGTCCGCTTCCCCGGCGGCCGCACCGGTGCGTACATCCGCTCGGTGAGCGCCACCGCCGAGCAGGGGTGCGTCGTGCTGCCGTTCCTCGGCGACCGGGTCGTGCTGGTCGAGCACTTCCGGCACGCGACCCGGTCCTGGCACTGGGAGGTGCCCCGCGGATTCGGCACGGCGGGGCTCTCGGACGCGGCGAACGCCGCGAAGGAGCTCCAGGAGGAGATCGGCGCGACGGTCCGGGAGCTGGTCCCGCTCGGCGCGGTGCACCCCGATTCGGGCATCACCGGCGACCGGGTGCTGCTCTTCGCCGCCCGGATCGACGCGGTGGGGCGCCTGGAGACCGGCGCGGGCATCCGCGGCTCGCTGGCCGTGCCGTTCGCGGAGGCCGAGGCCATGATCGCCGACGGGCGGATCACGGACGGCTTCACCATCGCCGTGATGACCCGCGCCCGCCTGGCAGGCCTGACGGCCTGAGGCGGGCGCGGGGACGACGGTACGGGCTCAGCCCCGGCGGCGGCGGGACGCCTCGTAGAGGACGACACCGGCGGCGACGCCGGCGTTGAGCGACTCGGCGCCGCCCGGCATCGGGATGCGGACGAGGTAGTCGCAGGTCTCGCCGACGAGGCGCGACAGGCCCTTGCCCTCGGAGCCGACGACGATGACGACCGGGCCGCCGAGCGCCTCCAGGTCCTGCACCTCGTGCGTGCCCTCGGCGGCCAGGCCGACGACGGCGATCCCGGCCTTCTTGTACTCCTGCAGCGCGCGGGTCAGGTTGGTGACCCGGGCGACCGGGGTGCGCGCCGCGGTGCCGGCGGAGGTCTTCCAGGCACCGGCGGTCATGCCGGCCGCGCGGCGCTCGGGGATGACCACGCCGTGGCCCGCGAAGGCGGACACGGAGCGGACGATCGCACCGAGGTTGCGCGGGTCGGTGACGCCGTCGAGGGCGACGATCAGCGGGTCCTCGTGGTCGTCGTAGGCGGCCGCCGCGAGGTCCTCGGGGTGCGCGTACTCGTACGGCGGGACCTGCAGGACCAGACCCTGGTGGTTCAGCCCGTTGGTCATGCGGTCGAGCTCGGGCCGCGGGGCTTCCATCAGGTTGATGTTGCCGCGCGCGCCGGCGAGCTGGAGGGCCTCGCGCACGCGCTCGTCGTTGTCGATGAACTGCTGCACGTACAGCGTGGTCGCGGGCACGCCGTCGCGCAGCGCCTCGAAGACCGGGTTGCGGCCGACGACCATCTCGCTGGCGCCCTTGGGGCCGCCGCGGCGGGGCGCGGGGCGGCGCTTGGCCGCCTGCCGGGCCATCGCGTTCGAGACGCGGTACGCCTTGTGGCCCTTGCGGTCCTCGGCCTTGGGGGTCGGGCCCTTGCCTTCGAGGCCCTTGCGCCGCTGGCCACCGCTGCCGACCGTCGCACCCTTCTTGTTCGACGTGCGACGGTTCCTGCGCTGGCTGTTCCCGGCCATGACTACCTGTTTCCTCTGCTGACGTACAAAGTCTGTAACTGAAGTGTGCCGCCCGGAGTCCCGAGCGGCACGTCTTCTAACGGTTGCCCAGCGTCCAGCGGGGGCCGTCGGGGCTGTCCTCGATGGCGAGGCCGGACTGACTCAGCTGGTCGCGGATCGCGTCCGCGGTCGCCCAGTCCTTGCGCTCGCGCGCCGACTCCCGCTGCTGGAGCACGAGCCGTACGAGGGTGTCGACGACGCCGTGGAGCTCCTCGCCGCCACCGGTCTCCTCGGCCCAGTGCGGGTCGAGGGGGTCCAGGCCGAGGACGCCGAGCATGGCGCGGACCTCGGCGAGGCGGGCGATGGCCTCGTCCTTGTCGTCCGCGGCGAGGGCGCTGTTGCCCTGGCGGACGGTGGTGTGGATGATCGCCAGCGCGTGCGGCACGCCCAGGTCGTCGTCCATGGCCTCGGCGAAGGCCGGCGGCACCTCGGCGGCGGGGGCGACGGTCGTCCCGGCCTTCTCGGTGGCGCGCTGGACGAAGCCCTCGATGCGGGCGAACGCCGACTCGGCCTCGCGCAGGGACTCCTCGCTGTACTCGATCATCGACCGGTAGTGCGGGGTGCCCAGGTAGTAGCGCAGGACGATGGGGCGCCAGTTCTTCACCATCTCGGAGACGAGGACGCTGTTGCCCAGCGACTTCGACATCTTCTCGCCGCTCATGGTGACCCAGGCGTTGTGCACCCAGTACCGCGCGAACTCGTCGCCGAAGGCCTTGGCCTGGGCGATCTCGTTCTCGTGGTGCGGGAAGATCAGGTCGAGGCCGCCGCCGTGGATGTCGAAGGCGGAGCCCAGGTACTTGTGGGCCATCGCCGAGCACTCCAGGTGCCAGCCGGGACGGCCGCGGCCCCACGGGGTCTCCCAGTCGGGCTCGCCCGGCTTGGTCGCCTTCCACATGGCGAAGTCGCGCGGGTCGCGCTTGCCGGTGATGCCGTCCTCGGAGGGCTGGCGGAGGTCGTCGATGTCCTGGTTGGACAGCTCCAGGTACCCCGGGAAGGAGCGCACGTCGAAGTAGACGCTGCCGTCCGCCTCGTAGGCGTGGCCGCGCTCGATCAGACCCCGCATCATCTCGATCATCTCGGGGACGTGACCGGTGGCGCGGGGCTCGTAGCTCGGCGGGAGGCAGCCGAGCGCCTCGTAACCGGCGTTGAACGCACGCTCGTTCTCGAAGCCGATGGACCACCAGGGGCGGCCCTGCTCGGCGCCCTTCCTGATGATCTTGTCGTCGATGTCGGTGACGTTGCGGATGAACGTGACGTCGTAGCCGCGGTACGCGAACCAGCGGCGCATGATGTCGAAGTTCAGCCCCGACCGGATGTGACCGATGTGCGGGGCCGCCTGGACGGTGGCACCACAGAGGTAGATCGAGACGCAGCCCGGCGTGAGCGGGGTGAAGTCACGGATCTGCCGGGCGCTGGTGTCGTACAGGCGAATAGTCACCACTCCAGGGTAGTGGGCGTGTGGTAGTGCCCCGCGACCTGATCGGGGTCACCGATGACGTTTTTCACCGCGCCCGGCGCACTACGGCGTGCCGACGGGGTACACGAGCGCGGTCGCGAGGGCGGCGAGACCCTCGGCCCGGCCGGTGAGGCCGAGTCCGTCCGTCGTGGTGCCGGAGACCGAGACGGGGGCGCCCGCCGCTGCGCCGAGCGCCTTCTGCGCCTCCTCGCGCCGCTTGCCGACCTTGGGGCGGACGCCGACGACCTGGACGGCGATGTTGCCGATCTCGTACCCCTCGGCGCGGACGATCCGGGCGGCCTCGGCGAGCAGGGTGACGCCGGAGGCGCCGGACCACTCGGGGCGCGAGGTGCCGAAGTGGGCGCCGAGGTCGCCGATCCCGGCGGCGGAGAAGAGCGCGTCGCACGCGGCGTGGGCCGCGACGTCACCGTCGGAGTGCCCGGCGAGGCCGTACTCCTCGCCCTCCCAGAGGAGGCCCGCGCACCAGAGTTCGCGGCCCTTCTCGAAGGCGTGGACGTCCGTGCCGATGCCGGTACGGGGAAGGACGGGTCGGTCAGAAGCCATCGTTGGCCCTCCTGCGGGCGAGTACGGCCTCGGCGAGGACGAGGTCGAGGGGGCGGGTCACCTTGAACGCCTCTTCGTGGCCGGGCACGACGACGACGGGCGCACCGAGCCGCTCGACCATGCCGGCGTCGTCGGTGGCGCCGTCACCGGTGAGGGCGATGGTGGCGTGGGCGTCGACCAGGGTGTCGTGGTCGAAGCCCTGCGGGGTCTGGACGGCGCGGAGGCGGGCGCGGACCGGGGTCGCGACGACCTGCTCGGGGTCGCCCGGCCTCCCGGCCGGCTCGACCTCCTTGACCGTGTCGGCGACGGGCAGCGCGGGCACGACGGCGACGGCCCCGTCCCGTACGGCCTCGATGACGGCGTCCACGGTGTCGACGGGCACCAGGGGGCGGGCCGCGTCGTGGACGAGGACCGTGGTGATGCCCTCGGGGAGCGCCTTGAGGCCGAGGTGGACCGACTCCTGGCGGGTGTCGCCGCCGGGGACGACGAGGTAGTCGGTCCGCTCGGGCAGGGCGTGGGCGTCGAGGAGGTTCTTGACCTCGGCCGCACCGTCGGAGGGCGCGACGACCACGACGAGCGAGACCGCGCGGGAGGCGGCCATCGCGCGGACGGCGTGGATCAGCATGGGGGTGCCGTTCAGCGCGCGGAGCGCCTTCGGGGCGCCCGGACCGAGGCGCACGCCCCGTCCGGCGGCCGGGATCACCACGGCGGTACGACGGGGACGCACTTCGTCTGACATCGGTTGCACTCCGGCAGGTTTGTTTCCGCGGCCGACATGGGTATGGCCTCACCGTGCCGGACGCACCGCCTTGACCGGGCCCTTTCCGTGACGACGGTCGAGGCGTGGCCGCGTGGGCACAGGGGTTCGGGTGGAGAGAAGTTCAGGGGGTGCGGGTTACTTCAGCGGTGCGGCGCGGTGTATTCCGGTGCGACCGCACGCATACGCTCCGCGAACGTACGCGGATATGCCGCAGCGCCCGACGACAGCACTGTGTGGATCACAGCACGCCAGCGGGCACCGCGGCATCGCTTCACTGCTTCACTTGGGCAACGCGGCTCAGGACGCGAGGACCTCGTCGAGGAGGGCCTCGGCCTTGTCCTCGTTCGTGTTCTCCGCGAGAGCCAGCTCGCTCACCAGGATCTGGCGAGCCTTGGCGAGCATGCGCTTCTCACCTGCGGAGAGTCCGCGCTCGCGCTCACGACGCCACAGGTCACGCACCACTTCGGCGACCTTGATGACATCGCCGGAGGCGAGCTTCTCGAGATTTGCCTTGTAGCGACGGGACCAGTTCGTCGGCTCTTCGGCGTACGGCGCGCGCAGCACCTCGAAGACCCGGTCCAGCCCGTCCTGACCGACCACGTCGCGAACACCGACGAACTCCGCATTGTCCGCCGGCACACGAACCGTCAGGTCGCCCTGCGCGACCTTGAGCACCAAGTAGGTCTTGTCCACGCCTTTGATCTGGCGAGTTTCGATGGCCTCGATCAGCGCGGCCCCGTGATGGGGATAGACCACGGTGTCGCCAACCTTGAACGTCATGTGACAGGTACCCCTTCCGTGGCTATCCAGGGTAACACGGATTCGGCTTCTTCTGAATGACGTTTTCGCAGGTCAGGGCATATCTCGGGGCTTGACAACGGTGACACGGACGTGCTGCGGAGGGCCTCCGGAGGGCGGTATTCGCAGGTCGGAGCGGCTGCGTGGACGGAGAGAAACGCGCACGTTACACGTACCAGGGGCGCCTCCAGGGAGGGATGATGTCCCGTTTTGTCTGGTTCGGAGCAGCCTTCTCCGCCTACTCCGTTCGAGGATCGACCACACGCGCGGATGCATGTCGGGGTGATTCCCGGAATTGATCAGTGGACATCAACCGACACCGGAGCGGGATTTTCCGCGGGGGCGGCTCCGAGGAATGCGGCGACGCCTTCGAATTGATCAAGGCGGTTATGTGAACAACAGGTCAATGGGTCGTGATCCGGCCACGCGGGTCGCCGGGCGGCGGGCGACGGAAGCGCACCCGGCGGGCACCCCGTGGGCGTACCCGGGGACGGCTGTGACCGGTTAGGGGCGGGTCGGGTGCGGGACGCGGAGTGAGGCTCGGTAACCTAAGCGCGCTGACACACCTTTAGCTGTCCCTTAGTTCCCACGCCCGTCCGTACGTCCTAGGAGATGCCGCCGCCGTGAGCCGCAGCCTTCGACGCGGCGCCCTCGCCGCCACCGCCATCGTGTTCTCCGTCGCCGCGCTCTCCGCCTGTGGCGCCGGCAACGACGCGCAGACGCTCGAGATCCGGCCCGACAACGCCGCCGTCACCGTGGACGACGTCAAGATCCAGAACGCGCTGGTCATCACCCAGCCCGAGCCCGGTGTCAAGGGTCCGGCCGTCGTCTCGGCCACCGTCTTCAACAACGGCGGCCTGCCGCAGACCATCGACGCGATCCGCCTGCCCGGCAGCGCCTCCCTCGTGAAGCTCCAGGCGGCCGACGGCTCCGGCCGGATCGTCGTCCCCGCCCACGGCTCCGTCGTCATCGGCGGCGCGGGCAACGCCTCCGCCGTGATCGAGAACGGCGCCTCGTCCACCCGTGACGGCGACGCGCAGAAGGTCGTCTTCAAGCTGAGCAGGACCGGCGACGTCGCCCTGAACGCGTTCGTCGTCCCGGCGAAGAGCTACTTCAAGGACTACGGCCCGACCGTCGTCCCGGCCCCCCCGGCCGCCCCGGAGACCACGCCGAGCGCCACCGCGTCCCCCTCGGGCGACGCCGGGCACGGCGCGGAGACCCCGGCCACGGGCGAGACGACGCCGGCCGGCCACTGACGGCAGCACGCGATACGCCGAAGGGGCGCCCCCCGCGGGGGCGCCCCTTCGGCGTATGCGCGCGGTACGTACGGATCCGGTCTACGGCTCGAACTTGTAGCCCAGGCCCCGGACCGTCACCAGGTAGCGCGGCGCGCCCGGGTCGGGTTCGAGCAACACGGCCCGACGCGCCCCTCGCGCCGCGCGGCCCCAGGGGGCCCCACGGGCTTCGGGACGCTGCGCCGGACTCCGCCCGGCGTCCCCGCGACAGGTCCGGTCTACGGCTCGAACTTGTAGCCCAGGCCCCGGACCGTCACCAGGTAGCGCGGCGCGCCCGGGTCGGGTTCGATCTTCGCGCGGAGGCGCTTGACGTGGACGTCGAGGGTCTTGGTGTCGCCGACGTAGTCCGCGCCCCAGACCCGGTCGATGAGCTGCATCCGGGTCAGCACGCGGCCCGCGTTGCGCAGCAGCATCTCCAGGAGGTCGAACTCCTTCAGCGGCAGGTCGACCTTGCCGCCCGAGACCGTCACCACGTGACGGTCGACGTCCATGCGGACCGGGCCGGCCTCCAGGGCCGCCGGGGTGACCTCCTCCGGCTCCCCGCGGCGCCGCAGCACCGCGCGGATGCGGGCGACCAGCTCGCGTGAGGAGAAGGGCTTGGTCACGTAGTCGTCGGCTCCTATCTCCAGGCCGACGACCTTGTCGATCTCGCTGTCCTTGGCGGTCACCATGATCACCGGGACGTTCGAGCGGCCGCGCAGCTGGCGGCACACCTCGGTACCGGGCAGGCCCGGAAGCATCAGGTCGAGGAGGACGAGGTCGGCTCCGTTGCGCTCGAACTCGTCGAGGCCGTCGGGCCCGGTCGCCGCGACGGCGACCTCGAAGCCCTCCTTGCGGAGCATGTACGACAGGGCGTCGCTGAAGGATTCCTCATCCTCGACGACGAGCACTCGGGTCACGGAAGGACCTCCGGGGCGGGAAGCGGTTCGGTCATGAGATCTGGGGTGGGGGAAGAGGCGGGCCGGCGGTCCCGTACGGCGCCCGCCTCGGGCAGCCGCAGGGTGAAGGTGGAGCCCTGGCCCTCGGTGCTCCAGACGGTGACCTCGCCACCGTGCGAGGCGGCCACGTGCTTGACGATGGCCAGGCCGAGACCCGTACCGCCGGTGGCACGGGAGCGGGCCGGGTCGACCCGGTAGAAGCGCTCGAAGATCCGCTCGCGGTCCTTCTCCGAGATGCCGATGCCCTGGTCGGTCACGGCTATCTCGATCAGGTCCCCGCCGGGCGCGGCGATGTGGCGGGCGGCGATGCCCACCCGCGTACGGGCCGGTGAGTAGTTGACGGCGTTCTCGACGAGGTTGCCGAGGGCCGCCGCGAGCTGGCCCCTGCTGCCCCAGACGTAGAGGTCGGCGGCGCCGCCGGAGACCATGGTGATCTGCTTGGTGGAGGCGGGCTGGCGGGAGCGGTCGATCGCCTCGGCGACGAGCTCGTCCACGGACACCGGCTCGGAGTCCTCCAGCGGGTCGTCGTTCTGGACGCGGGAGAGGTCGATGAGCTCCTGTACGAGGTTGGTCAGGCGGGTCGCCTCGATCTGCATCCGGCCGGCGAAGCGGGTGACCGCCTCGGGGTCGTCCGAGGCGTCCATGACGGCCTCGGAGAGCAGGGAGAGCGCGCCCGTCGGGGTCTTGAGCTCATGGCTCACGTTGGCGACGAAGTCGCGCCGTACCGCCTCGATGCGACGGGCCTCGGTGAGGTCCTCGACCAGGAGCAGCACGAGTCGCGAGCCCAGCGGGGCGACCCGGGCGGAGACGGCGAGGGCCTCGCCGCGTCCGGTGCCGCGCCGGGCCAGGTCCAGCTCGACCTGCCGTATCTCCCCGTCGCGGCGGGTGTCGCGGGCCATGTTGAGCATGGGTTCGACGGCGAGTTTGCCGCCGCGGACCAGGCCGAGGGCGTACGCCGCCGAGCTGGCCTTCACCACGGAGTCGCTCTCGTCGAGAACGACCGCGGAGGAGCGCAGCACGGACAGCACGGTGTCGACGCCGGGCGGGAGCACGGCGTCGGTGTGCAGTGAGGTACGGGTGGGTCGCGCCTGGTCGCGTTCGCTCCAGCGGAACGCCAGCATGGCGATCACGCCGGTGCACACGCCGGCGATCGCTGCCAATGCGGCGACCGCCGCGTTCACGTCCATGGCTCCAAGGTTATGCGGGGTCGCCGACACTCTCCCAGCCGTCCGAGTGGCTCCTCGAACAGTCGTCGCCCAGAGTTCACCGTGGAGACGCGGGTGGTTCATTTGCCCTGGCGGCCGCGGTGGCGCGTGTCGCCCAGAGTTCACCTGGGGGAAAGTGCCGGTTCACATCAGGGGGTGGAACCGGACGCACAGGGGGCCGAACGTGGGAGCGTGGGGGTCCGAAGCCCCACCCGGACCCCGGAGCTTTGCGTAGAGAGGGACACCATGCGGGACGCGTACCACGAGGAACTGGACTCGATCGGCGAGAGCCTGGTCGAGATGGCCCGGCTCGTCGGGTCGGCGATCGGGCGCGCCACGACGGCCATGCTCGACGCGGATCTCAAGCTCGCGGAGAGCGTGATCGCGGCGGACCAGAAGGTCGACGACCTCCAGCACGACCTGGAGGCGCGGGCGATAGCGCTGCTCGCCCGGCAGCAGCCGGTGGCGACGGACCTGCGGATCGTGGTGACCTCGCTGCGGATGAGCGCCGACCTGGAGCGCTCCGGCGACCTGGCGCAGCACGTGGCGAAGCTGGCGCGGCTGCGCTTCCCCGACACGGCGGTGCCGCGGGACCTGCACGCGACCATCCTGGAGATGGGCCAGCTGGCGCAGCGCCTGATGGCGAAGGCGGCGGAGGTCATCATCACGAAGGACGTCGACCTGGCGCTCCAGCTGGAGCAGGACGACGACGAGATGGACCTGCTGCACCGGACGCTCTTCCAGCACCTGATGGACGACCGCTGGAAGCACGGCATCGAGACGGCCGTGGACGTGACGCTGCTCGGCCGGTACTACGAGCGGTTCGCGGACCACGCGGTGTCGGTGGCGAAGCGCGTCGTGTACCTGGTGACGGGTGAGCACGCGGACGAGCTGCAGGCCGCGGACGCGCCGGTGGAGGGCGCGTAGGCGCACGGGCGCCGGTGCGCCGTTGATGCGCCGGTCCGAGTGGGCATGCAATGGGGGGAGGCGAAGCTCGCCTCGAAAGGGAGGGACCCTCATGGCCGAATCCCCCATGACGACCGAATCCGGGGCGGAGGCGCCGCGCGAGGCGGTGTTCCTGCCCGTGCTCGGCGCCTGCGGCTGCGGCTCGGGCTGCGGCTGCGGCTGCCAGTCGGGCTCCCCGTGCCAGTGCGGGGGCTGCTCCGGCTGACCGGCGCGTGAGCAGGGGTGGGGGGGGGGGGCGCCCCCCCCCCCCCCCCCCCCCCCCCCACCACCCGGGGGGGGGGGGGGGTGTGGGGGGGGGGTGTGGGGGGGGGGGGGTGGAGAGACCCCACGCGCGACAGC
>NZ_JBHWFF010000061.1:5164-26589 GCF_042733785.1 Streptomyces sp. NPDC059695 | reverse complement strand
ACGTGTAGACGATCGTGAAGATCTCCCACTTCACCGCGCTGCGGAGCGCGCGCTGCTGCTTCGGCGGCAGGGTGGTGCGCCCGAACTGCCCGGTCTCGGTCATCCGCCGACCTCCTCGTCGAGGAAGGTCTCGAGCTTCGTCAGGAACGCGTTCTCGCCGAGCGGGACGAGCATGACGATCTCGCGACCGTTCGCCCCCTGGATCTGCGTGTATCCACGGCTCACGCCGGCCTTGTCCACCCACGGGGTGTCTGAGGTGATACCTCCGGCGATGAGGTCGAGCTCGCCGTGGGGGGGCCGCCCGCCCCCCCCCCCCGCGTCCGGGGCCCGCTACTTGCAGACCGTGCCCGAGGCCGGGACCTTGCCCGCCAGCAGGTAGTCGTCCACCGTCTTCTTCACGCACTTGCTGCCGCTGTTGTAGGCGCCGTGGCCCTCTCCCTCGTACGTCACCTCGACCCCGACGCCCTTGCCGAGCGCGTTCACCATCGACCGGGCGCCCTCGTACGGCGTCGCCGGGTCGCCGGTGTTCCCGACCACGAGGATCGGCGCCGCGCCCGGCGCCGAGACGTCCGGGTGCTCCCAGAGCCCCGGCACCGGCCACTGCGAGCAGCTCGCGAGCGACCAGCCCATGAAGTCACCGAAGACGGGGGAGGCCTCGCGGAACTGGCCGAGCCGCTCCTTCGCCTGCCCGAGGGTGTAGCGCTCCTTGAAGTCGACGCAGTTGATGGCGGCGTTCGCGGCCTGGATGTTGCTGTACGAGCCGTCCTGGCTGCGCCCGTTCATCGCGTCCGACAGGGACAGGAGCAGGGCCCCGTCGCCGCCGTCGGCCGCGTCGAGCCCCTGCTCCAGATACGGCCAGAACTCCTTCGAGTACAGCGCCTGCGCGATGCCGTTGGTGGCCTGGGTCTGGGTCAGCTTCCGGTCCCCGATGCCGGGGATCGGCTTCTTGTCGAGCTCCGCGAGGAGGTCCGTGATGCCCGCCTCGATCTCCGAGACGCTGCTGCCGGGCAGCGCGCACTCGTCGCCGCGGTCCACGCAGTCCTGGGCGAAGTTGTCCAGCGCCAGCTGGAAGCCCCTCGCCTGGCCGAGGGCGCCGTCCTCGACGCCGGCGTCCGGGTCGACGACCGCGTCGAACACGGCCCGGCCGACGTTCTTCGGGAACATGTGGGCGTAGACGCCGCCGAGCTCGGTGCCGTACGAGATGCCGAAGTAGTGCAGCTTCTCGTCGCCGAGGACCTGCCGCATCAGATCCATGTCCCGGGCCGCGTTCTCGGTGCCGACGTGCGGCAGGGCCGCGCCCGCGTCGCGCTCGCAGCCCCGCGCGTAGCGCTTCTGCGCGTCGGACAGCGTCCGCTCCTCGGCGGCGTCGTCCGGGGTGAAGTCCAGGGCGTAGTAGGCGTCGAGCTCCTTGTCGGTGGCGCACTCGACGGGGTCGCTGCGGCCGACGCCGCGCGGGTCGAAGGAGACCAGGTCGTAGCGGGAGCGCAGCGACTCGTAGTCGGTCGCGAAACCGGGCAGGGCGGTGACGCCGGAGCCGCCGGGACCGCCGAAGTTGAAGACGAGCGAGCCGATCCGCCGGGCGCTGTCCCGGGCCTTGGCGCGGATGAGGGCCAGCTCGATGGTCTCGCCCTCCGGGTCCGCCCAGTCGAGCGGCGTCTGGAGGAAGGAACACTCCCAGACGGCACCCCCGGGCAGCGGCGAGGGCGCGGGTCCGCCGCCCTCGGCGGCGGACGGCGGCGGGCACGGCGCCCAGGACAGCTTCTGCGACGTCAGCGCCGAGAGCCCGGTCGCGCTGCCGGTCGGCGTCACCGGGTCCGCCGCCTGGTCTCCCCCGTCCGAGCAGCCGGCGGCGAGCAGCACGGTGGTGGCGGTGAGCAGGGCGGCGCGCTGGGCGGCGGAGATCGGCATAGGCCCATCGTGGGCCGCGGCCCCCGCCCCCGCGCGGGACGGGGGTCCAAGCGGGTGGCGGGGGCGGCGGCCCCGCGGACCGGCTGCCGGGGAGCTCCCTACAGGGCTTCCCGCTTGGTCAGCCAGTTGAAGCAGATCCACCCCGGCAGTACCGGGATCCACAGCGTGAGGAGGCGGTACAGGAGCACGGCCGGGGTCGCGACCTCGATCGGCAGGCCGCCGACGGTGACCAGGCCGACGGTGAGAGCGCCCTCGACCGCGCCGACACCGCCCGGGGTGGGCGCCGCCGAACCGAGCGCGTTGCCCGCGAGGAAGACGACGGCCACGGTCGCGTAGCTGATCGTCTGGTTCCCGTGGCTGAACGCCCGGATCGAGGCGTCCAGACAGAGGACGAACACGATGGTCAGGAGCAGCATCCCGCTGATGCCCGTCGCCAGCTTCATGGGCCGCTGGAGCACGTCCAGCATGCGCGGCACCACTCCGGCGAAGAGCGAGCGCAGTCGCGTCGACACGAACTTGCGCATGAACGGGATCGCCGTCACCACGAGGACGAGCACCGCGACCGTCAGGAGCCCTGCGATCACCGTCCTCGACGGGCTGAAGGACTGCGTCTTCTCGGTGCCCGTCAGATAGCCGAAGGAGAGCAGGAGCACGATGTGCGCCCCGAGCCCGAAGAGCTGCGAGGCGCCGACGCTCGCGACCGCGAGCCCCGGGCGGACGCCCGCGCGCTGGAGGAAGCGGGTGTTCAGGGCGACACCGCCGACCGCCGCCGGAGCGACGATCTTCACGAACGAGCCGGCGACCTGTGCCACCACCGTCCGCCAGAACCCGACCCGCTCGGGCACGAAGCCCAGCAGGCTCATCGCCGCCGCCACGTAGCTGATCGCCGAGAACAGCACCGCGGCCGCCACCCAGCGCCAGTCCGCCTCGCTGACCGTCGACAGCGGCGTACGGGCGATCTGCGACAGCAGGAAGTACGCGGCGACCGCGCCCGCGATCATGCTGACCAGGGTCCGCGGCTTGATCCGCTCCAGGCGGACCGGCTCCACCGGGGCCTGCGGGCGGATGAGCAGCACCTGCTGCCGGATCTGCGCGAGCAGGTCCTCCTCGCGGGCCTCGTCGAGGGCGGTGTCCAGGGCCCGCTTCTCGGCCTTCTTGTCCGCCTTCTTCTCTGCCTTCGTCTCCGCCGGGACGGCCTCCTTGTCCGCCGCGGCCTCGGCCTTGGCGAGCGCCCGCTCGTGCTTGGCGGCCTCCGAGGCCGCGAGCACGGCCTCCCGCTCCCGGGCGGACCGCTCCCGGGCCAGTCTCCGCAGCGTCGCGCGCGTGGAGCGGCTCAGCGCGATCGGTTGGAGCAGTGGCAGGCAGTCGGCGACGGTGTCGGGACCGAGCACCTCGACGGCCGCGGCGACCGCGCGCTCCGCCCCGACCCGCAGACCGAGGGTGGTGAGCAGCTGGGCGATGTCCATCCGCAGGACCAGGTCGCCGGCCGCGATCTCGCCGCCGCGCAGATCCGTGAGGATCACCCTGCCGGAACGATCCACCAGGATCGCGTCCCCGGAGAGCCGCCGGTGCGCGATCCGGCGGGACTGCAGCGCCCGGACCTGCCGCCAGGCGCTGCGGACCAGCTCGTCGGTGATCTCCTCGTCGTCGAGCGAGTCCAGGGTGCGGCCGCCGATGTGCTCGTACACGAGCATCACGGCGTCCGGACCGAGCTCGGAGGTGGCGATCAGCTTCGGCGCGTTCGCCCCGGCGGCGATCGCCGCGTACGCGAGGAGCGCCTCCTGCTCCAGGGCCTGGCGCAGCGAGACGATGGAGCGGCGGGTGGTGATCGTCCGCAGGCTGATCCGCCGCCAGGCGCGGTAGAAGAAGCCGTGGGCCTGCTGCTCCCGGTCGACGACGGTGACGTCGAGCGGCGGCCCGTCCTCCAGGGTCACGATGTACCGGCGGCCCCGGTCCCCGCTGTCGGCCGCGTCGGCCACGTCCTCGGCGCGCAGCGCGGTCACCGGCCGGAAGCCGACCCGGCGCAGGCCGGCGAGGAGGGTCTGCCCGGTGGGCCGGACGTTGGGCGAGCCGACGGCGTACAGGGTGCCGTAGGCGACCGTCCAGCCGATCAGGACGGTCAGGATGATCGAGAGGGCGGTGGTGTAACCGGCGACCAGCATGGTGAAGGCGTCGAGCAGCAGCACCACCCAGAGCGACACCCGCCAGCGGGGCCTGCGGGCCATGCCGACGGCGGTCATGTACGCGATGACCGGCGCGAGGTAGTTGTGCACGGGGTCCGTGAGGCCGCCGCCGGACTGCGGCTGGGTCAGCGCGTCCTGGATCGTGCCCGGCGCGGCCTGCGCGACCCAGAGGTCGGTGGCGAGGGTGACGCCGTGCGCCAGGACGGCGGCGAGGACGCCGTCCGCGATGCGCAGCCCGTCGCGTTTGATCAGCCGTTCGATGGCGAACGCGACCGGTACGAGCAGGACGGCGATGGACGAGACGAGACCGGCGATCTTGACGAAGACGTCCGGGGCGCCGACCGCGCCCTTGTTGATGTCCTCCTCCAGGCCCGAGGTCGTGGCGTGGGCGAAGGCGGCGACGGCGATGACGAGTCCGATGGCGAGCAGGCCGACGAGCAGCCGCATCAGGTCGGAGGGCCGGTGGACGCGGGCGGCGAGCAGCGGCTCGTCCCCGGAGACGCGCTCGGGCACGTCGGGCTGAGCCCCCTCGGGAGGCCGCGTGTCCTGCCCCATCACCATGTCCGTCTCTGCATGTGCTTCTCGTCGGTCGCGTCCGTGATCATGCTCGCGATCACCCGTGCGATCGTGCTCGTGTTCTTGTCCGTGTTCTTGTACTTGTCGCTCTTGATCTCGTATCACCAGTCACCGCCCGGACGATGGTGGCACGAAGAGCCGCCGGGCGGAGGCATCAGGGCCATGTCGGTGCGGTGAGGCAGGATGGGGCGGATGAGCATCGAGGAACCCGTGGGGGAGACCGGAGACCTGCCCGCGTACGCGGAGCGGGTGCTCGACGTGGCCGACGCCATCCCTCCCGGCCGCGTGATGACCTACGGCGACGTGGCCGAGTGGCTGGGCGAGGGAGGGCCGCGCCAGGTCGGCCGTGTCATGGCACTGTACGGCGGTTCGGCCCCCTGGTGGCGGGTGGTCCGCGCCGACGGCACCCTGCTGCCGGGCCACGAGCTCCGGGCCCTCGGGCACTACCGCGAGGAGGGCACGCCGCTGCGCGCGGCGGGCCCCGCGGCCGAGGGGCACGTGCCGAGGATCGACATGCGGCGGGCCCGCTGGGACGGAACTCACACCTGACGGCTCCGCCCCGGCGGGCCGGGGCGGGAGGGGCCCGCGGGGGTGGACGCGGTGCGGAGTACGGCTCGTCGGCGGCACGCTTCGCGTAACGTCGACGTCCGCGCATCCCGAGGCGGCGGCCACGGCACACGGCCGCCTCACCCGCACCACCACACCCACCAGGACCGGCGATCCACGTGAGCTCCTCCTCCACCACCCGGCGTACGCCGCCGCACCAGGGACAGCCGTACCCGGGTCCGGGACGGCAGCGGACCCCGGGCGCGTACCGACTGGTGCGCACCACGCCGGCCCCGCTGGATCCCCCTCAGCTGGACGCAGTCCAGCGGGAAGTGGTTGAGCACACCGAGGGACCTCTCCTCGTCCTCGCCGGACCCGGCACCGGCAAGACGACCACGCTGGTCGAGGCGGTCGCCGCCCGCATGGAGAACGGCGCCGACCCCGAGCGCCTCCTCGTCCTCACCTTCAGCCGCAAGGCCGCCGTCGAACTCCGCGACCGCATGGCCGCCCGGCTCGGCGGCCGCCGCCCCCCGCAGGCGACGACCTTCCACTCGTACTGCTACGCCCTGATCCGCGCCCACCAGGACGCCGAGCTCTTCGCCGAACCGCTCCGGCTGCTGTCCGGACCCGAGCAGGACCTCGCCGTCCGTGAACTGCTCGCCGGCCAGATCGACCTGGAGAAGGCGGGCCTCGGGCACGTCCGCTGGCCCGACGAGCTCCGCGCCTGCCTCACCACCCGGGGCTTCGCCGACGAGGTACGGGCCGTCCTCGCGCGCTCCCGCGAACTGGGCCTCGGACCCGACGCGCTGGCCCGCTTCGCGGACCGGGTCGGCCGCCCCGACTGGAAGGCTGCGGCGGGCTTCCTCGCCGAGTACCTCGACGTCCTCGACCTCCAGGGCGTCCTCGACTACGCGGAACTCGTCCACCGGGCCGTACCGCTCGCCCGGGACTCCCGCCTGCCCGCCTACGACGCGATCTACGTCGACGAGTACCAGGACACCGACCCCGCCCAGGTCCGGCTCCTGCACGCGCTCGCGGGAGGCGGCCACGCCACGGTCGTCGCCTTCGGCGACCCCGACCAGTCCATCTACGCCTTCCGCGGCGCCGACGTGAACGGCATCCTCGACTTCCCGTCCGCGTTCGGCGGCGCGGACGTCCGCGTCCTCGGCGCCTCGCGCCGCTCCGGCGCCGCCCTGCTCGGGGCGACCCGGCTGCTCGCCCAGCGGATGCCGATGCCCCGGCTCCCCGCCGACAAGGTCCGCGCCCACCGCGACCTCGCCCCGACCCGGGACGGCGGCCGGGCGGAGGCGTACACGTACCCCACGGCCTCGGCGGAGGCCGAGAACATCGCCGACCTGCTGCGCCGCGCGCACCTGGAGGACGGCGTGCCCTGGCCGGACATGGCCGTCCTCACCCGCGCCTCCTCCTCCCTGCCGTCCCTCCGCCGCGCCCTCACCTCCGCGGGCGTCCCGGTGGAGACGGACGCGGCGGACACCCCCCTGCGCCACGAACCGGCGGTGGCTCCTCTGCTGCTGGCACTGAGGGCGGTCGCCGCGGACCTGCGTCCCGCCGCGCCGGACCGGGCTGCGGGCATGCGTTCCGCCGGGGCGGACGGGGTGGGCGCCACCCCCGACGGCGCCGCACCCGTCCCGGACGGTGAGCTCCAGGACGCCGCACCCGTCCCGGACGGTGAGCTCCAGGACGCCGGGCCCACGCCGGACGGCGGCCCGGTGGACGCCGACGCCCCGGCCCCGGCCGAGACCGCGCCCGCCGCCCCGGGGCCGTACGACACCGCCGGATGGCTCTCCGTGGAGACCGCCCTGGAGCTGCTCGCCTCGCCCCTCGCGGGAGTGGACCCCGCCGACCTCCGCCGCCTCGGCCGCGCCCTCCGCGACGAGGAGCGAGCCGCCGGCAACAAGATCCCGCCGCCCTCCGACGTCCTCCTCGCGAGGGCCCTCGCCGAACCCGGGCGACTCGTCGCCCACGACCCCGCGTACAGCAAGGGCGCGCAGCGGCTCGGGCTGCTCCTCCAGGAGACCCGCACCCTCCTCGCCGCCGGCGGCACCGCCGAGGAGGCCCTCTGGGTGCTGTGGAAGGGCACGCCCTGGCCCGGCCGCCTGGAGCGCGCCGCCCTGCGCGGCGGCCCCGCCGGACGCAACGCCGACCGCGACCTCGACGCCGTCTGCGCGCTCTTCGAGACCGCCGCCCGCGCCGAGGAGCGCGTCGGCGGCCGGGGCGTCCTCAACTTCCTCGAAGAGCTCGACGCCCAGGACATCGCCGCCGACACCCTCACCCGCCGGCACACCCGCCCCGACGCCGTCCGCCTGATGACCGCCCACCGCTCCAAGGGCCTCGAATGGAGCTTCGTCGTCGTCGCGGGCCTGCAGGAGGGCCTCTGGCCGGACCTCCGCCGCCGCGGCTCGCTCCTCGAAGCCGACCGCATCGGCCGCGACGGCCTCGCCGAGCCCCTCACCCCCGGCGCCCTGCTCGCCGAGGAGCGCCGCCTCTTCTACGTCGCCGCCACCCGCGCGCGTGACCGGCTCGTCGTCACCGCGGTGAAGGCCGCCGCCGAGGACGGGGACCAGCCGTCCCGCTTCCTCGCCGAGCTCGGCGCCGAGCCGAAGGACGTGCCCGGCCGCCCCCGCCGCCCGCTCGCGGTCTCCGCCCTGGTCGCCGAGCTCCGCGCCACGACCGTCGACCCGGAGGCCTCGCCCGAGCTCCGCGAGGCCGCCGCCGACCGGCTCGCCCGGCTGGCCGCGCTCACCGACGAGGACGGCCAGCCGCTCGTCCCGGCCGCACACCCCGACCGCTGGTGGGGCCTGTTCGAGCCGACCCGGAGCCCGGAGCCGCTGCGCGACCGCGACCGCCCGGTGGCGCTGTCGCCGAGCTCCCTGGAGAACCTCGTCGGCACCTGCTCCCTCCAGTGGTTCCTGGGCCGCGAGGTCAAGGCGGCGGCACCCGCGACCGCGGCCCAGGGCTTCGGGAACGTCGTGCACGTGCTCGCCGACGAGGTCGCCTCCGGGCGCACTCCGGCCGACCTCGACGTCCTGATGGCCCGGCTGGACTCCGTCTGGGACGCCCTCGCCTTCGACGCCCCGTGGAAGTCGGCGCAGGAGAAGCAGCACGCGCGCGTGGCCCTCGAACGCTTCCTGAGCTGGCACGTCATGGACCGCGGCGGCCGCACCCCGGCCGCGTCCGAGCACGGCTTCGACGTGACGCTGGAGGCGGGGGAGTACGAGGTCCGCATCCGAGGGTCCATGGACCGGGTCGAGACCGACGAGCACGGGCGCGCGTACGTCGTCGACTTCAAGACCGGCAAGTCCGCCCCCACCAAGGACGAGGTCGCCCACCACCCGCAGCTCGCCGTCTACCAGCTCGCCGTGCGGGAGGGCGCCCTCGACGAGGTCTTCGGCGGGGACCGCCCGGAGCCCGGCGGCGCCGAGCTCGTCCAGCTGCGGCAGGCCGCCCCGAAGAAGGAGGGCGGCGACGCCCTGCCCAAGGTCCAGGCGCAGGAGCCCCTGACCGGCGAGTGGGTCGGCGAGCTGCTCGCCACGGCGGCCGGCCGGGTCCTCGACGAGCGGTTCACCCCCAGCACCGGCCAGCACTGCACGACCTGCTCCTTCCGGGCCTCGTGCAGTGCCCGGCCGGAGGGCCGCCAGGTCGTCGACTGACCCGCCGCACCTACGCCCGCGCGCTCCACGAGGGCCCCGGCCGTCGCACCCGGGGCCCCACCCGTGCGGAGTAGCGGGCACGCGCGCGCGGGGCGACCCTGGTGGACAGGGGTGCACGGGAACGCGAGGAGGCCCGCATGGCGTCCCACCGAAAGCTCCGCGCCGCGGCGGTCGTCTGCGCCGCCGTCGTCGCCACGGGGCCCGCGCCGGTCGCGGCCTGGGCGGCGACCGCCGGCCCGGCCGCCGCCCCACCCGGCGCGGCGGCCCCCGGACCCGCCCCCTCCCCGGATCCCTTCGCCCACCTCACCGCCGACGAGATCGGCGAGCGCGCCGTCACGGCCACGCAGTCCGCGACGTCGCTGCGCATGACCGGCCGGGTCGTCAGCGACGGACAGCCGCTCGACATCGACTTCGCCCTCAACGACCACGACGAGTGCACCGGCCTGATGAGGATCAAGGGCGGCATCGCCGAACTGCGCCGGGTCGACCACGTCACCTACATGAAGGGCGACGAGACGTTCTGGCGGGTCTCCATGTCCTCCCAGGGCATACCGGAGCCGCAGATCACGGCCACCCTCGAACTGATCAAGGGCCGCTGGCTGAAGATCGCCCCGGGACAGGCGGGCAGCGAGGCCCTCGGCGGCGTCTGCGACCTGAAGTCGCTCCTCGCCGACCTGGACAAGGACAAGGAGCAGCGCAGCGGACTGACCCGCGGCCCGGACGGCACGGTGGCCGGCACGCCCGTCGCGACCCTGGTGAAGAAGAGGACCGACGGCGGCACGACCACGGTGTCCGTCGCCGAGCGGGGCAAGCCGTACATCCTGAAGATCGTGAAGGCGGGCGGCGACGAACCCGGCACCATGGTCTTCCGCGACTACGACAAGCCGGTCACGGTGAAGGTCCCGCCGGCCGACGAGACCGTGGACCTCACCGGGCTGGACGGCGGGGTCTCCGCGTAGCACCGCAGGTCAGAGGCGCACGGGGTGGGAATGTCGGTCCGCCCCGTTAGCCTCGTTCAGGTGACCGCGCACCTCACCGACCCCGAGCAGCTCAAGGAGCTCCTCGGCATCCCGTTCACCCCGGAGCAGACGGCCTGCATCACCGCGCCGCTCGCCCCGCAGGTCGTCGTGGCCGGAGCCGGCTCCGGCAAGACGACGGTGATGGCCGCCCGGGTGGTCTGGCTGGTCGGCACGGGCCAGGTCGCCCCCGAGCAGGTCCTCGGCCTCACCTTCACCAACAAGGCGGCCGGCGAGCTCGCCGAGCGGGTCCGCACCGCCCTCGTCCGGGCCGGCGTCACCGACCCCGACGTCATCGACCCGGACGATCCTCCCGGCGAGCCCCGCATCTCCACGTACCACGCCTTCGCCGGGCAGCTCCTGACCGACCACGGCCTCCGCATCGGCCTGGAGCCCACCTCCCGGCTGCTCGCCGACGCCACCCGCTACCAGCTCGCCGCGCGCGTGCTGCGCGAGGCCCCCGGCCCGTACCCCGCGCTCACCCGCTCCTTCCCGACGCTCATCACCGACCTGCTCGCCCTCGACGCCGAGCTCGCCGAGCACCTCGTGCCGCCCGAGCGGCTCCGCGCGTACGACTCCGAGCTCCTCGACGCCCTCGCCGGCGCCCGGCTCAGCAACGCCGAGCTGCGCAAGATCCCCGAGGCCTCCGCCGCCCGCCGCGAGCTCCTCGACCTCGTCGTCCGCTACCGCGCCGCCAAGCGCTCCCGCGACCTGCTCGACTTCGGCGACCAGATCGCCCGCTCCGCCGAGCTCGCCACCACCCGCCCCGAGGTCGGCGCGATCCTCCGCGAGGAGTTCCGGGTCGTCCTGCTCGACGAGTACCAGGACACCTCCGTCGCCCAGCGGCTGCTGCTCTCCGGCCTCTTCGGACAGGGCCCGACCGGCGGCGCCACCGGACACGCCGTGACCGCCGTCGGCGACCCCTGCCAGGCCATCTACGGCTGGCGCGGCGCCTCCGTGGCGAACCTGGACGACTTCCCCGAGCACTTCCCGCACGCCGACGGCAGCCCCGCGAACCGCTACTCCCTCTCCGAGAACCGGCGCAGCGGCGGCCGCCTCCTGGACCTCGCCAACGGCCTCGCCGCCCCCCTGCGCGCCCTGCACGCGGGCGTCGAGGCGCTGCGCCCCGCCCCCGGCGCCGAGGCCGACGGCACCGTGCGGATCGCGCTGCTGCCCACCCACGCCGAGGAGATCGACTGGCTCGCCGACTCCCTCGCCCACCTCGTACGGACCGGCCGGGAGCCCGGTGAGATCGCCGTCCTGTGCCGCACCGCCACCGACTTCCCCGCCCTCCACGCGGCGCTCGTCGCCCGGGACGTGCCCGTGGAGGTCGTCGGCCTCTCCGGCCTCCTCCACCTGCCCGAGATCGCCGACCTCGTCGCCGTCTGCGAGGTCCTCCAGGACCCGGGGGCCAACGCCGCCCTCGTCCGCCTCCTCACCGGCCCCCGCTGGCGCATCGGCGCCCGCGACCTCGCCCTCCTCGGCCGCCGTGCCCGCCTCCTGGTCCACCGGGGCGGCGAGGAGGCGGACCCCGACCAGCGGCTCGCGGCCGCCGTCGAGGGCGTCGACCCGGCCGAGGTCGTCTCCCTCGCCGACGCGCTCGACACCTTCCTCGACTCCGGCGGCGCCGACGACGGCCTGGTCTTCTCCGCCGAGGCCCGGGTCCGCTTCGCGCGCCTCGCCACCGAGCTGCGCGCCCTGCGCACCTCCCTCGCCGACCCCCTGATGGACGTGCTGCACCGGGTCCTCGGCGCGACCGGCCTTGAGGTCGAGCTCTCCGCCTCCCCGCACGCGCTCGCGGCCCGCCGCCGCGAGACCCTCGGCCACTTCCTCGACATCGCCGCCGGCTTCGCCTCCCTCGACGGCGAGGCCAGCCTCCTCGCCTTCCTCGGCTTCCTGCGGACGGCCGTCCAGTTCGAGAAGGGCCTCGACAGCGCGCTGCCGGGCGGCGAGAACACGGTGAAGGTCCTCACCGCCCACAAGTCCAAGGGCCTCGAATGGGACGTCGTCGCCGTCCCCGGCCTGGTCACCGGCCAGTTCCCGAGCGCCCGGGCCCGCGAGTCCTGGACCTCGCAGCCCCAGGTGCTCCCGCACGCCCTGCGCGGCGACGCGGCCACCCTGCCGGACATCGACACCTGGGACGCCAAGGCCCTGACGTCCTTCAAGAACGAGATGCGGGACCACCAGCACACCGAGGAGCTCCGCCTCGGCTACGTGACCTTCACCCGCCCCCGTTCCCTCCTCCTGGGCTCCGCCCACTGGTGGGGGCCGGCCCAGAAGAAGCCGCGGGGCCCCTCGGACTTCCTCCAGGCGCTGTACGACCACTGCGCGTCCGGCCACGGCGAGATCGAGGCCTGGGCGGACGAACCGGAGAAGGACGCGGAGAACCCGTCGCTGGCGCCCGGAGACGACCCGGCGTGGCCGCTGCCCCTGGACGACGAGGCCCTGACCCGCAGGCGGAAGGCGGCGGAACTGGTCAAGGACCGGCTGTGGGCGCACGCCCCGCAGGACGGAACCGAGGACCCCCGCCCCGCCGGCACGGCGCCCGGCCTCGCCGACGCCGACCCCGAGGAGCCCCGCCCCGCCGGCACGGCGCCCGGCCTCGCCGACGCCGCCCCCGAGGAGCCCCGCCCCGTCGGCACGGCGCCCGGCCTCGCCGACGCCGCCCCCGAGGACCGCTGGCCCGACGAGGAGGAGCCCGTCTGGGACGAGGAGGCCCTCCCCGAGGACACCCACAGGGACGCGGTCCCGCCGCCCCGCGAGGAGGTCCGCTCGCTCACCGCCGAGGACACCAGGACCGTCGCCTCCTGGGACCGCGACCTCACCGCCCTCACCACCGAGCTCCGCCGCGCCCGCGCGACCACGCGTGACGTCCTGCTGCCCGCGTACCTCTCCGCCTCCCAGGTGCTGCGCCTCGCCGCCGACCCCGACGGCTTCGCGCAGGAGCTGGCCCGGCCCATGCCCAAGGCGCCGCAGCCCGCCGCCCGCCGGGGCACCCGTTTCCACGCGTGGGTGGAGTCCCGCTTCGAGGAGCTCCCGCTGCCGTTCCTCGGCCCGGAGGAGCTGCCCGGCGGCGAGGAGTTCGCGGGGGAGCCGGAGATCCTCGACGAGCGTGACCTCGACGAGCTCAAGGAGGCCTTCGCCCGCACCCCGTACGCCCACCGCACCCCGTACCGCGTCGAGGTCCCCGTGCACCTCTCCCTCGCGGGCCGGGTCGTCCGGGGCCGGATCGACGCCGTCTACCGGGACCCGGAGTCCGGCGCGTACGAGATCGTCGACTGGAAGACCAGCCGGGAGCGCTCCGCGGACCCCCTCCAGCTGGCGATCTACCGGCTGGCCTGGGCCGAGCAGCACGGCCTCGCACCCGAGGAGGTGGCCGCCGCCTTCGTGTACGTCCGGACGGGCGAGGTCGCCCGGCCCGCTCGGCTGCCCGGGCGGGCCGGTCTCGAGGCGATCCTGCTGGGCGGGGCACCCCCGGACGCCGGATAGGCTCGGGGCATGAGCGAGACCCCGGACAGCGCCGTCCACACCGTACGCGCGTACGTCGCGAAGCACCGCGACGCCTTCCTCGGCGACCTGGCCGAATGGCTGCGCATCCCCTCCGTGTCGGCCCAGCCGGACCGGGCCGGGGACGTACGGCGCAGCGCCGAGTGGCTCGCCGCCAAGCTCACCGGGACCGGCTTCACCACGGTCGAGGTCTGGGAGACCGCCGGCGCGCCCGCCGTCTTCGCCGAGTGGCCCTCCGGGGACCCGGACGCCCCGACCGTCCTCGTCTACGGTCACCACGACGTGCAGCCCGCCGCCCGCGAGGACGGCTGGCACACGGACCCGTTCGAGCCGACGGTGGTCGACGGCCGGATGTACGCGCGCGGGGCGGCCGACGACAAGGGGCAGGTGTTCTTCCACACCCTCGGTGTCCGGGCCCACCTCGCCGCCACCGGCCGCACCGCGCCCGCCGTCAACCTCAAGCTGATCGTCGAGGGCGAGGAGGAGTCCGGCTCCCCGCACTTCCGCGCGCTCGTCGAGGAGCACGCCGGGCGGCTCGCCGCCGACGCCGTGATCGTCTCCGACACCGGCATGTGGTCCGAGACCACCCCCACCGTCTGCACCGGCATGCGCGGGGTCGCCGACTGCGAGATCGAGCTGTACGGCCCGGACCAGGACATCCACTCCGGCTCCTTCGGCGGCGCCGTGCCGAACCCGGCCACCGTCGCGGGACGCATCGTCGCCGCCCTCCACGACGAGCACGAGCACGTCGCGATCCCCGGCTTCTACGACGGCGTGACCGAACTGACCGACGCCGAGCGCGCCCTCGTCGCCGAGCTGCCCTTCGACGAGGCGGCCTGGCTGCGCACCGCCAAGTCCCACGGCACCCTCGGCGAGGCCGGCTTCACGACCCTGGAGCGGGTCTGGGCCCGGCCCACCGCCGAGGTCAACGGCATCGGCGGCGGCTACCAGGGCCCCGGCGGCAAGACGATCGTCCCCGCCTCCGCGATGCTCAAGCTGTCGTTCCGGCTGGTCGCGGGCCAGGACCCGGAGAAGATCGAGAGCGCGGTACGGGACTGGCTGGCCGGACTCGTGCCCGCGGGCATCCGGTACGAGATCGTCTTCGGCGCCCCGACCCGCCCCTGCCTCACCCCCCTCGACCACCCCGCCCTCAAGGCGGTGGCCGGGGCCATGAGCCGGGCCTTCGACGGCGCCAAGGTCCGCTACACCCGCGAGGGCGGCTCCGGACCGGCCGCCGACCTGCAGGACGTCCTGGAGGCACCCGTCCTGTTCCTCGGCATCTCCGTCCCGTCCGACGGCTGGCACGCCCCCAACGAGAAGATCGAGCTCGATCTCCTCATGAAGGGCGTCGAGACGACCGCGCTCCTGTGGGGCGACCTGCCCACCGCCCTCCACACCAGCGCCCGCTGAACCCACACACCGATCCGGGGGAGTTGGAAGCACCTGTGAGCACCTTGAAGAACGCGTCAGCGGACCGCCCGATCTCGCTCACCGCCCCGAGCGGCATCGACCGCGCCGCCCACCACCGCCTCGACGAGGCCTGGCTGGCGGCGGCCTGGAGCCACCCCACCACCCGGGTCTTCGTGGTCTCCGGGGGCCAGGTGCTCATCGACGACCTCCCCGACGGCACCACCGAGCTCGTGATGACCCCGGCCTTCGAGGCCCCGGTCACCGAGACCCACCGCTACTTCCTGGGCACGGACGCCGACGGCGTCTCGTACTTCGCGCTCCAGAAGGACTCCCTGCCCGGCCGCATGGACCAGTCCGCCCGCCCCGCCGGGCTGCGCGAGGCCGGTCTGCTGCTCTCCGACCGCGACGCGGGCCTCATGGTGCACGCCGTGGCCCTGGAGAACTGGCAGCGCCTCCACCGCTTCTGCTCGCGCTGCGGCGAGCGCACGGTCGTCGCGGCCGCCGGTCACGTCCGCCGCTGCCAGGCCTGCGGCGCCGAGCACTACCCGCGCACCGACCCCGCGGTGATCATGCTGGTCACCGACGACCAGGACCGGGCGCTGCTCGGCCGCCAGGTGCACTGGCCGGAGGGACGCTTCTCGACCCTCGCGGGCTTCGTGGAGCCGGGCGAGTCGATCGAGGCGTCGGTGGCCCGCGAGGTCTTCGAGGAGGCCGGTGTCACGGTCGGCGAGGTCGAGTACATCGCGAGCCAGCCGTGGCCGTTCCCGTCCAGCCTGATGCTGGGCTTCTTCGCCCGCGCCACGTCCTCGGAGATACAGGTGGACGGCGAGGAGATCCACGAGGCCCGCTGGTTCTCCCGCGAGGACCTGGCCGCCGGCTTCGAGTCCGGCGAGGTGCTGCCGCCGTACGGCATCTCGATCGCCTCCCGCCTGATCGAGCGCTGGTACGGCAAGCCGCTGCCGAAGCCCGGCGACGTGGTCTGAGCCGGTCCCGCACGTGAGGACGTCCCCGCCGGTACGACCGGACGGGGACGTCTCCGCGGTGCTCACGCACGGGCCAGGTGACGCCTGAGACTCCGGCCGAGCGGCCGCTCGACGAGCCGGTGCACCAGGTACGACAGCACGAGCATCCCGAGCAGCACGGCGGTGAGCAGCACCCACGGGGAGACCCGCGCCCCGAAGCGCGCGAAGAACTCCCAGCCGATGACCTCGTGCAGCAGGTACAGGGGGTAGGTCAGCGCCCCGGCCACCGGCAGCCACCGCCACCGGATGCCGGAGAGCCTGCCGGTCGCGACGAGCGTCATCGTCCCGAAGAAGGCGGCGAGCACGACGAGCACGGGCCACGCCGGCCGGTCGCCGAGGAAGGTGAGCTCCTTGAACTTGTCGATCGAGGGCGCGAGCGAGGCGCAGTAGCAGAAGCCGACGACGCCGAAGAGCATCAGGTTCGGGCGGAACCGGTACATCAGGTAGAACGCCACGCCGGCGATGAAGAACCAGCTGTACTCGGGGATCAGCAGCAGCCGCAGGGGGCCGGGCGCGGCCGGGGCGACGAGGACGGTCGCCGCTCCCCAGGCGCAGCAGAACAGCAGCACCCGGCGGTAGGTCAGGCCCCACCAGGCGAGCAGCGTGAAGAGCAGGTAGAAGCGGAGCTCGGCGAAGAGGGTCCAGTAGACCGCGTCGACGGAGTCGGCGCCCAGCGGCTCCTGGAGCATCGTCAGATTGGTGAGGATCTCGTTCCAGGGCAGGTGCTCGCGCCCGCCGGGGATCACCGCGACGGTGACGGACGTGGCGACGACGGCGAACCAGTACGCCGGGTAGAGACGCGCCACACGGGAGACGAAGAAGTCCTTCACCGGCCTGCCCGAGCCGCTCATGCAGATGACGAAGCCGCTGATGAGGAAGAAGAACTCCACGCCGAGGTAGCCGTACGAGGCCACGGAGTAGGTGCCGGGGAAGAGCCGCTCGACCGGCGCGGGCCAGCCCGCCCCGAAGGCGAGGTAGTGGTACGCGACCACCATGAGGGCGGCGACGAGACGCAGGCCGTCGAGGACGTGGAGGCGTCCGCGGCCTCGGCCCGCGGCGTCCGTCCTGGTGCCCGGCACGCGGCTCCAGGACACGGGCGCGGCGAGAGGGGCAGGGGCTGTCTGGTTGAGCACGAGGTATCCCACCTGGATATGCAGTCGCAAATCTCGGTCGGGACGAGAGCATAGGGGCGCTGTCGGAAGCCGCACAAAGACGGGGTGGTGTGTGACGCTCTTCACGGTGGGAGGGGATTCATGGGGTTCGCTCAGGCGAAATCCCGGTCATACGGGACCTCCTGGCCTCCCCCCGTCGCCCTCGGGGCGTCACCGCTCCTCGTGGTCTCCGCACGGGCGTTTCGCGATCTTCACCCGAACCCCTCGGGATCTCCTCGGCCCCCCGGACGCCCCCCGCACGCACGGAACCCCCGGCCGGTCGTGTCACCGGTCGGGGGTTCCGTGCGGGGATCCGCGGAAGGGCTTCAGACGCCGATCTTCTGCTTGACCTGCGCGAGGCTCGGGTTCGTCAGGGTCGAACCGTCCGGGAAGAGGACGGTCGGCACCGTCTGGTTGCCGCCGTTGGCCTTCTCGACGAACGCGGCCGAGTCCGGGTCCTGCTCGATGTTGATCTCCGTGTACGCGATGCCCTCGCGCTCCATCTGGCTCTTCAGCCGACGGCAGTAGCCGCACCACGTGGTGCTGTACATCGTCACAGTGCCCTGCATGGCCAGGCGCTCCTCTTCGTTCGCGGACGGGTGCCGAGAAGAAGAACGTACGCCGCCCCCGCCCCATTCCCGGAATTCGTACGACCGGCGCCTCCCGCCTGTGGACGAGCCGCCGCACCGGCCCCGCCGACCTGGCAGCATGGCGGGGTGACAGCAGCGACGCACTCCACTCTCTTCCCGCAGGTCCCGGAGACGGCCGACGCGGTGCTCGACGGGCTCGACCCCGAGCAGCGCGAGGTCGCTCTCGCCCTGAACGGGCCGGTGTGCGTCCTCGCTGGGGCCGGCACGGGCAAGACGCGGGCCATCACCCACCGCATCGCGTACGGGGTGCGGGCGGCCATCCTGCAGCCCTCCAGTGTGCTGGCCGTCACGTTCACGAACCGTGCCGCGGGCGAGATGCGCGGCCGTCTCCGGCAGCTCGGCGCGGGCGGCGTCCAGGCCCGCACGTTCCACTCCGCCGCCCTCCGCCAGCTCCAGTTCTTCTGGCCGAAAGCAGTCGGTGGCGACCTGCCCCGGCTCCTGGAGCGGAAGATCCAACTGGTCGCCGAGGCCGCCGCCCGCTGCCGGATCCGGCTCGACCGGAACGAGCTCAGGGACGTGACCGGCGAGATCGAGTGGGCCAAGGTCACCCAGACCGTCCCCGCCGACTACCCGGCGGCCGTCGCCAAGTCCGTCAGGGACGCCCCCCGCGACCCGGCCGAGATCGGCCAGATCTATGCGATGTACGAGCAGCTGAAGCGCGACCGCTCGGTGATCGACTTCGAGGACGTGCTGCTGCTCACCGTCGGCATCCTCCAGGACCGGCACGACATCGCCGACCAGATCCGCCGCCAGTACCAGCACTTCGTCGTCGACGAGTACCAGGACGTCTCCCCGCTCCAGCAGCGGCTGCTCGACCTGTGGCTCGGCGACCGCGACAACCTCTGCGTGGTCGGCGACGCCAGCCAGACGATCTACTCCTTCACCGGCGCCACCCCCGACCACCTCCTGAACTTCCGCACCCGGCACCCGGGCGCCACGGTCGTCAAACTGGTCCGCGACTACCGCTCCACCCCGCAGGTCGTCCACCTGGCGAACGGGCTGCTCAGCCAGGCCCGCGGCCGGGCCGCCGAGCACCGCCTCGAGCTGATCTCCCAGCGCGACACCGGCCCCGAGCCGGTCTACACGGAGTACGCCGACGAGCCCGCCGAGGCCGAGGGCACCGCCCGCCGCATCCGCGACCTCGTCGCCGCCGGGGTCCCGGCCGGCGAGATCGCCGTCCTCTACCGGATCAACGCCCAGTCCGAGGTCTACGAGCAGGCCCTCGCCGACGCCGGAGTGCCCTACCAGCTCCGCGGCGCCGAGCGCTTCTTCGAGCGCCAGGAGGTACGGGAGGCGGGCATCGCCCTGCGCGGCGCCGCCCGCGCCGGGGGCAACGACTCGCTCCTCGACGACGTGGAGGACCTCCCCGCGCAGGTCAGGGCCGTCCTCTCCACCAAGGGCTGGACCAGCCAGGCGCCCGCCGGGTCCGGCGCCGTCCGCGACCGCTGGGAGTCCCTCGCCGCCCTCGTCCGGCTCGCCGAGGACTTCGCGCGCGCCAAGCCCGGAGCGACCCTCTCCGACCTGGTCGCCGAGCTCGACGAGCGGGCCGCCGCCCAGCACGCCCCGACCGTCCAGGGCGTCACCCTGGCCTCGCTCCACGCGGCCAAGGGCCTCGAATGGGACGCCGTCTTCCTGGTCGGCCTCACCGAGGGCATGATGCCGATCACCTACGCCAAGACCGACGAGCAGGTCGAGGAGGAGCGCCGCCTGCTGTACGTGGGCGTCACCCGGGCCCGGATCCACCTCACGCTCTCGTGGTCGCTGTCCCGTTCCCCCGGGGGCCGCCCCAACCGGCGCCCCAGCCGCTTCCTCAAGGGGCTGCGGCCCGGCTCCGGCTCGCTCGGCACGGTGGGCTCCGCCGGCGGCGGCTCCGTCGAGCGGGGGAGCGGCCCCGTCCGGCGCAGGCAGCGCGGCCCGGTCCTGTGCCGGGTCTGCGGCGCCACCCTCACCGAGGCGGGCGCGATGAAACTGATGCGCTGCGAGGACTGTCCCTCGGACATGGACGAGGCGCTGTACGAGCGGCTCCGGGACTGGCGGTCGGAACAGGCCAGGGAGCTCGGCCAGCCGGCGTATTGCGTGTTCACCGACAAGACGCTCATGGCGATCGCGGAGCGTGTCCCCGGCACCGACGGCGAGCTCGCCTCGATCGCCGGCGTCGGCGTCCGCAAGCTCGACCGCTACGGAGCCGAGGTCCTGGCCATCTGCGCAGGTGAGGAGGGTGGGGCGGGTGCGGACGAGACCTGAGGAAAACTCGTCGGAAAAATAGTTTGCGCCCGCCCCGTCAAGCCCCATAGGTTCTTAACCACGGAAACAGCGCTTCTTCGAAGCCCTGTCTTCGTGCTGTACTTGTCCAAATAAACATGAGGGTCCGGCTCGCACCCGAGCCCTCCGAGACGCCGAGAGGAGGCGATTCCAGTGATCAGCTACACCATCCAGACCAGCACCGTCAGCACCGCCAGCTTCGTCAGCAGCGCCAAAATGACCGATCGCTCGGCCGTCTCCGCCTGCTCGCTCGGCCTCTCCGCCTCGGCTCTCATTGGCACCGGTCTGCCCGTCGCCGGCCTGCCCGTCACCGGTCTTTCCGGTCTCGGTGCGGTCGCCGTGGTCCGGCGCAATGAGCGACCGACCAAGGCACTGGAAGCAGGAGCAGCAGGCAAGGCCAAGGCCTATGACTTTGCGGCGACCGGTGCCGGAACCCAGCAGCAGACGACGACGCACGACCACATGATGTGGGCCTTCCGTGGGCTCGAACCCTGGAGTGATCCAGTCTGATCCATGATCAGACCGGCGCCTTCAGGGCCGCGGAACCCCACCCGGGATCCGCGGCCCTTCTGTTTGTCCCCGAACGGGGGCGACGGCGCGAAGGGGCCTCGGGAAAGACACCGCCCGGTACCAGCCGAAACCCCGGCCAACAGGCCGGAACGACCAGACGAGGAAAGACCACCGTGCAACTCGAAGCGCACGCCCCGTCCGTACCGCATTCCGAATCGCTCCCCCTGCCCGGCCTCACGGAGGACCCCGCTTTGACCCCCCTCACCGCGCTCACCGCGCTCGACGACGCCATCGAGAACCTCGGCGTCCCCGTCCCCTGTCGCGCCTACGACCCCGAGGTCTTCTTCGCGGAGTCCCCGGCCGACGTCGAGTACGCGAAGTCCCTCTGCCGGACCTGCCCGCTCATGGCCGCCTGCCTCGCCGGCGCCAAGGAGCGCCGCGAGCCCTGGGGCGTCTGGGGCGGCGAGCTCTTCGTCCAGGGCGTGGTCGTCGCCCGCAAGCGGCCCCGTGGCCGTCCGCGCAAGAACCCGGTCGTCGCGGCATGAGCGCCACCGGAACCATCGACCGCCCCCTCACGCACGATCCCCAGAAGCAGGCCCCGATGACCTCTTCCACGAGCGAGCCCGCCGGCTCCGCCACCCCAGTCTTCTCCCCCGCCGCCGCGTACACCGCGCGTCAGAACAGGACCCGTGAAATGCAACTCATCCCAGAAGCCCTGGCCCGTGCCCATATGCACGAGCGACAGCGCGAGGCCGACGCGGAACGCCAGGCCGTGCGCCTGGTCGCCGCCCGGCGCATGCAGCGCCGCGCCGAGCGCGTCTCGCTGCGCGCCCGCCGCGCGCTCGCCATGGCCGTCATGCACTGAGCATCGACGTGATGCCCGGCCCTGTCCCCCCGGACAGGGCCTCGGGGGGGGGGGGGCGGCCGCGCCGCCCCCCCCCCCGCGCCGCGGCGCCGCCCCGCCCCCCCCCCCCCCCCCCCCCCCCCCCCCCCGCGCGCGCCGGCCCCCCCCG
>NZ_JBHWFF010000061.1:0-5154 GCF_042733785.1 Streptomyces sp. NPDC059695 | reverse complement strand
GCGCTGGGCTGGGTCTCGCCCCGGGCCCAGGGGGGGGGGCGCCCGCCCCCCCCCCCCGCGCCGGGGGGGGGGGGGGCCCGCCCGGCCCCCCCCCCCCCCCGCGGTGCGTTGCCCTCGACGGGACCCCGCGCCGGACTATCGTGACCAGGGTGAACGACGCCCGCGCCCCCGAGGAGCCCGTCACCTGCGCGCGCTGCGGCAGGACCGCCGACCCGCTCCCGATGACCTGGACCTGCTCCGTCGAGAACGGCCGCCGGGAGTACTTCTGCGAGGAGTGCGCCCGCGCCAACATCAGGGCCATCGAAGGACGCCTCGACTCCTCCTGGTGGTGAGCGGCACCGCCCGTGATGGACTGCCCCGATGGCAGTCCTCCTCGATCGCGCCCTGCGCGCACTCGAACGGTTCAACACCGCCCACCCCTGGGACCACAACGCCCACTACCACCGGTGGATCCTCAGGCAGCTGCCCCGCCGCCTCGACCGGGCCCTGGACGTCGGCTGCGGCAGCGGCGACCTCGCCCGGCTGCTCGCCACCCGGGCCACGGCGGTCCGCGCCGTCGACGCCGACCCGGCGATCGTCGCCCGCGCCCGGGAGCTGACCGCCCCGGCCGCCCCGGTGGCCTTCGCCGTCGAGGACGCCCTCGTGGACACCGGGGACGACGGCGTCCACACCGCCGTCACCTGCCTCGCGACGCTGCACCACCTGCCGCTCGCCCCGGCCCTCGCACGCTTCCGGGAGCGGCTCGCCCCCGGCGGGACCCTCGTCGTGCTCGGCCTGTCCCGCCCCGACACGCCGGCGGACCACTTCCTCGGGCTGCTCTCGATCCCCCTCAACGCCGCCACCGGCTGGCTCAGGAACCGGGGCCGCCCGGCGCCCCGGCCCGTGGCGATGACCGCGGCGACCCGCGACGCCGAGGAGACCCTGGCCGAGATCGCCCTGGTCGCCGCGCGGATCCTGCCCGGCGCCCGGATCCGCCGCCGCCTCTTCTGGCGCTACACCCTCGTCTGGCGCAAGCCGCCCACGGCCTAGACGGGATCGGGCCGGGCGGGATCCGCCTCGGCGGTATCGGGCTGGGCTGGATCCGCCTCGGCGGGATCGGGTTGGGCGGGATCGGCCTCGGCGGGATCCGGCCCCTCGAACCCCGGCAGCCAGTCGGCGAGCTCGTCCCGCAGCCGCACCCTCGCGTTCAACTGGCACAGCACCCCGATCGTGCTCAGCGTCACCCGGTGTATCAGCAGGTACGAGGGCGGCAGGTTCAACCGCTTGCCCAACTGGTGGGCGGGGGAGCGGGGGTCCGCGATCCGGGCCGCCTGGGCGCGCATCCAGCCGCGCGTGAAGACGAACTCCTCCGCCTCGGCCGGCTCGATGATCGGCAGCAGGTACTCCAGGACCGCGTCCGGGTCCAGCGCCACGGAGTCCTTGACGAAGCCCTCCGCGCACAGCAGCCCGTAGACCGTCTCGGCCTCGCCGGCGACGGTCATCCGCAGGCAGGTGCCGATCGTCTCCGGCAGCCCGCCGGGCAGCCGGTCCACGGTGCCGAAGTCGAGGACACCGAGCCGCCAGCCCTCCGGACCCTGCTCCTCGTCCGCGCCGGGCAGCAGCCGGAAGTTCCCCGGGTGCGGATCGGCGTGCAGCAGACCCGTGCGCGCGGGCCCGGAGAAGAGGAAGCGGGCCAGCAGCTGTCCGGCCCGGTCCCGCTGGGCCTCGGTGCCGTCCGCGATGACCTCGGCGAGCGGGACCCCGTCCATCCACTCGGTCACCAGGATCTGCTCCGACTGGTGCACCACCGCGGGCACCACCACGCCGGGGTCGTCCGCGAACTCCTCCGCGTGGATCCGCTGCGCCTCCGCCTCCAGGGCGTAGTCCAGCTCCTCGGACACCCTGTCCCGCATCTCGGCGATCAGCGGCTTGATGTCCATGCCCGGGACGAGGGGCCCGAGCAGCCGGGCGAACCGGCTCAGCTGCGTCAGGTCCGAGAGCAGTGCCTCCCCGGCGCCCGGGTACTGCACCTTCACCGCGACCTCGCGCCCGTCGTGCCACACGGCCCGGTGTACCTGCCCGATCGAGGCGGCCGCCGCCGGCTTGTCCTCGAACTCCAGGAACAGCTCACGCCAGTCGGACCCGAGCCGCTCCTCCAGGACCGCGTGCACCGTGCGCGTCGGCATCGGCGGGGCCGCGTCCTGAAGCTTCGTCAGCGCCGCCCGGTAGGGCCCGGCGACCTCCTCGGGAAGGGCCGACTCGAAGACGGACAGCGCCTGTCCGAACTTCATGGCCCCGCCCTTGAGCTCACCGAGGACCTTGAACAGCTGCTCGGCCGTGCGCTGCTGGAGCTCGCGGGCGACGAGCTCCGCCGATCTGCCGCCGATCCGCTTGCCCAGGCCCCAGGTGGCCCGGCCCGCGAAGCCCAGCGGCAACGCGGCCAACTTGGCGGTCCGGGTGACCGCCTTCCGGGGAAGATCAGACATACGCCCCTCCAAATCCCAGCCTGCCGTGCCGCGCAGGGCCGTTACTCCGCCATTGTGTCGTGCGCCTCCCTCGCCGCCGAGGCGCGCTCCCCCTCTCCTGCCCGCGCCGCGCCGCAGGGGCAGGCCGGGTGGGGTCTCAGCGGTTCCGCCCGCCACGCGAGCAGCGGCAGGGACACCTCCCAGCGGGTGCCCGTGCTCGCCGGGGGGTCCCCGTCCAGGAAGGCCAGCGCGTGCGCGGCGGCCAGGCCGGCCACCGCCGTGGCGAGCCCCACGTCGCAGGCCGGCAGCGGGTGCGGGGCACCCGACCGCCACTGGGCCAGCATCCGGGGCGCCACCGGGTCCCGGTCCGTCCGCTCCTCCTGGAGACACCGCGCGCAGGCCGTGGCGCCGGGCAGCACGAGCGGACCGACCACCCCGGTCGCCTCCAGGACACCGGCGTACAGATGGGGGGTGCCCGTGGAGAGCCACGGCTCGGCGGGGAGCGGATCGGGGACGTACGCGCCGAGCCCGTCCCGCGGTGTCACCACGACGAGTGACAACCCGGGCCCGCCGAAGCCTTCGCCCGGTCCGCCCGGGCGCCGGGCGCGGCCGGGCTCCCGGGCCCAGCGGCCCACCAGGCGGCGGACCGCGGTCGCCCGGCGCTCGCCCGCGGACTCGGGCGGCAGGCCGCCGGGGGCCGTCTCCCAGGGCTCCACCCGGCCCGCGTCGAGGACGTCCACCGAGCCCACGCCGGCCGCCGCGAGCAGCGCCGCCACCGTCGACCCGACCCGGCCCGCACCCAGGACCCGGACCCGCAGGGCCCGGCGGGCCGCCAGGGTCCCGGCCGCCCGCTCCGGCTCGGGGTGGACCACGGAGAGGGAGGCCAGGTCCGCGCGGAGCGGATCGAGCGCCACGTCCACCGCGCCCGCGGCGGGACCCGCCTTCCCCGGCCGCCCGGTCGCGGCGTCCGTGAGGAGCCCGGCCGACTCCAGTCTGCCCAGGAGCGCGTCCAGGCGTCCGTCCGGAAGGCCGAGCGCCCGTGCCTCGGCCCGCAGCATCGCGGTCCCGCGCGTGCCGTCGAGCAGTCCGAGCACCGCTCCCGTCGCCCGGTCGACCGGGCCGAGCACCACCGCGTGCGCGGGGGCGACGCCGAACTGGACGCACCGCAGACTCCGCCATGCCCGCCGCAGTGCCGGTTTCACCATCGGATGCATTTCCCCGCCCCCGTCCGTCGTCCGCTGGACCGCATTCATGATCGACAACGGCATTCCGCCGTCCTGGAGTGAGAATGCCCCGCCGCCGTGACGGCCGCGGAAAGTTGTCCACAGGCCAGGGGATTAGTCATTCGAATGGAGCGCGGTGGGGTCGGATCGTTCCCGAAACCACTCGGGAGGCGGGACTTCCCGCGCCGCCAGCGGGTAACGTCGGGGCCGTGCCCGCCGACCCACAGCGCAGCGTGACCAGCGAACCGCCCCGCGGGGCGGGAACGAGTGCGGTCGAGGTCCGCAGAAGCCCACGGCGCAGGAGAACCGTCTCGGCCTACCGCGAGGGCGACCGGACCATCGTGCTCATCCCGGCCCGCATGTCGGAGGCGGAGGAGCGCCGCTGGGTCGGCGTCATGCTCGACAAGCTCGCCGCCCAGGAGAGCCGGAGCGTCCTCGGCGACCGGGAGCTCACCGAGCGGGCGCTGCGGCTCTCGGAGCAGTACTTCGGCGGCCGGGCCCGCCCAGGCTCCGTCCGCTGGGTGACCAACCAGAACACCCGCTGGGGCTCCTGCACCCCCTCCGAGGGCAGCATCCGCCTCTCCCACCGGCTCCAGGGCATGCCCGAGTACGTCGTCGACTACGTCCTCCTGCACGAGCTGGCCCATCTCCTCGTCCCCGGGCACGGCCCGCGGTTCTGGCAGCTCCTGGAGGCCTACCCCCGCACCGAGCGGGCCCGCGGCTATCTGGAGGGCGTGGCCGCCGCCGGGCGCCTGCCGCACCTTCCGGCGGCCGGCGAGGACTGACGGCGCCGCCCCACGGCGCCGCCCCGGGAGGGAGCCCCGGTTTCCCGATTCCGTACCGAAAACGACCTGGCCTGTCTCAATGTCGTGCCCAGCGGTTAGCCTGGCGCGAGCATTCGCCATTCGGGATGGGGGACGGTCGTTACGCATGGCCAGGGAATTCCAACGCGGCCACAAGGCCAAGATCAGTGATCTGACCGCGGGGACCGATCTGTACGTCGGTGTGCAGATCGCGGCGCCCGGACTGACTTTCGACATCAGCTGCTTCGGACTCGACGCGGACGAGCGGCTCTCCGACGACCGCTACTTCGTCTTCTTCAACCAGCCGAAGTCGCCCGAGGAGTCCATCCAGCTGCTCGGAGCGCAGTCCGGCGACACCGAGTCCTTCCGTGTCACCCTCGACCGCATCCCCGCGAACATCCACAAGCTGTCGTTCACCGCGACGATCGACGGCGCCGGCCAGATGTCCCAGGTCGGCCCCGGCCACCTGCGGATCGTGGCGGGCGGCGAGGAGGTCGCGCGCTACGCGTTCACCGGCGCCGAGTTCTCCACCGAGCGCGCGGTGATGCTCGGCGACTTCTACCTCAAGGACGTGTGGCGGTTCGCCGCCGTCGGCCAGGGCTTCGACGGAGGCCTGGAGGCACTCCTGCGGAACTTCGGCGGCGAGGTCGCCGAGGACGAGCCCGCGGCCCCGCAGCAGCAGGC
>NZ_JBHWFF010000060.1:0-28596 GCF_042733785.1 Streptomyces sp. NPDC059695 | reverse complement strand
CCCCACCCACCACACCGGCCGCCGCGGCGCGGTCGGTGCCCCCCGCCCGCGACCCCCGCCCCCCCGCGGCCGGCGCGCGGCCGCCGGCGCGCGCGCGTTCGGGCGGGCTCCGGTTCAATCGGGCCCATGCGACGACGCCGGGAGAAGAAGCGACGGCCGCCCTTCCCGCTGCCCAAGGGGCTGGTCCTGCTGTCCACGCCCGACGGCTGGCGGTGCAGCGTGCTGGACGTGAAGGGCGGCATCGCCTGTGGCGCCCTGCCCCATGTCCCCGCCGTCGCCGACCCGCGCGAGGCGCGGGCCGCCGCGGCCCTGATGGTGCGGGAGCTGGCCCGGGACTTCCACGGGGCCGAGGTCGACGTGGTGTGGGAGCCGCCGCACGACGAGCGGTCCTGGACCGCTGAGGTCAGGTTGCTCGGCTGCGTCGGGAGTCCGGGCCGACCGGGCGGGACGGCTCACTAGTTCAGCAGCGCCCGCGCCGCCTGTGCCCGGCGGCGGATGGCCGTCGCCGACTCCGGGTCCACCGCGTCCATCACCTCCGCGTACGCCTCCATCTCCACCGCGCCCGTGAGGAACGCGCCGCGCTGGACCAGCAGCTCGGCCCGCTCGTAGCGGAGCCTCGCGGGGTGGGAGGGGAGCAGCAGGGCGAGTTCCACCGCCCACAGGGCCACGTCGGAGCGCTCGGGGCGGGGGGCCGCCCAGGCGCGGATGTTGTTGAGGATCCGCAGGACGATCGCGCCCGGTTCGGCCGGCCGGAGCATCGAGCGGTCCAGGGCCTCGCCCGTCGCGCTCGTCACCAGGAGCTCGGCGTCCGTGCCCGTCATGGCCCGCCCGCCCGCGAACGGGTCGGCGAGGTCCAGGTCGGCCGGGTCGCCGAAGCCGACGACGAAGTGGCCGGGCAGGCCGAGCCCGTACACGGGGGCGCCGGCCCGGCGGGCGACCTCCATCCAGACGACGGAGAGCAGGATGGGCAGCCCCCGGCGGTGCCGGAGGACCTCGTGGAGCAGCGAGGACTCCAGACGCTGGTAGTCGGCGGGCACGCCCTCGAAGCCCTCGTGGCGGCCGAGGAGCGCGGCGAGTTCGGTGGCCCAGTCGCCGGTGATCCGGGTCGCGTACGGGACGAGCCCGGCGAGCCGGTCGAGTTCGATCTCGGCCTCGTCGAGCTCGTGCCGGGTGACGGCGGGGTCGGCCACGGCGCCGATCAGCAGGCAGAGCCGGGCGAGGTCGGGCCGCTCGGCCCTGGCCTCCTCGGCGAACTCCCGCCGCCAGTCGTCCGCGTCCGGTGGTGGTACGTCCTCGCTCACGCCTCCGCCCATCGGTAGTGGTGGTAGTGGTGGTGCGGCGCGAAGCCCATCCCGTCGTACAGCGCCCGCGCGCCGTCGTTGTCCGCCTCGACCTGGAGCCAGGCCGCCGAGGCGCCCTCGTCGAGCGCCTGCCGGGCGAGCGCGGTCATGACGGCCGTCGCCAGGCCCCGGCGCCGCTGCCCGGGGTCGACCTCGACCGCCATGAAGCCGGCCCAGCGCCCGTCGACCACACAGCGGCCGATCGCGGCCGGTGCCTCTCCCGTGCCCGCGACGGACGCGAACCACACGCTCGGACCGGACGCGAGGACGGAGCGGACGGCCGGGCTCGCGTCCTCGAAGCGCTGGTAGCGGCGCAGCCAGGCCTCGTCGACGGTCCGGGAGAGGCGTACGGGGGAGACGTCGGCGTCCAGGTCGCCGATCGGGGCGAGCGCCGCGATCCGCACCTCGGCGGACACCTCGCGCCGCCAGCCGTGCCGGTCGAGGGCGGCGCACAGCAGCTCCTGGGTGCCCTCGGCGCCGGTGGAGGTCTGGACGTACGCGGGGAGCTTCCGGGCGGCGTACCAGGCGCGCACGTGCGCCAGGGCGTCGGCGACGGGCATCCCCGGATCGCCGAGCGGGAGGACGGAGTTGGCGCGGCGGGTGAATCCGTCGGCGGCCCGCAGGGTCCACGCGCCGAGGGCCTCGCTCTCGACCGGCTGCCACGCGCGCGCGGTGGCGCGGGCGAGCTCCGGGAAGGTGGCCGAGGGGCCCCGGCGGCGGGCCGGCGCGGCGGGGACGACCTTCGCCGCGGCCAGCGCGGATTCCGCGATCCGGACGCCTTCACCGCTCTTTCGTGTGATCAGCAGCACACCCGCGTCCCATGATGTGAGAACCCCGACCGCGTCGGTGAACCTGCCGCCCGCTTCCGCCGAGTCCGTCACGTACCGAACGGAGACACGTTTTCCCACGTCAGCGCTGGTAATTCGGACCTCAAGGCGCCCTCCGCCGGTGATTTCCACAGCTTCTCCGCCCCTCCTGTTCGGATCGCCCCCAAGAACGGAGATACTAGGTGCGGGCATCGACGACGCCGCGCTCCCGCGCAGACCAGCCCTATCGAGGAGGAACGACAGCGTGACCTACGTCATCGCGCAGCCTTGTGTCGACGTCAAGGACAAGGCGTGCATCGAGGAGTGCCCCGTCGACTGCATCTACGAGGGCAAGCGGTCCTTGTACATCCACCCGGACGAATGCGTCGACTGCGGGGCCTGTGAGCCGGTCTGCCCGGTCGAGGCGATCTTCTACGAGGACGACACCCCGGAGGAGTGGAAGGACTACTACAAGGCGAACGTCGAGTTCTTCGACGAGCTCGGTTCGCCCGGTGGTGCCTCCAAGCTCGGCGAGATCGAGCGCGACCACCCCTTCATCGCCGCCCTGCCGCCGCAGAACGGCTGATCGTCCGCTCTCGGTCCCGTACGGCCTCGCCGCTGTACGGGGCCGAAGCGTTTTCCGTACGTACGAGGAAGTGAGCCATCCCGTGAGCGCAGTCTCTTCGCGCCTTCCCGTCTTCCCCTGGGACAAGCTGGAGCCGTACAAGAAGACGGCCGCGGCGCATCCGGACGGAATCGTGGACCTGTCCGTCGGCACCCCCGTGGACCCGGTTCCCGCGCTGATCCAGGAGGCCCTGGTCGCGGCCGCGGACTCGCCGGGCTATCCCACGGTGTGGGGCACGCAGGAGCTGCGGGACGCGCTCACCGGCTGGTGCGAGCGGCGTCTGGGCGCGGTGGGCTTCGCCCACGAGAACGTGCTGCCGGTGGTCGGTTCCAAGGAGCTGGTGGCCTGGCTGCCGACGCAGCTGGGGCTCGGCGCCGGTGACGCGGTCGCCTACCCGCGGCTCGCGTACCCGACGTACGAGGTCGGCGCGCGGCTCTGCGGCGCGACGCCCGTCGTCTACGACGACCCGGTCGCGGACCTCGACCCGGCCGCGGTGAAGCTGCTCTGGCTCAACTCCCCGTCCAACCCGACCGGCAAGGTCCTCGGGAAGGACGAGCTGACCCGGATCGTGGCCTGGGCGCGCGAGCACGGCGTCCTCGTCTTCTCCGACGAGTGCTACCTGGAGCTGGGCTGGGAGGCCGACCCGGTCTCGGTCCTGCACCCGGACGTCTGCGGCGGGTCGTACGAGGGGATCGTCGCGGTCCACTCGCTGTCGAAGCGCTCCAACCTGGCCGGCTACCGGGCCGCGTTCGTCGCGGGCGACGCGGCCGTCCTGGGCGAGCTGCTCCAGATCCGCAAGCACGGCGGCATGATGACGGCGGCGCCGGTGCAGGCGGCGACGGTGGCGGCGCTCGGCGACGACGCCCACGTGGCGGAGCAGCGCGAGCGGTACGCGGCCCGGCGGGCGGCGCTGCGGGCGGCCCTGGAGGCGCACGGCTTCCGGATCGAGCACAGCGAGGCCAGCCTGTACCTGTGGGCGACGCGGGACGAGCCGTGCTGGGAGACCGTGGCGTACCTGGCGGAGAAGGGCATCCTGGTGGCGCCCGGCGACTTCTACGGCGAGGCCGGGGAGCGGTTCGTGCGGGTGGCGTTCACGGCGACGGACGAGCGGGTCGGGGCCGCGGTCAAGCGCCTGGGCTGACCCGGCCGACCTGCACCGGAGGGCCCGGGGAGCACACGCTCCCCGGGCCCTCCGGGCGTTCTGCCGGGCTCAGCCGCCGATCGGCAGGCCGCCCAGGGTCTGACCGGTCGGGAGGCCGCCCAGGCCGCCGCCCAGGGCGCCGCCGGTGGGGGCCTCGGTGCTCTCGGCGGCGGCGCCGGCGGTCTGGCCGACGACCTCGCCCGTGCTGCCGGCCGTCTTTCCGACGACCTCCTGCGCGGCGGGGGTGGCGGTCTTGCCGGCCGTGCCGACGGTCTTGCCGGCGGCGGGGACGGCCGTGCCGACGGCCTTGCTGCCGGTCTCGCCGACCACGCCGGCCGCGGTCTGCGAGGCGCCGTCGAGGGCGGTCCCCGCGCCGGCGGCGTCCAGGGCGGTCACGCCGCCGAGGGCGCCGGTCGGCGCGAGGCCCTGGTCCAGGGCGCTCGCGGAGCCGGCCGCACCGACCACGGGGGCTGCTCCGGCCGCGACGATGAGGGCGGCTCGGGCGATCCGGCGGGTCAGGGAGAGGGACATGGTGCTCCTTCGGCGGAGAGGACGATTACGCCGTGACAACCGGCCCTGGGGCGGGGGAGGTTGCGGCGACCGAAGGCAAAGAATTGGCAATGCGTCGTATTGTCGGGTGGGGAGGAAAACGGACGAACGTGTCATTGCGTGAGGCCCTGGCGAACCGTCACTTCCCTTGTGCCGCAAGGGGATTGAGGGTCAGGAGTGACGTACGGAAAAGGCGGCTCGAAGGGCGCGCGAATGTCCTCCGTCGCGCGCCGGGGGCATGACACGACCGGGTGACGGACCGTACGCGTGCTCGGCCCGTCGCGGCTACGGGGCGAGCCGCACGCGCACGGAACCGGGGCCCGCGGCGCTCGCGCCCGAGGCCTTCGACCAGCCCCCGCGGGCCTCGCCCGCACGCCACACCCGGTCGCCGAACGCGACCTCCGAGATGCGCAGCCCGTCCGCCCGCGCCACCGACCACTGCGCCAGCTCCCAGCCGCGCCGCTCGTCCGCACCGGCCCCCGGCGCGCCCCCCGCCGTCCGCACCGGCACCATGAGCACCGGCGGCTCCGCGGCCGAACGCCCGGCGCTCGGGCCGCCCGTCACCAGCTTCGGCGCCGCCTTCTCGCCGAAGGCCCGCACCAGCTCCCGGCGCACCTGCTCGGGATCGCCCGGCCGGTCCTCCACCGTGCTCGCCGTGCAGGTCAGCGCCGCCGCCGACCGGCCCGTCAGCGCGGCCGACAGCAGCGTGGCGTCCGGCTCGTGCTTCGCGTACGCCTGCGGGAAGCCGCTCCGCTGCACCTTCTGCGCCGCCACCGTCAGCGGCAGCCGCGAGTACCCCGGGACCTTCTCCAGGCCCTCGTAGAACTTCCCCGACGCGTACACCGGGTCCATGATCTGCTCCGGCTTCCCCCAGCCCTGCGAGGGCCGCTGCTGGAACAGCCCCAGCGAGTCCCGGTCGCCGTGCTCGATGTTCCGCAGCGCCGACTCCTGCAGCGCGGTCGCCAGCGCGATCGTCACCGCCCGCTCGGGCAGGCCCCGGGTCGTGCCCACCGCCGCGATCGTCGCCGCGTTGGACGCCTGCTCCGGAGTGAACTCGTACCGGTTGTCCCCGCTGCCCACCGTGCACCGGGGCGAGCCCGTGCTGCCCGTCATCTGGTGGAACGCCACGTACGAGGCGAGGCCGAGGAGCGCGGCGAGGGCGGCCGCGGAACGGGCGAGGCGGCCGCGACGGCGGGGGCGGGTGGGCTCGGACACGGGGCCCACCGTACTGGAGGCCGCGTTAGGGTCGGCACATGGCAGACATCACCCCGCTCGACGGCGTCCTCGACCTCTCCCTGGACGGGGGCGCGCTCACCGCCGCCCTCGTCGACTTCCCCTCCGTCAGCGGGACCGAGCAGCCGCTCGCCGACGCGATCGAGCGGGCCCTGCGCCTCCTGCCGCACCTGACCGTCGACCGGTACGGGAACAACGTCGTCGCCCGGACGAACCTCGGCCGCGGCGAGCGCGTCGTCCTCGCCGGCCACATCGACACCGTGCCGATCGCCGACAACGTGCCCTCGCGCCTCGACGAGGACGGCGTCCTCTGGGGCTGCGGCACCTCCGACATGAAGTCCGGGGTCGCCGTCCAGCTGCGCGTCGCCGCCACCGTCCCCGAGCCCAACCGCGACCTCACCTTCGTCTTCTACGACAACGAGGAGGTCGCCGCCGACCTCAACGGCCTCGGGAAGATCGCCGCCGCGCACCCCGACTGGCTCGAAGGAGACTTCGCCGTCCTCCTGGAGCCCTCCGACGCCCAGGTCGAGGGCGGCTGCCAGGGCACCCTGCGCGTCATCCTGCACACCGCCGGCGAGCGCGCCCACTCCGCGCGCTCCTGGATGGGGTCCAACGCCATCCACACCGCCGCCCCGATCCTCGCCCGCCTCGCCGCCTACGAGCCGCGCAAGCCGGTCATCGACGGCCTCCAGTACCACGAGGGCCTCAACGCCGTACGGATCGAGGGCGGTGTCGCCACCAACGTCATCCCCGACGCCTGCGCCGTCACCGTGAACTACCGGTACGCCCCCGACCGCTCCCCGGCCGAGGCCCTGGCCTACGTCCGTGAGTTCTTCGAGGGCTGCGACATCGCCGAGTTCGTCGTCGACGACGAGAGCCCCGGCGCCCTCCCCGGCCTCTCCCACCCCGCGGCCGAGGCCTTCATGAAGGCCGTCGGCGGCAGCGCCCAGCCCAAGTTCGGCTGGACGGACGTCTCCCGCTTCAGCGCCCTCGGGGTGCCCGCGGTCAACTACGGCCCCGGCGACCCGATCTACGCGCACAAGCGCGACGAGCACGTCCCCGTCGAGCGGATCCACCACTGCGAGGCACGGCTCCGCGACTGGCTGACCGCCTGACTTCCGTAATTTCGCGTTTCGTCACCTCTGTGGTCCTACGCTGACCGGACCAGAAGATCGTTGGATCGACGGAGGGAGCAGGCCATGGGTATCCCTGAAGGGGAGACGAAGCCGGAGGAGCAGCGGCTCGGGCCGGTGCTCAGGCGCAGGGACCAGGTCCAGCCGGGCACCACGGACCAGAGGCTGCTCGACACCGAGGGCGACTCGGAATGGGTGCACACCGACCCCTGGCGGGTCATGCGCATCCAGTCCGAGTTCGTCGAGGGCTTCGGCGCCCTCGCCGAACTGCCGAGCGCGATCAGCGTCTTCGGCTCGGCCCGCACGAAGCCGGACTCGCCGGAGTACGAGGCGGGCGTGCGGATCGGCAGGGCGCTCGTCGAGGCGGGGTTCGCGGTCATCACGGGCGGCGGCCCGGGGGCCATGGAGGCGGCCAACAAGGGGGCCAGGGAGGCCAAGGGCGTCTCGGTGGGCCTCGGGATCGAGCTCCCCTTCGAGCAGGGGCTGAACCCGCACGTCGACATCGGCGTGAACTTCCGCTACTTCTTCGTCCGGAAGACGATGTTCGTGAAGTACGCGCAAGGGTTCGTCGTCCTGCCCGGCGGCCTCGGCACCCTCGACGAGCTCTTCGAGGCGCTCACCCTGGTCCAGACCCGCAAGGTCACCCGCTTCCCGATCGTGCTCTTCGGCACGCAGTACTGGAAGGGCCTGGTCGACTGGCTGCGCGACTCGGTCGTCGCCGGCGGCAAGGCGTCGGAGCACGACCTCCTGCTCTTCCACGTCACGGACGACGTGGAGGAGGCGGTGGCCCTGGTGACGAAGGAGACCGGCAAGTAGGCCCGTCCCTCCCGATGAGAACGGGGGGCGCCGGACCCCGGCGCCCCCCTTTCCGTGCCCCCGGTCCCTACGCCAGCCCGCGCCGGGCCACGGCCGGTGCCCGGTGCCCGGCGATGGACGCCACCATGTCCAGGACCTGACGGGTCTCGGCGACCTCGTGCACCCGGTACACCTGGGCGCCCAGCCACGCGGAGACGGCCGTGGTCGCCAGGGTCCCGAGGACCCGCTCCTTCACCGGACGGTCGAGGGTCTCGCCCACGAAGTCCTTGTTGGACAGCGACACCAGCACCGGCCACCCCGTCGCGGTCATCTCGCCGAGCCGCCGGGTCGCCTCCAGGCTGTGCCGGGTGTTCTTCCCGAAGTCGTGACCGGGGTCGATCATGATCCCGTCCCGCCGCACGCCGAGCGAGACCGCGCGCTCCGCGAGCCCCACCGTGACCCGCAGGATGTCGGCCATCACGTCCTCGTACTCCACCCGGTGCGGCCGGGTCCGCGGCTCCGCGCCGCCCGCGTGCGTGCAGACGAGCCCCGCGCCGTACGCGGCGGCCACCTCGGCGAGCCGCGGGTCGACCCCGCCCCACGCGTCGTTCAGGACGTCCGCCCCGGCCTCGCAGACCGCCTCGCCGACGTCCGCCCGCCAGGTGTCGACGCTGATCACCACGTCGGGGTGGCGCCTGCGGACCTCGGCGACGAAGCCGACCGTGCGCCGCGCCTCCTCCTCGGCCGTCACCTCCTCGCCGGGGCCCGCCTTCACCCCGCCGATGTCGATGATCGCCGCCCCCTCCGCCACGGCCTGCTCGACCCGGGCGAGCGCCGGCTCGTCCCGGAAGGTCGCGCCCTGGTCGTAGAAGGAGTCCGGCGTCCGGTTCACGATGGCCATGATCACCGGCTCGTGCGGCCCGAATTCACGCCGTCCCAAGCGCAGCATCCCTTTTGTCCTCCCTCGCGTCCGTTCGCCTGCGACCCTAACCGCCGGTGGCGCATGGCACGATCGGCACGGGACGTTTTCCACTCCGGGAAGAGGCGCGCAGGTGTTCTGGTTTCTGCTCATCACGATGGTGGTGGTCGTGGCCGCGGTGACCCTCGCCGTGGTCGGCGGCGGCGACAGCGAGGTCCTGCCCGAGGTGGCGCCCGAGCAGCTCGTCGACCCCCTGCCCACCGTCCGCCCGGTGGACCGGGCCGACGTCGAGGCGCTCCGCCTCCCGGTCGCCGCCCGCGGCTACCGGATGGCCGACGTGGACGACGTCCTCGTCCGCCTCGGTGCCGAACTCGCCGAGCGCGACGCCCGGATCGCCGAGCTGGAGGAGGCGCTCGCGGGCGCGGCCCCCGCCGGTGACGGCGACGGCGCGGAGGGCGGCGAGAAGTGACCGGAGAGGCGATCCCCGGGCCCGACGGACGGCTGCGCTGCCCCTGGGGCCTGTCGACCGAGGACTACGTCGCGTACCACGACGAGGAGTGGGGCCGGCCGGTCCACGGCGACGACGCGCTGTTCGAGCGGCTCTGCCTGGAGGCCTTCCAGTCGGGGCTGTCGTGGATCACGATCCTGCGCCGCCGCGAGGGCTTCCGGCGCGCCTTCGCCGGCTTCGAGATCGCCTCCGTCGCCGCCTTCGGCGAGGCGGACCGCGAGCGGCTCCTCGCCGACGAGGGCATCATCCGCAACCGCGCCAAGGTCGACGCGACCCTGGCCAACGCGAAACTCCTCGCCGGCTGGGCCCCGGGCGAGCTCGACGAGCTGGTCTGGTCCCACGCCCCCGACCCGGAGACCCGCCCCGCGCCGCGCACGCTCGCCGAGGTCCCGGCGGTGACGGACGAGTCGACGGCCCTCTCCAAGGCCCTCAAGAAGCGCGGCCTCCGCTTCATCGGCCCCACCACGGCCTACGCCCTGATGCAGGCCTGCGGCCTGGTCGACGACCACCTGACGGGCTGTGTGGCCCGGGGCGGGCGGTAGGGTCCGCGCACCCCGGGCCGGCGGGCGTCAGCGGCCCAGGTACTTCGGCCTCTCCTTCGCGAGGAACGCGCGGACCGCGATCGTGTGGTCCTCGGAGGCGCCCGCCAGGGTCTGGAGCTCCTCCTCCTTGTCCAGGGCCTCGGTGAGGGAGTGGTCGGCGCCGTGGGCGAGGGACTCCTTCAGGGCCGCGTACGCCACCGTCGGGCCCTCCGCGAGGGCGCGGGCCACCTTCTCCGCCTCGGCGGCCAGGTCGGCGGCCGGGACCAGACGGTTCACGATCCCCAGCTCGTACGCCTCCTGGGCCCCGATCGAGCGCGGGAAGAGCAGCAGGTCGGAGGCGCGGCTCGCGCCGATCAGCCGGGGCAGCGTCCACGACACGCCGGAGTCGGCGGTGAGCGCCACCCCCGCGAACGAGGTGTTGAACGAGGCCGTGTCCGCGACCACCCGGTAGTCCGCGGCGAGCGCGAAGCCGAAGCCGGCCCCGGCGGCGACGCCGTTCACCCCCGCGACGACCGGCTTGCGCATGCCGGTGAGCGCCCGCACGATCGGGTTGTAGTGGTCACGGACCGTGTTCATGGTCTCGCGGGTGCCGGAGTCCCGGTCCGCCATGAGCAGCCCGACGTGCTCCTTCAGGTCCTGGCCGACGCAGAACGCCCGGTCACCGGCCGCCGTGAGCAGCACCGCCCGCACGGCGGGGTCGGCCGCGGCCGTCTCCGCGGCGTCCCGGAGGGCGACCTTCGCCGCCACGTTCATCGCGTTCATGGCCTCGGGCCGGTTGATCGTGAGGGTGGCGAGTCCGTCGCTCACCTCGTACAGCACCGTGTCGGCCATCGGGATCCCTTCGCCTCTTCGCGTGGTTGACCAGCCCAGCATGGCGGAGATCACCCGTGCCGCCCATGTGAGCTGCGTCAAAGAATGGAGGCGTTCCGTCCGACGTCGAGCGGCGCAGTATCGCAGGCCGATCCCCGAAATGTGGGGTTTTGCGGGAGCGCGTTGCGCAAGCGATGCCGATCGATGTTGGTCATCGGGTCCTGCCATGCGGGATAATGACCTGGAAGCAATGTGTTCGAAGCCGGTGACGCGTGCTCCGTCTCAAGGAGCTGCCCGGCTGATGATGAGCTGGTTTCAGGAAGGGGAACAAGCATGGCGGCCATGAAGCCGCGGACGGGTGACGGCCCGCTCGAGGTGACCAAGGAGGGGCGGGGCATCGTCATGCGCGTTCCGCTCGAAGGCGGCGGTCGGCTTGTCGTCGAGCTGACCCCGGACGAGGCCGAGGCGCTGGGCGACGCCCTCAAGAAGGTCGTCGGCTGACCCTCTTCTCCCCGCGTTTCCATCCCTGCCCCGGTACGGTCCGCCGTCCCGGGGCAGGGGTGTCCCCGGGGGCGGTACGACGCGCGCGCCCGGCGGCGCGGGGCCCCGGGGGCGCGGCTCGGGGCCCGAAGGCGCGGCGCGGGGCCTGGCAGCCCGGTCAGCCCCGGCGGACCGCGCAGAGCAGGCCGTCGCCCACCGGCAGCAGGGACGGGACGAGCTCCTGGCTCTCCCGCACCGCGCGCAGCAGCTCGCGGATCCGCTGGACCTCCGCCGGCTGGGCCCCCGAATCGACGGTGCGGCCGTCCGCGAAGACCCCCTCGAAGCAGACGAGACCGCCCGGTCGCAGCAGGCGCAACGATTCAGCGAGGTAGTCCAGGTACTCCAGCCGGTCGCCGTCGCAGAACACGAGGTCGTACCCGCCGTCCGCCAGCCGCGGCAGCACGTCCAGGGCCCGGCCGGGGATGAAGCGGGCCCGGTTGCCCGCGAAGCCCGCCGCCCGGAACGCCGTCTTGGCGAGCTGCTGCCGCTCCGGCTGGAGGTCCACCGTCGTCAGGACGCCGTCCGGCCGCATCCCGAGCAGCAGGTAGATGCCCGACACGCCCGTGCCGGTGCCGATCTCCGCCACCGCCTTGGCGTCCGCCGTCGCGGCGAGCAGGCGCAGCGCCCCACCGGTGCCCGGGGACACCGAGGGCAGCCCTGCCTCCCGGGCCCGCTCACGGGCCCAGCGCAGAGCTTCGTCCTCGGCGACGAAGGCGTCGGCGAACGACCAGCTCGTCTGCCGGTTGGCGGTAATGGCCCTCTCCTGTCCCCGTAGTTGACGCAACGGTGACTGTATCCGCTGTCAGTGGGAACCCGCAGATGGGACCGGGCGTTCACCAGAGGAAGGACGCGACACGAGGCCACCGGGCGAGCCGGTTCCAAATTCGCGTAAAGATTCTTATCCGGAGCTAACGGGCGAGGTGGCTATGGTAGGGGCTCCACTGGACACCACCAGAGCCGACAGGGGAGGTGCGGCTGCGCCTGTGGATCGGGGAGGAGTGCTTCGGCGTCTTCTCAGGTCGGCGGGTGAGCCGAAATCCGTGACCGACACAGCTGACCGTTTCCGCTCCACCGACTCCGCTCCCACCACCGCGACCTTCGCATCGGATGCGGAATCGCAGGCGTGGACCCCTCCCACCTGGGAGGAGATCGTCAGCACGCACAGTGGCCGGGTCTACCGCCTCGCCTACCGCCTGACGGGCAACCAGCACGACGCCGAGGACCTGACCCAGGAGGTCTTCGTCCGCGTCTTCCGCTCGCTGTCGACGTACACCCCGGGCACCTTCGAGGGCTGGCTCCACCGCATCACCACCAATCTGTTCCTCGACATGGTCCGCCGCAAGCAGCGCATCCGCTTCGACGCGCTCGCTGACGACGCGGCCGAGCGGCTCCCCAGCCGTGAGCCCTCGCCGCAGCAGGTGTTCAACGACACGCACTTCGACGCCGACGTCCAGCAGGCCCTCGACACCCTCGCGCCCGAGTTCCGCGCGGCGGTCGTCCTCTGCGACATCGAGGGCCTCTCGTACGAGGAGATCGCCGCGACCCTCGGGGTGAAGCTCGGCACCGTCCGCAGCCGCATCCACCGAGGCCGCTCCCACCTGCGCAAGGCCCTCAAGCACCGCTCGCCCGAGGCCCGGGCGGAGCGTGCCCTGGCCTCCGTCGGATGGGAGGCAGGGACAGCGTGACCGGCACCCGTCCCACGTCACCGACCCCCGCGGAGCACCACCTCGGGGACCGGCTGGCCGCGCTCGTCGACGGCGAGCTCGGCCACGACGCCCGCGAGCGGGTCCTCGCCCACCTCGCGACCTGCGCCCGCTGCAAGGCCGAGGCCGACGCCCAGCGCAGGCTGAAGAGCGTCTTCGCCTCCGCGGCCCCGCCACCGCCGTCCGAGGGCTTCCTCGCCCGGCTCCAGGGCCTCCCCGGGGGACCACCCGGTGAGCCCGGCGGACCCGGCGGACCGCGCGGGCCCCTGGAAGGCCTCCTGGACGCGGGCGGAGTGAAGTCCGACGGCTTCGCCACCGCCGCCGTCGTCACCCCGCACCCCGGCACCGCCGGCACGGGCTTCCGCATCCACGAGGTCGGCTACCGCTCCGGGCACTTCGGCCGCGGGCGGCGCTTCGCCGTCGCGGCGGCCGGCGCCGTCTCGTTCGCGGCGATCGCCCTCGGCGGCACCCTGCCCCTCGAAGGCTCGGTGACCGCGAGCGCACGCGGCGGCCAGGGCACCGGCACCGCCGTCACCCCGCTCCGTGCCAACGCCTCCGGCGGCGGCACGGGCACGACCACGGGCACGGGGCGCGGCACCCGGTCCGGCGAGCGGTCGGGCGCCCAGTCCGTGGCCGCCGCCGAGCCGCTCGTCGCGACGACCCCGGCCGCCGTCCCGCAGGGGCCGGTCGCGGCCGCGGGCCAGGGCACGGTGCCGTCGGGCGCGGTCCCGCCGGACGCGGTGCGCTCGGCGGCCGCTCCGCCGGTCGCCGTACGCCTGCGGAACACGGCCCCGCAGTCGCTCCTCGCGCTCTCGCCGTTCATACGTCCGACGGGGCCGGCCCTTCAGCTGGCCTTCGCCCCCGGGCCCGGCCCGATGGCGAGCCCGTCGACCGGACCGCTCGGCTCCCACCGCTGACCCGCGCCCCCACGACCTGGTTGAATCCAGGGACAGGGGCGCCCGACCCAGGGGCGCGGACGGGTCAGCGGTTGCGGGGAGAGCATGGACAACGGGAAGCCGAACTGGTGGAGCCGGCCGTCGAGCACACCGGAGGCGGCGCGCATACCCACGCCGCCGCCCGCCGACGAGGGCGACGGTGACTTCCCCCTGCCCGCACCCCGGTCCGCTCCGGGGCGGACCCCGGAGCCCCCGGCGACCGCGCCGGTGGACGAGCCGGGCCCGCCGGCCGGGGCCGGTCCCGTGCCCGAGGCTCCCGCCGCCGAGCCGCCCGGCGCCTCGCCCGCGCCGGTCATCGAGACCGCGCCCGCCGCCGGGCCGGCCGTGCCCGAGCCCGCGCCCGCCGTCGAGCTGACGAAGTCCGTGCCCGCGCCGGAGGCCGCTCCCGTGGCGGCCCCCGCGCCGGTCGGCGCGCCCGCACCGCAGCCCCTGCACACGCCCGACGAGTACCGCACGCCGCCCTACGGCGAGCCGGGACCGTGGGCGCCCGCACCGCCCGTGCAGCGTCCGCCCGGCTCCGTACCCCCGCAGGCGCACCACCAGCCGCCGCACCAGCCGTCGCACCCGCCGCAGGCCCAGCCGCAGGCCCAGCCGCAGGCCCAGCCGCAGGGCGGGGCCGCCCCCTGGGTGCAGTACGACCCCTGGGGCGCCGCCGGGACCGGCGTCCCCCCGGTGACCGCGAAGAAGTCCCGGAAGGGGCTCGCGATCGCGGGCGCACTCGTCTTCGCCCTGATCACGGGCGTCATCGGCGGCGGGATCGGCGCGTACGTCGAGCGGAACGGCGGGCTCACCACCGTCGAGCTGCCGCAGGCCGAGGCCGGCGACACCGGCCGCGCGCCCGACAGCGTCGCCGGGATCGCCGCCAGCGCGCTGCCGGGCGTGGTCACCCTGCACGTCACGGGCAACGGATCCTCCGGCACCGGGACCGGCTTCGTGCTGGACACCAAGGGCCACATCCTCACCAACAACCACGTCGTCGACGGCGCCTCGTCCTCCGGGGACATCTCGGTGACGTTCTCCAGCGGCGAGACGGCCCGCGCCAAGCTCATCGGCAAGGACACCGGCTACGACCTGGCCGTCGTCCAGGTCACCGGCGTCTCCGGCCTCAAGGCGCTCCCGCTCGGCAACTCCGACGACGTCCGCGTCGGCGACCCCGTCGTCGCCATCGGCGCCCCGTTCGACCTCTCCAACACCGTCACCTCCGGGATCATCAGCGCCAAGGAGCGCCCGATCACCGCCGGCGGCGAGAAGGGCGACGGCAGCGACATCAGCTACGTCGACGCCCTCCAGACCGACGCCCCCATCAACCCCGGCAACTCCGGCGGCCCGCTGCTCGACTCCAAGGCCCGGGTCATCGGCATCAACAGCGCGATCCGCGCCGCCGGCGGCTCCGGCGAGGGCGAGGGCGCCGGCGCGAGCCAGCCCGGCTCCATCGGCCTCGGCTTCGCCATACCGATCAACCAGGGCAAGCGCGTCGCCGAGGAGCTCATCAACACCGGCAAGGCGACCCACCCCGTCATCGGTGTGAGCCTCGACATGCAGTTCAACGGCGACGGCGCCCGCGTCGGCGAGAAGGGCAAGGACGGCTCCGCCTCCGTCACCGCCGGCGGCCCCGCGGCCAAGGCGGGACTCCGGCCCGGGGACGTCATCACCAAGGTCGACGGCCAGCGCGTGCACAACGGCGAGGAGCTCATCGTCAAGATCCGCGCCCACCGCCCCGGGGACAGGCTGGAGCTCACGCTGACCCGGAACGGCAAAGAGCTGACAAAGACGTTGACGCTCGGGTCCTCCCAGGGCACCTGAGCGCCATGTGGCGGACGCCGGGAGGTACCCGTCCGGCAGTTTCGGCGGGTACCGTGGACCGGGCCCTGGACCGGCGTGAAGGAGCTACTAGGTGTTCAGCGACATAGGCGCACTCGAGCTGGTGACGCTCGTCGTCCTCGCCGTGCTGGTCTTCGGGCCGGAGAAGCTCCCGAAGGTGATCCAGGACGTCTCCCGCTTCGTCCGCAAGATCCGCGAGTTCTCCGACAGCGCGAAGGAGGACATCCGCAGCGAGCTGGGACCGGAGTTCAAGGACTTCGAGTTCGAGGACCTCAACCCCAAGACGTTCCTCCGCAAGCAGCTGGAGGGCAACGAGGACCTCAAGGAGCTCAAGGAGCTGCGCGGGACCTTCGACCTCAAGAAGGAGATGAACGAGGTCGCCGACGCCGTGCACGGCCGGGAGACCACGCCCGCGCCCGCGTCCGCCCCGGCCGCGGTCAACGGCTCCCCGGACCTGCTGAAGAAGCAGGACAAGCCGGACACCCCCGAGCGTCCTCCGTACGACTCCGACGCCACCTGACGACGGCCTGTCACCGACCCGCTGCTCCCCGGTGGCTATCCTCCCTCTGTTGACGGAACGAGGAGGCGGCCGAGATGAAGACGACGAGTCGGGTGGAAGCCGATGGCTTTCTGCGCGCACCCTTCGCCTGGTACGGGCTGGACGAGGCGTTCACCGGTCCTCGCCGGCTGATGCAGATCGGCACGGCGGCGGACGGCACCGTCCAGCACGGTTCGACGGGCCACGGTGACGAGCCGTCGATAAGGTCCGAGGCCGGCGCGGAGAAGGAGCGCTTCGCCGTCGTCGTGACGGTCGCGGCGAACCCCGTGCGCCGCACCGGGGATGGGACCGGCGTCCTCGACGCCACGACGGTCTCCTCCGCCGCCTGGCTGGCCGGCTCCGGGCTCCTCGCCCACACCTGGCCCGCCTCGCTCGACCACGCGCTGCGGGACCACTGGCTGGACCAGCAGACGGAGACGGCCTTCGAGCTCGCCGACGACCTCGAAGGACCGGCCTGGTCGGCCCTGTCGCTGCCGGTGGACGGCGTGCCGGTGCCGTTCCACTACCGGGAGTCCGAGTTCGGCTGGGTCCTGGCCGGCTCCGCCGGGGACGTGCACATCGGGGCGTACGGGCGGGGGATGAGCGCGTACGGGCTCGGGTTCGCGCAGGTGAAGGACCTCGGCGCGTACGGCGCCTAGGAAGGCCGTGCACGGCTCCACTAGCCGTGGACGGCGCCTGGAAGCCGCGTACGGGCCTGGAGACACGGAAGGGGGGCCCCCCCCCGGGGGGGCCGGCGCCCGGCGTCTCCAAACCTGTTGGGGGGGGGGGTGGCCACGGTCGTGCCCGGCTCGCCCCGGAGCCCGCCCCCCAGCGGTGGCGCGCGCGCGCGGAGGGCCGCGCCCGCCGGGGAGTCCGGGTCGGAGAGCACGACCGGCCTGCCGTCGTCGCCGCCCTCCCGGAGCCGCACGTCGATCGGGATCGAGCCGAGGACCGGGACCGTCGCGCCCGTGGTCTGCGTCAGACCGTCCGCGACCTTCTGGCCGCCGCCCGTGCCGAAGACGTCGACGATCTCGTCGCAGTGCGGGCACGGCAGGCCCGCCATGTTCTCGACGACGCCGACGATCTTCTGGTGGGTCTGGACCGCGATCGAGCCGGCCCGCTCGGCGACCTCGGCCGCCGCCTGCTGCGGGGTGGTGACGACCAGGATCTCCGCGTTCGGCACGAGCTGCGCCACCGAGATCGCGATGTCGCCGGTGCCCGGGGGCAGGTCGAGCAGGAGGACGTCCAGGTCACCCCAGTACACGTCCGCGAGGAACTGCTGGAGCGCGCGGTGCAGCATCGGGCCGCGCCACACCACCGGCGCGTTGCCCGGGGTGAACATGCCGATGGAGATGACCTTCACGCCGTTCGCCGACGGCGGCATGATCATGTTCTCGACCTGGGTCGGACGGCCGTCCGCGCCCAGCATCCGCGGCACGCTGTGACCGTAGATGTCGGCGTCGACGACACCGACCTTCAGGCCGTCGGCGGCCATCGCCGCGGCCAGGTTCACGGTCACGGAGGACTTGCCGACGCCGCCCTTGCCGGAGGCCACCGCGTACACCCGGGTCAGCGAGCCCGGCTTCGCGAACGGGACCTCGCGCTCGGCGCTCGTGCCCCGCAGCGCCGCCGCCAGCTCCTTGCGCTGCTCGTCGCTCATCACGTCCAGCGAGACGTCGACACCGGTGACGCCCTCGACCCGGGAGACGGCCTCGGTCACGCGCTGCGTGATGGTGTCGCGCATCGGGCAGCCGGAGACGGTCAGGTAGACCGTGACGGCCACCTTGCCGTCCGGTTCGATCTCCACCGACTTGACCATGCCGAGCTCAGTGATCGGCTTGTTGATCTCAGGGTCGTTCACCGTCGCCAGTGCTTCGAGCACCGCGTCTTCCGTAGCCATACCGACGATGGTACGGCGCCGACCACCGGCCCATGAAAGGGCTGTCAACGGTCGGGTACGTCACTTCCCCGGTCGCCGCCGGACGGGAATAGATCCCGGCGCTCCTCCAGCTCCTTGATCAGGTCCTGGAGCTCCGAGCGGATCCAGTCGCGGGTCGCGACCTCGCCGAGGCCCATCCGCAGCGCCGCGATCTCCCGGGTCAGGTACTCGGTGTCCGCGATCGACCGCTCGTTCTGCTTCCGGTCCTGTTCGAGGTTGACCCGGTCCCGGTCGTCCTGCCGGTTCTGGGCGAGCAGGATCAGCGGCGCCGCGTACGAGGCCTGGAGGGACAGCGCGAGCGTCAGGAAGATGAAGGGGTACTCGTCGAACCTCAGCGACGCGGGCGCGAAGACGTTCCATCCGATCCAGACGACGACGGTCAGCGTCATCCAGACCAGGAAGCGCCCCGTCCCCAGGAAGCGCGCGATCCGCTCCGAGAGCCGGCCGAAGGCCTCGGGGTCGTACTCCGGCAGCAGCCGGGACCGCCGCTCGCGCGGCAGGTCGAGCCGGATCCGGGGCACGGACCGCTCGCGCTCCCGGTCCTGCGTGCGCTCAGCGGCCATGCCGCGCCCCCTCCTCGTGGAACTCGGTCTCCCGCCAGTCGTCCGGCAGCAGGTGGTCCAGCACGTCGTCGACGGTGACCGCGCCGAGCAGCGAGCCGCTCTCGTCCACCACCGGCGCGGCGACCATGTTGTACGCGGCGAGGTAGCTGGTGACCGCCGGCAGCGGGGTGTCCGGGCCGAGGGGCGGCAGATCGCTGTCCACGATCGAGCTGACCAGGGTGAACGGCGGGTCGCGCAGCAGCCGCTGGAAGTGCACCGTCCCCAGGTACTTGCCGGTGGGCGTCTCGTCCGGCGGCCGGCACACGTACACCTGCGCGGCGAGCGCCGGCGACAGGTCCTGCTGGCGGACCCGGGCGAGGGCGTCCGCGACGGTGGCGTCCGGACGCAGCACGATCGGCTCGGTCGTCATCAGACCGCCCGCCGTGCGCTCCTCGTACGCCAGGAGGCGGCGCACGTCGGCCGCGTCGTCCGGCTGCATCAGGGTCAGCAGCCGCTCCTGGTCCTCCTCGGGCAGCTCGGACAGCAGGTCGGCGGCGTCGTCCGGGTCCATCGCCTCCAGGACGTCGGCGGCCCGCTCCTCCTTCAGCTTCCCGAGGATCTCGACCTGGTCGTCCTCCGGCAGCTCCTCCAGGACGTCGGCGAGCCGGTCGTCGTCGAGGGCGGCGGCGACCTCGACGCGCCGCTTGGGGGAGAGGTGGTGCAGGGCGTTGGCGAGGTCGGCGGGCCGGAGCTTCTCGAAGGTCGCCAGCAGGCTCTCGGCGCCCTGCCCGTGCTCCTCCAGGGAGAAGCCGGTGACGGCCGACCACTCGACCGTCAGCGTCTCGCCCCTGCGGCTCAGCACCCCGCCCTTGCCCTTGCGGACGAAGACCTTGTCGATCTCCCAGTCGCGGCGGGCGGGCAGCTGCTGGATGGCGACGTCGAGGACGGTGACCTCCTCGCCCGACTCGACCAGGGTCACGCGCCGGTCGAGGAGCTCGCCGAGGACGAGCCGCTCGGTGGGGCGCCGCTCGAAGCGCCGCATGTTGACGACGCCGGTGGTGATGACCTGGCCGGAGGCGACTCCGGTGATCCGGGTCATGGGGACGAAGACCCGGCGGCGGCTCAGCACCTCCACGACCATGCCGAGCAGCCGGGGCGGCCTGCGGCCGACGCGGAGCATGGCGACGAGGTCGCTGACCCGGCCGACCTGGTCGCCGACGGGGTCGAAGACGGGGACACCGGCGAGATGGGAGACGAAGATCCGGGGGGCGCCTGCCGCCATGCCACGCGCCTCCTCGGTGCCGCACGATTCGAGTCGCCGATGCGAGTCGTCACGGAACTCTGCCGGTGATCGCAGAGCCGTGCCGGGTTCAGGCTAGCCCGTGCCGTTCCGTACCGCCCCGGCAGCACCTCCGTACGGCTGCCTGCGGGGCCCTTCACCTGTCCCGGGTACGCTGCGGTCTGCCGTTCCCCCCTTCGGCCCCGGCACCGGACCCGGCCCTTCCGCCCGGCCCGGACGCGGCCACCCCTCGGCATCCCCCACGGGCCCCGCCCGTCGCCCCCCCATGACACGAGAGGCAGCGCAGATGGCCGTTCGCACCCCGTCATCGCGTATCCGCAGGGCGGTCACGCCCCTGGCGCTCTGCGCCGGACTGACCGTGGGAATCACGGCCTGCGCCGCGGACCCGGACGAGGGGACGAACGGGGTGGGGAGACTCTCCGCACCCGAGATCGAGCAGAAGGCACAGACCACGGCCGACGCGGCGAAGTCCGTACGCCTCTCCGGCACCCTGGTCAGCAAGGGCGGCACCTTCAAGCTCAACATGCGCCTCAAGCAGGACGGTGCCACCGGCTCGGTGACGACGAAGAACAGCACCTTCGAGCTGCTGCGGGTCGGCGACGCGCTCTACCTGAAGGCCGACGCCGGCTTCTGGGCCCACGATGACAAGGCGACCCACGCGCCCACGGAGGCCGACACCGAGGCCGCCGACACGCTCGACGACAAGTACGTGAAGGTCCCGCAGGGCGACCCCTCGTACAAGCAGCTGCGCGGCTTCACCGACATGGGCTCCCTCCTCGACGGGCTGATCGGCCTGCACGGCGAGAAGGTCAAGGGCGACCGGAGCCAGATCGGCGGCGTCCGCACGATCAAGGTCAAGGGCGGCGCCGACGGCGAGGGCGGCACCCTGGACGTCTCCCTGGACGGCGAGCCCTACCCCGTGCAGTTCGCGCGGGGCGGCGGAGGGGGCGTCCTGGTGCTCTCGGAGTGGGGCAGGGACTTCCCGCTCACGGAGCCGTCCAAGGAGGAGACCCTCGACTACGGCAAGCAGCTGCCGCGCACCTAGGGGATGTCGTGTCGACCGGGCCGGCCCGGCCCGTCGACACGGCAGGCGCTAGCGGCGCTTCTTCCGGAACAGCAGCTTCGGCAGCGCCGCCGGGACCGGGCGGCGGGTGTTCGCCGCCGTCGGCAGCGGGACGGCCGCCAGGGAGCCGTCCGGCAGCTCCGTGGTCGAGGACCGGGGATCGAGCCGCACCACCCGGCACTCGCGCGCCCAGCGCTCCGGCACGGCCTCGCCGTCCGGGGCGTTGAGCCGCTTGCCCTTCAGCTCGGCGACCGCCGCGTCCCACTCCTCCGTACCGGGGGCGAGTTCGCGGACGGCGGCGGTCCAGGCGACGAGCCGGCCGCCCTTGTCCTTGCTGCGGACGGTCACCTCGGCCGTACCGCCGTCGACCAGACCCGGCAGCGGCTGCTCGCCGGGGCCGTCGCCGACGACGTGCGCGGCGCCGTCGTGCCAGACGTGCCAGAGCGCGCGGGCGGGTCCGGTGCCGCGCACCCACACCAGGCCGGACTTCTTGGTGGCCTCCTCGACGAGGGCGGACCCGAGCAGCTCTTCTGTCATGGCGCGAAGCCTAGCGGGCGGGTTCCTACAGCCAGCCGTTGCGCTTGAGCGTGCGGTGGATGGTGAAGCAGACCGCGATGATGCCGGTGAGCACCATCGGGTAGCCGTACTTCCAGTGCAGCTCCGGCATGTGGTCGAAGTTCATGCCGTACACGCCGCAGACCGCCGTCGGGACGGCGACGATCGCCGCCCACGAGGTGATCTTGCGCATGTCCTCGTTCTGCGCGACCGTCGCCTGCGCCAGGTTGGCCTGGAGGATCGAGTTGAGCAGCTCGTCGAAGCCGACGACCTGCTCCTGGACCCGGGCGAGGTGGTCGGCGACGTCCCGGAAGTACTTCTGGATGTCGGGGTCGACGAGCCGCATCGGCCGCTCGCTGAGCAGCTGCATCGGACGGAGCAGCGGCGTGACGGCCCGCTTGAACTCCAGTACCTCGCGCTTCAGCTGGTAGATCCGGCCGGTGTCCGTGCCGCGCGTGGAGCCCTTCGCGGCGGGCGAGAAGACGTCGATCTCCAGCTGGTCGATGTCCAGCTCGACGGCGTCGGCGACCGCGATGTAGCCGTCGACGACGTGGTCGGCGATGGCGTGCAGGACGGCCGAGGGGCCCTTGGCGAGGAGCTCCGGCTCGCCCTGCAGGCGGTGGCGCAGGTTGCGCAGCGAGCCCTGGCCGCCGTGCCGGACGGTGATGACGAAATCGGGGCCGGTGAAGCACATGACCTCGCCGGTCTCGACGACCTCGCTGGTCGCGGTGAGTTCGGCGTGCTCGACGTAGTGGATGGTCTTGAAGACGGTGAAGAGGGTGTCGTCGTACCGCTCCAGCTTGGGCCGCTGGTGGGCGTGGACGGCGTCCTCGACGGCGAGCGGGTGCAGCCCGAACTCGGCTGCGATACCGGCGAATTCGGCCTCGGTCGGCTCGTGGAGGCCGATCCAGGCGAAGCCGCCGCTCTCCCGTACCTGGCGCATCGCGCCGCGCGGCGTGAGGCACTCGCGGTCGTCGATCCGCCGCCCGTCGCGGTAGACGGCGCAGTCGACCACGGCGCTGGAGGCCGAGTGGTCGCGGGTGGGGTCGTACGCGGTGTACGTGGTGGGGGTCTTGCGCAGGGACTGCCGCAGGCTCGGGCGGACGGCGGCGGTGAGGTCACGGATCATCGACATGGGCGTGCTCCTTCACGGATCGGCCGTCGGCGAGCGTGGCACAGCCCGGAATGAGGACGGGGAGGTACGTCGTCCACAAAGCGGGCGGCACCGAGGGATCGCGGTGACGGCGGTCGCTACAGACAGGGAAAGGCGAAGATGCTCTTCCGTCGAGCGAGAGGCCGGAGCGGCGGGTCCGTGCCGGACCCGGACGTCACCGGAGAGAGCGCACCGGGCGGGGGTGCGGAGCGGCGGAAGAGCGGCTGGTACTGCCCGATCGACTTCGGTCCATCGCAGTCCCACCTCCTCCGGCCGGTCCCCTGTCGGGGATGACGTGTGACGAGCAGTCGGGAATCCCGACCAGTGGCCAACACTATCAGCCGACAGAGGGTCAATCCCTTACTTTGCCCGTTCCATACGCGATCTATGCTCCCCGCATGGGAGAAGTTCTTGCACTGGTCGAGGCCCGGCTGCGGACGGCACTCGGCGAACCGGACGCGCGGGCCGCGGTGACCTTCCTGGGCACGGACCGGATCGAGGTGCTGCGCTTCGTCGACGGCGACCTCGTGCGGTACGCGACCCTCGGGATGTCCGCGCAGCCGATGGCCGATCCGACCTCCGCGCTCGCCGACCCGGTCAAGGGCCCGCGCGCGGAGCTCGTCCTCACCGTACGGGCCGGGCTCGCCGACACCGACAAGGTGCTGCGCCCGCTCGCGGTCCTCGCGGCCACCCCGCAGGTCGAGGGCGTGATCGTGGCCCCCGGCGCCTCGCTCGACGTCGGCGACCCGCTCTGGCCGGGCGCCGCCTTCAGCTCGGTGCTGGTCGCGGAGCCGGGCGGCCTGGTGGAGGACCTGGAGCTCGACGCGCCGATGGACCCGGTCCGCTTCCTGCCGCTGCTGCCGATGACGTCGAACGAGGCGGCGTGGAAGCGCGTGCACGGCGCCCAGCCCCTGGAGGAGCGCTGGCTGGCCCGGGGGACGGACCTGCGCGATCCGCTGCGCCGGTCCGTGGATCTGGACTGAGCCGGGCCGGACCGGTCCGCGAGCGCGCGGATGCCCGGCCGGCTGCCCTGGGTGAAGGTCCGGGCCGGACGGGTGATCGTGTGTGGCCGTCCTTGACGCGGGGCGGAAGAGCTAGGACCGTTGAGCCCTATGAGGGGCGAACCCAGTTGTCCGAAGTGCGGTGGCCGGGTCAGGGCGCCCGGTCTCTTCGCCGACTCCTGGCAGTGTGACGTGCACGGCTCGGTGCACCCGCTCCAGCCCGTGATCCCGCCCAGCGTCGAGGGCCTCGGGGTCGTGGTGCACCGGTCCCACGTCCCCGTCTGGATGCCGTGGCCCCTGCCCGTCGGCTGGCTCTTCACCGGAGTCGCCTACGCCGGGGACGACCGCAGCGGCGGGCGCGCCACGGCCGTCGCCTGCTCCGGGCCCGGCCCGCTCGGCGGGATCGGCGAGCTGCTCCTGGTCGCCGAGGAGCTCGGCGTCGGACTCGGCGCGCGGTACGCCGGCATCGACGGCCTCGATCCCGGCTCCGGCATGGCCATCGACAAGCCGCCCCAGGCGAAGGTCCTCGCCGCCGGCCGGCCCACCCCGCTCTGGCACGTCACCGGCGCCCCGCAGGACCGCGCGGTCTTCGCGGGCGAGGCGCGCGGCCTCTGGCTGTGGGCGATCGTCTGGCCCGAGCAGTCCGGCCTCCTGATGTACGACGAGCTGGTCCTCACGGACCTGCGCGACGCGGGCGCCGAGGTCGATCTGCTGCCCTGCGGCGCGCTCACCCCGAGGCTGCTCGGCTAGGGGGTGTCGTGACGTTCCGTACGGGCGTGTTCGATTCGCCCGTTATGCTGGAGCGTCCCCTTTCCGTGCCGAGCCCCTGGAGTACCGCGTCGTGCGCATCGACCTGCACACCCACTCCACGGCCTCCGACGGTACGGACTCCCCGGCCGAGCTCGTCCGGAACGCGGCCGCGGCCGGTCTCGACGTCGTCGCGCTGACGGACCACGACACCACCCGCGGCCACGCCGAGGCGATCGCCGCCCTGCCCGCGGGGATGACCCTCGTCACCGGGGCCGAGCTCTCCTGCCGGATGGACGGCGTCGGGCTGCACATGCTCGCGTACCTCTTCGACCCGGAGGAGCCGGCGCTCCTCGCCGAGCGCGAACTCGTCCGCGACGACCGGGTGCCGCGCGCCCGCGGCATGGTCGCCAAGCTCCAGGAGCTCGGCGTCCCCGTCACCTGGGACCAGGTCGCCCGGATCGCCGGCGACGGCTCCGTCGGCCGTCCGCACATCGCCGAGGCCCTCGTCGAGCTCGGGGTCGTACGGGACGTGTCCGGCGCGTTCACGCCCGAGTGGCTCGCCGACGGCGGCCGGGCGTACGTCGAGAAGCACGAGCTGGACGCGGTCGACGCGATCCGCCTCGTGAAGGCGGCCGGCGGCGTCACCGTCTTCGCGCACCCGCTCGCCGTCAAGCGCGGCCAGGTGCTCTCCGAGGCCTCGATGGCCCGGCTCGCCGAGGCCGGTCTCGACGGCGTCGAGGTCGACCACATGGACCACGACGAGGCGACGCGCGCCCGGCTGCGCGGACTCGCGAAGGAGCTCGGTCTGCTGACCACGGGTTCCAGCGACTACCACGGCAGCCGCAAGACCTGTCGCCCCGGCGAGTACACCACCGACCCCGAGATCTACGGCGAGATCACCCGCCGTGCGGCGGGTGCCTTCCCGGTCCCCGGCGCCGGGGGAGCGTTCTAGCCCCTCCGGGCCCCTTCCCGCCGCCCTCGTGCCGGCGGCAGGCCGTCGTGCCCGCCGTCCGGGACGGTGCGGCGCGTGCGCCCGCGCCCTTCCCTTCGCACGCCGCCCGTACGGCTCCCCCGCCGTGCGCGGGGCGGCGTTCCTCCTGCCCCGACGGCGGAATCCCGCATTCCGTCCCGTAGGGGCACACCCCACCGTTCCACCTCTCCCGCAAGGCACCCCACCGTGTTCGACGTCGCCGTCTTCGGCTCGCTGTTCCTCACCCTCTTCGTGATCATGGACCCTCCCGGGATCACGCCGATCTTCCTCGCCCTCACCTCCGGCCGCCCGGCCAAGGTGCAGCGCCGGATGGCCTGGCAGGCCGTCGCCGTCGCCTTCGGCGTCATCACCGTCTTCGGTCTCCTGGGCCAGCAGATCCTGGACTACCTGCACGTCTCCGTCCCCGCGCTGATGATCGCGGGCGGTCTCCTGCTGCTGCTCATCGCGCTCGACCTGCTGACCGGCAAGACCGACGAGCCCAAGCAGACCAAGGACGTCAACGTCGCCCTCGTCCCGCTCGGCATGCCGCTGCTGGCCGGGCCGGGCGCGATCGTCTCGGTCATCCTCGCCGTGCAGAACGCCGACAGCGTGGCCTCGCAGGTCTCCGTCTGGACCGCCATCGCCGCCATGCACGTCGTGCTCTGGCTGACCATGCGGTACTCGCTGCTGATCATCCGCGTCATCAAGGACGGCGGCGTCGTCCTGGTGACCCGGCTCGCCGGCATGATGCTCTCCGCCATCGCGGTGCAGCAGATCATCAACGGCGTCACCCAGGTGATCCAGAACTCCTGACGCCCCGCGGGAACCACTGCGCCCCCGTACGGATTCCGCTTCTGCGAAGTCCGTGCGGGGGCGCGGTGCGTGGTGTGGAACCCGGCCTGCTACGAGGCCGAGGTCTCGGCGGGGCGGATCCAGATGCGCTGGCCGATCGAGGCGGCCTGCTGCACGATCCGATTGACGGAGGCGGCGTCCACGACGGTCCGGTCGACGGGCGTACCGTCGATGTCGTCGAGGCGCAGGATTTCGAAGCGCACAGGCTTCTCCCTTCGTCTGAGTTGATCCTCCTGATGGAGAACTGCGTTACATACGGGTCCAACGACGTGCACCCTGCAAACATTCCTTACGCTAAGGAAAATTTTCGGATGTCTAACTACCAGCGGGTAGGAGGGTGTGGCGGACGGACCCGGAGCGGCGGAGAATGAGCCCCGTATGAACGACGCAGACACCCCCCACGTGACCGAGACCGACACCCGACTGCGCGCCTTGGACGCCCGCCTGGAGCGCACCAACGAGCTCCTCCAGCGGATGCTGGCCGAGGTGGCCAAGACCCCGTCCACCCACGCCATCTTCGTCGACGCGGGTTACGTCCATGCTGCGGCCGGGTTGCTTGTGGCGGGCACCGAGGACCGGCGCTCCTTCGACCTCGACGCGGAGGGCCTCATCGAGGCCTTCATCGACAAGGCCCGCACGATCTTCGCGGACAGCAGACTCCTCCGCGTCTACTGGTACGACGGGGCCCGCCGCCGGATCCACACCCCCGAGCAGCAGGCCATCGCCGAGCTCCCCGACGTCAAGGTCCGCCTCGGCAACCTCAACGCCAACAACCAGCAGAAGGGCGTCGACTCCCTCATCCGCACCGACCTGGAGTCCCTCGCCCGCCACCGGGCCATCAGCGACGCCGCCCTCGTCGGCGGCGACGAGGACCTCGTCTCGGCCGTCGAGGCCGCCCAGGGCTACGGGGCCCGCGTCCACCTCTGGGGCATCGAGGCCGCCGAGGGGCGCAACCAGGCCGAGGCGCTGCTCTGGGAGGTCGACAGCCAGCGCACCTTCGAGCTCGACTTCTGCCGCCCCTACGTCACGCGCCGCCCCGTCACCACCTACGAGAACGAGGGCGAGCCGCCGCCCTCCCGCGAAGAGGTGCGCTTCGTCGGCGCCCAGATCGCCGCGACCTGGCTCGGCGAACGCGGCAGGGACCGGCTCGCCGAACTCCTGCCGGGCGCCCCCTACCTGCCCGGACCGGTCGACCAGGACCTGCTCGTCGAGGCCGAGCGCCTCCTCAGCCGCTCACTGCGCGGCCACGCCTCGCTCCGGCGGGCGCTGCGCGACGGCTTCTGGCAGCACCTCAAGGCGCAGTACTGACCTCGGCGGGGGAGTCCGCCCGCTGCCAGAAACCGGTGAGGCGGTCCGCCAGCTCCTGCGGATGCGACACATTGGGGGAGTGGCCGGCGCCCGCCACCACCGTGCGGTGCGCCCCGGTCCGGGCGGCCGCCACCGCGAGGTCCGCGGGCGCCCAGACCATCTCGTCCGAGCCGTACGCGACGTGCAGCGGCAGGCGCAGCGCGGCCAGCTGCTCCGTACCGTCCTGACGGTCCAGCAGCAGCCGCCCGGCGCCCGAGAGTTGGGCGATCCGGGTGCGCATCCAGCGGCGCCGCAGGAAACCCGCCAGCTCCGGTGCGTCCGCCGTGTCGGGCTCCTCGCCCCGGCTGTCCAGCCAGCACATCGCCTGCCACACCCGCTCCTTCGGCAGCACCGCGAGCGAGACGCGCAGCACCCGGATCCGGATCCGCTGCGGGCGGGCGACCCGGCCGGGCCCCGAGGAGAGCAGGGTGAGCGAGCGGAACGCGGCGGGTGCGAGCGCGGCCGCCGCGCGCGCCACGAGGCCCCCGAAGGAATGGCCGACCAGGTGCACCGGGCCGTCGCCGAGGGCCGCGGACTGCGCCACCGCGTCGAGCGCGAGCGCCCGGCGGCGGTAGGCGGCCCGGCCCCGGGGGCCCGGCGTCTCGTTCTGGCCGCGCCCGTCCACGGCGACCGCCCGGTACCCGGCCGCGCTCAGCGGGCCGAGCAGCGCGAGGAAGTCCTCCTTGCTGCCGGTGTACCCGGGCAGCAGCAGCACCGTGCCCCGCCGCTCGCCCGCGGGCTCCGCGTCCAGCACGGCGAACGGCCCGCGCGCGGTCTCCAGCCGCCGGGCACGGGTGCGGGGCGGCAGCGCGAGGGAACGGGGCTTGCTCATACGTGGACTGTAGCCCCGCCACCAGGGGCCCGCGCCCCGCGGTTGTGGGCCTTCGCCCCGCCCCGTTGTGGGCTGCGCCCCGCCGTTGTGGGCAGGCGTTCCGCAAGGGGCGGAACGGGTGGGCACAACGGAACGGCGCCCTTGCCGGCGCCAGAGGCTGTGGTGTCTGAACCCGCACCGCCGGTGACGGCACCTAGTGGTGCGGGCCAGGGCGCGGAACGCGGAGGCGCCGCTGAAGGGCGCCGTCCCGTGTGCCCACCCGTCCCTCCCCCAAGGACTTCGTCCAGGGGGGACCCCCAAGCGGGACGATTGCCCACACGGGCGTGGGCGAAG
>NZ_JBHWFF010000059.1:0-28656 GCF_042733785.1 Streptomyces sp. NPDC059695 | reverse complement strand
GCGCGCTCTCGCTCCAAACTGCGTGTGGGGGCGGGCGGGGGCGCCGCGCCGCGCGCGCCCCCCCCGCCCCCCCCCCCGCCCTCACGTGTGCCCGGTGCGCTCAGCGCCGCGGCACGGCCTCCCCGCTCGCCGCGTCCACCACGGACCGGTCGCCCAGCGGGCTCTGCAGGGTCACGCTCACCGTGATCTCCTTGGCGATCGCGATGCACACCCGCCCCGGGTCGGCCTTCTCGTCGATCCGCACGGTCACCTTGTCCGGGGTCTCCACGGCCTGGGCGGTGTAGGTGCTGCACACCCCGCCCCAGAAGGTGACCGACAGCTTCCGGCCGTCCTCGGCCGTCCGGTACGAGGTGATCTGCCGGGCCGGTGCCGTGCCCTCGTCCGGGCCGGTGGGCTTCGTCGGGGGAGCCAGCCGCTCCGGCGCCACCGCCGTCTCGATCACGGTGTACGGAGCCGCGTCCACCGGGTCCGCCGTGAACAGCCAGGACGGTACGAGCAGCCGCTCGCCCGCCACGTCCTTCGCGGCCAGGCCGAACACCGCGGCCGTCACCGGGACCTCCTTCGGCGGCGCCACGTCCGCCGCCGACCGGCAGGGCGGGGCCGGCGCGACCTTGCCGTTCCCGTCGACGGGGGCGGGGTCCGCCTTGCCGTTCCCGTCGACGCTCGCCGCCGGCGGGTCGGTCGCGCAGCCGCCGATGCCGACCGGGCCGGTGCCCTTCGCGTCCTCGTTCAGCTCCGCGAGCGCCTTCTCCGCCCCGAGCACCGGGTACGTGTCGCCCTTCACGGGCTCCTTGAGCGTCCCGCTCCCCGCGATCGCCCGGCCGTCCGGGCCGATGTGCAGCCCCGTCGCCCAGCCGTAGGTCGGCAGCCCGCCCACCACCGGATCGGCGTTGACCACCCGCACCGAACCGTCCATCACCTGGGTCGCGGTCACCTTCGCGTCGTCCTGGCCGATGGCCTTCAGGACGGGTGCGGCCGCCGCCTTCGCCGCGGCCTCGCTCACCGGCGAACCGCCGCCGCTCGGGGGCTTCGCCTCTCCCGGCGGCGGGCACGCCCTGCCCTTGAGGCAGGAGTCGCCGACCGGGCCGCCGTCGTACCACGAGTACGACCAGCTCCCCGGGGCCGCCTTCGCCACGTCCAGGCGCGGCCCCTGGCCGTCCTTCTCCGGGCGGATCGTCCAGACGTCCCCGACCAGCACCGGCCGGCCCTCGATCCCGAGCGCCGCGGCCAGCCTGGTCACCTCCGCCGAGGTGACCAGGCCCTCGGGCCGGTGGACCGCGGCCGAGGAGGGCCCCGCGGGGAGTGGACCCTTGGCTGTGTAGACCGTCCCGTCCGGGCCGCCGCCCGGGTCCGGCTCACCCGGCGCGATGCCGGGGCCGCCGCCGCTGTCGCCGTTCCCCGGCCGCGTCGGGGACGCGGCCGCGCCGGCGGCCTTTCCCTCACCCGCGGACGGCGTCGCCTCGCCGCTCGCCGTCGCCGCGACGGCGAGATAGACGCCACCGCCCCCGGCGAGCAGCACACCCGCCGCCACCGAGGCGACCAGGACGTTCCGCCGCCTCCGTACGTTCTCCGTACCGCTCACCGCAACGCTCCCTCGTCTCGACCGAACGCCGATGGGACGGAGCGGAGGGGCGGACGGTTCCCCTCCGTCAGCCGCCGTACTCGGCGGTGGCGTCGATCAGCCGGGCCGAGGCCGCCGGAACGACCACCCCGTGGATCGACGCGGGGGAGACCGGAACGGGGGCCGGACCCGCCGGGGTCACCCAGTGGGGAGCCATCCGGGCACCGTCCCCGCGCAGCTGGGCGAGGCTGAACTCGGACTCGTGTCGCTCACGAGGAGCGGGGTAGATGGTCATGGGCGCACCGTAAGCACCGCACCGCCCCAGGGAAAAGACCTACTCTGGGGTAGTTTCCGCTGTTCGGCAGGGAGCGCCCCACCCGGTAGCGTGAACTGTCGCCCGCCCGTAGCCCACCACCACCTCCCTTCGAGCGCCTCGCGCGCCCCTATCGAATTCGCAGGAGCACCCCGCCGTGCGTATCGCAGTCACCGGCTCCATCGCCACCGACCACCTCATGACCTTCCCCGGCCGGTTCGCCGACCAGCTCGTGGCCGACCAGCTCCACACGGTGTCCCTCTCCTTCCTCGTCGACAACCTGGACGTGCGCCGGGGCGGCGTCGGCCCGAACATCTGCTTCGGCATGGGCCAGCTCGGCGGCGCCCCGATCCTCGTCGGCGCGGCCGGCTACGACTTCGACGAGTACCGCGCCTGGCTCGACCGGCACGGCGTCGACACCGGCTCGGTGCGGATCTCCGAGGTCCTGCACACCGCGCGCTTCGTCTGCACCACCGACAAGGACCACAACCAGATCGGCTCCTTCTACACCGGCGCGATGAGCGAGGCCCGGCTGATCGAGCTCAAGGCCGTCGCCGACCGCGTGGGCGGCCTCGACCTGGTCCTCATCGGCGCCGACGACCCCGAGGCGATGCTCCGCCACACGGAGGAGTGCAAGGACCGGGGCATCGCCTTCGCCGCCGACTTCTCGCAGCAGATCGCGCGCATGGACGGCGAGGAGATCCGCACGCTCCTCGACGGCGCCACCTACCTCTTCTCCAACGAGTACGAGAAGGGCCTCATCGAGTCCAAGACCGGCTGGACCGAGGCGGAGATCCTCTCCCGCGTCGGCCACCGCGTCACCACGCTCGGCTCGCGCGGCGTGCGCATCGAGCGCGTCGGCGAGACGCCCATCGAGGTCGGCTGCGCCGAGGAGACCGCCAAGGTCGACCCGACGGGCGTCGGCGACGCCTTCCGCGCGGGCTTCCTGACGGGCCTGTCGTGGGGCGTGGGCCTGGAGCGCGCGGCGCAGGTGGGCTGCATGCTGGCGACGCTGGTGATCGAGACGCTGGGGACGCAGGAGTACACGCTGCGGCGGGCGAACTTCATGGAGCGGTTCACGAAGGCGTACGGCGACGACGCCGCGACCGAGGTCCAGTCCCACCTCCTCTGACCCCACCGCCCCGCGCCCGGCGGGGCGGTGCCCCGCTGCCCGTGTGGGCCTTCGCCCACGCCCGTGTGGGCAATCGTCCCGCTGGGGCGGGACGGGTGGGCACACGGGACGGCGCCCTTCGCGGCGCCTCCGCGTTCTGGGCCTGGACCCGCACCCCAGTGACGGCGCCCGTTCGGCGCGGGTCAGGGCGCGGGAGCCTTGGCCCGGCACGGGGCGCCGTCCGTTGTGCCCACCCGTTCCGCCCTGCGGAACGATTGCCCACAACGGCGGGGCGCCGCCCACAACGGGCGGGGCGCGGGCCCACGACGGCGGGGCGTCGCACACGGCGGGGGTGGGCACCGCCCCGGCGGTCGTGCTACGACGCGCGGCGGACCACGTACGCCGTGCCGCCGGCAGGGGACGTCTCCTCGCCCACGTACTCCTGCCCCCGCATCTCGCACCACGCCGGAATGTCCAGCCGCGCCGCCGCGTCGTCCGACAGGACCGTCACCGTCCCGCCCACCGGCACGTCCCCGATCACCTTCGCCAGCTCGATCACCGGGATCGGGCACCGCTTGCCGAGGGAGTCCACGACGAGCGAGCCGGAGGGCGCCGGCGCGGACACCACGGCCCCGGGGGCGCCCAGCCGCTCCCGTACCCCCGCGACCACTCCCGGCAGGACCGCGAGGAAGCGGTCCACGTCCTCCTCCGTGGTGCCGGACGGCAGGGACACCCGGACGTTCCCCTCGCTCAGCACACCCATCGCGCGCAGCACATGGCTGGGCGTCAGCGTCGAACTCGTGCACGACGAACCGGACGAAACGGAGAAACCCTCCCGGTCGAGCTCCGACAGCAGCGTCTCGCCGTCCACGTACAGGCAGGAGAAGGTGACCAGGTGGGGGAGGCGCCGCACCGGGTCGCCCACCACCTCCACGTCCGGCACCAGCTCCGGCACCCGGGCCCGGATCCGGTCCACCAGGCCCCGCAGCCGCGCCCCCTCGGCCGCCGCCTCCGCCCGGACCGCCCGCAGCGAGGCCGCGGCCGCCACGATGGCGGGCAGGTTCTCGAAACCGGGCGCCCGCCCCGACTCCCTCTCGTCCGTGGGCCCTTGGGGCGCGAACCGGACGCCCTTGCGCACCGCGAGGAGGCCGACGCCCGCCGGTCCGCCCCACTTGTGCGCGCTCGCCGCGAGCAGGGACCAGCCCTCGGGCACCGGACCCCAGCCGAGCGACTGCGCCGCGTCCACGAGCAGCGGCACGGACGCCGCCCGGCAGGCCTCCGCGATCTCGGCCACCGGCTGCTCCGTCCCCACCTCGTGGTTGGCCGACTGGAGGCACGCCAGGGCCGTCCCCGCGACGGCGAGGGCGGCGGTGAAGGAGTCCGCGTCCACCGCCCCCGACCGGCCCACCGGGACCTCGGTCACCGTGCCGCCGGCCGCCGCGAGCGCCTCGCCCGCGTGGAGTACGGAGGAGTGTTCGACGGCCGAGACCACGAGCCGGTTTCCGACACGCCGACGGCCCGCGAGCGCCCCGGAGATTCCGGCGTGAACCGCGCGCGTCCCCGAAGGAGTGAACACGAGCTCGTCCGGACGGCACCCCACGGCCTCCGCCGCGGCCTCCCGGGCCGCGTCGAGCAGCAGCCGGGCCCGTCGCCCCTCCCGGTACAGCCTGGCCGGGTCGGCCCAGCCCTCGTCCAGGGAGGCGAGCAGTGCCTGGCGGGCGACGGGGTGCAGCGGAGCGGCGGACGCGGCGTCGAAGTAGGGCATCCGCCCACCGTAGGGCCCGGGGATGCGAGGGTGGCGGACCGGGGATCCGTCACGGCCGGCGCCGGGGACCCCCACCGCGTGAACCCTCGTCAGAAGCACGGCCCGGTGCGTCGCCAGACGGCCGAACGGACCCCTCGGACCCCCCTCCGGAACCCCGGAGTCCACCCCTTCGGGGACTCGGACGGCGCGTTGGGCACCCTCCCCGCGCGACCCCAAATAGCGTCCAGTAGGGTTTGGTCCGCATAAACATCCAAACCCCTGCCCGCGGCCGGGGCGGCGACCGACCAGCGAGACGGACGGCCGTGGCCGACCAACGCGGGCCGAGACTCTCGGGAAGGCGCTACGTGAGTCCCAACGGCTCCGACCGCTCGTCGCGGCGCCCGATGCGGCGGAAGCTGCCGCAGGTGCTGACTGCGGGCCTGATCCTGGCGACAGCCACGGGCTGCTCGTACAACTGGGAAGACTTCCCCCGCCTTGGCATGCCCACCCCCGTCACAGAAGAGGCTCCTACGATCCTCTCCCTGTGGCAGGGCTCCTGGGCCGCCGCGCTCATCACCGGAATCCTGGTGTGGGGCCTGATCATCTGGTCCGTCATCTTCCACCGGCGGAGCAGGACCAAGGTCGAGGTACCTCCGCAGACCCGTTACAACATGCCCATCGAGGCGCTGTACACGGTCACCCCCCTCATCATCGTCTCGGTGCTCTTCTACTTCACCGCACGCGACGAGTCGAAGCTCCTCGAGCTCACCCCGAAGCCGGCCCACACGGTCAACGTGGTCGGCTACCAGTGGAGCTGGGGCTTCAACTACATCGAGAACGTGCCCGGTGTGAAGGGCGACGCCAAGACGGACAAGAACCTCGCCTCGCTCCCGGACAAGTTCCTCGCGGACTTCCCGGAGAACGCGGGCGGTGTCTACGACGCCGGCATCCCCGGCGACCGGAACCCGCAGACCGGCAACCCGGGCCCGACCCTGTGGCTGCCGAAGGGTGAGAAGGTCAGGTTCGTCCTGTCCTCCCGTGACGTCATCCACTCCTTCTGGGTGGTCCCCTTCCTCATGAAGCAGGACGTCATCCCGGGGCACACCAACTCCTTCGAGGTCATTCCGAACCAGGAAGGCACCTTCCTCGGCAAGTGCGCCGAGCTGTGCGGTGTCGACCACTCCCGGATGCTCTTCAACGTCAAGGTGGTCTCCCCGGAGCGCTACCAGCAGCACCTGAAGGAGCTGGCCGAGAAGGGGCAGACCGGCTACATTCCGTCCGGCATCGAGCAGACGGACCCGGCTAGGAATGCGGAGAAGCACCAACTGTGAGCATCCACAACGAAACCCAGGGTGCCGCCGCAGCTGAGGACTCGTACGAGAACGAGCTGCCCGTACGGCGCAAGCAGCCCGGCAACGTGGTCATCAAGTGGCTCACCACCACCGACCACAAGACCATCGGTACGCTCTACCTGGTCACGTCGTTCGTCTTCTTCTGCATCGGCGGACTCATGGCGCTCTTCATGCGCGCCGAGCTGGCCCGTCCCGGCACGCAGATCATGTCGAACGAGCAGTTCAACCAGGCGTTCACGATGCACGGCACGATCATGCTGCTGATGTTCGCGACGCCGCTGTTCGCCGGATTCGCGAACTGGATCATGCCGCTGCAGATCGGCGCGCCCGACGTGGCGTTCCCGCGGCTGAACATGTTCGCCTACTGGCTGTACCTCTTCGGCTCGATCATCGCGGTGGCCGGCTTCCTCACCCCGCAGGGTGCGGCCGACTTCGGCTGGTTCGCCTACTCCCCGCTGTCGGACGCCGTCCGCTCGCCGGGTGTCGGCGCCGACATGTGGATCATGGGCCTGGCCTTCTCCGGCTTCGGCACGATCCTCGGTTCGGTCAACTTCATCACCACGATCATCTGCATGCGCGCTCCGGGCATGACGATGTTCCGCATGCCGATCTTCACCTGGAACGTGCTGCTGACCGGTGTCCTGGTCCTGCTCGCCTTCCCGGTCCTGGCGGCCGCGCTGTTCGCCCTGGAGGCGGACCGCAAGTTCGGTGCCCATGTCTTCGACGCGGCCAACGGCGGCGCCTTGCTGTGGCAACACCTCTTCTGGTTCTTCGGACACCCAGAGGTGTACATCATCGCCTTGCCCTTCTTCGGCATCGTCTCCGAGGTCATCCCGGTCTTCAGCCGCAAGCCGATGTTCGGCTACATCGGTCTGGTGGCCGCGACCATCGCGATCGCCGGTCTGTCCGTGACCGTGTGGGCCCACCACATGTACGTCACAGGCGGTGTGCTCCTCCCGTTCTTCTCCTTCATGACGTTCCTCATCGCCGTACCGACCGGCGTGAAGTTCTTCAACTGGATCGGAACGATGTGGAAGGGCTCGTTGTCCTTCGAGACCCCGATGCTCTGGACGATCGGCTTCCTGGTCACCTTCACCTTCGGTGGTCTGACGGGCGTCATCCTGGCCTCGCCGCCGATGGACTTCCACGTCTCCGACTCGTACTTCGTCGTCGCGCACTTCCACTACGTCGTCTTCGGCACCGTGGTCTTCGCGATGTTCGCCGGGTTCCACTTCTGGTGGCCGAAGTTCACGGGCAAGATGCTGGACGAGCGGCTCGGCAAGATGACGTTCTGGACGCTGTTCATCGGCTTCCACGGCACCTTCCTGGTGCAGCACTGGCTCGGTGCCGAGGGCATGCCGCGTCGTTACGCGGACTACCTGGACGCCGACGGCTTCACCACGCTGAACACGATCTCCACGATCTCCTCGTTCCTGCTCGGTCTGTCGATCCTGCCGTTCCTCTACAACGTCTGGAAGACCGCCAAGTACGGCAAGAAGATCGAGGTCGACGACCCGTGGGGCTACGGCCGCTCGCTCGAGTGGGCGACCTCCTGCCCGCCGCCGCGGCACAACTTCCTCACCCTGCCGCGGATCCGTTCGGAATCCCCGGCGTTCGACCTGCACCACCCTGAGATCGCGGCGGTCGACCAGCTCGAGAACAAGCCGCACGAGGCCGCGGCCCTCACGGGCAGCAAGGAGGCCGGCAAGTGAAGATCCAGGGCAAGATGTTCATCTGGCTGAGCGTCTTCATCCTTGCCATGGCGGTCGTGTACGGCGTCTGGTCCAAGGAGCCGGTCGGTACGACGGCGCTCTTCCTGGCCTTCGGCCTCTCCATCATGATCGGCTACTACCTGGCCTTCACGGCCAAGCGTGTCGACGCGATGGCGCAGGACGACAAGGAGGCCGACGTCGCGGACGAGGCCGGCGAGGTGGGCTTCTTCGCCCCGCACAGCTGGCAGCCGCTCTCGCTGGCCGTCGGTGGCGCGCTCGCCTTCCTCGCCATCGCGATGGGCTGGTGGATCCTGTACTTCTCCTTCCCGCTGATCCTCGTCGGCCTGTTCGGCTGGGTCTTCGAGTTCTACCGGGGCGAGAACCAGAACCAGTAGCGGTACCCCGCTCCGCACCGGAGCACACCGAGGGGCCCGGACACTTCGTCAACGAAGTGCCCGGGCCCCTCTTTTGCAGCACTCGGCGCGCTGGCCGAGAGGATTGTCCTTAGCGTGAAGTCATGAACGACACGCCGCGCATTCGGACTGTTCTGAGCTGCACTCTTCTGGCCGTCACCGTCCACGCGGGCGCCACCGCGTGCGCGGGCTCCGACGGTCATCCGCTGTCGGAGAAGGCCTACGACGCGGCCGACCAGGTCGCGGTCAGCGCTCCCGCCGACGGCGCCAAGGCGGACCCCGACAAGCCCCTGGAGATCACGGCCAAGGACGACGACGCCCGGATCACCGACGTCACCGCCACCGACTCCTCGGGTCACCACCTCGCCGGCGAGCTCACCGCGGACGGGCAGCGCTGGCGCTCCACGGCCGCCCTGGCGGCCGGCGCGCGCTACACGGTCCAGGTGGCCACCGAGGACGAGGACGGCGCTCCAGGCGCCCGTACGTTCACGTTCGAGACGGCTCCGGCCAAACGGGCCCTGACCGTGACCTTCGGGCCGGAGGCGGGCACGTACGGCGTCGGGCAGCCCATCACGGCGGAGCTCAGCCTTCCGGTCAAGGACCGGTCGGCCCGCGCCGTCGTCGAGCGGGCCCTCAAGGTCCGCTCCACGCCCGCCGTCGAGGGCTCCTGGTACTGGGTGGACGACAAGAAGCTGCACTTCCGTCCGAAGGAGTACTGGCCGGCCGGGGCGCTCGTCACCGTCACCGGCAACCTGGACGGCCTCAAGGTCGGCGACAAGCTCTACGGCGGCGCGTCCAAGCCGCTGAAGCTCACCATCGGGGACCGGATCGAGGCCGTCGCGGACGCCGGGTCGCACTACATGACGGTGAAGCGCAACGGAGAAGTGATCAACACCATTCCGGTGACCACCGGCAAACCGGGCTTCTCCACCCGTAACGGCATCAAGGTGGTGCTCGGCAAGGAGTACTACGTCCGGATGCGGGGCACCAGCATCGGCATCGCGGAGGGCAGCTCCGACTCGTACGACCTGCCCGTGTACTACGCCACCCGGGTGACATGGAGCGGCGAGTACGTCCACGCCGCGCCGTGGTCCGTCGGCTCCCAGGGCGTCGAGAACGTCAGCCACGGCTGTGTCGGCATGTCGACGGGCAACGCGGCCTGGTTCTTCGAGACCGTCCGTCCCGGAGACGTCGTCCGCGTCGTCAACAGCTACGGCGACACGATGGACACCTTCGGCAACGGCTTCGGCGACTGGAACATGGAGTGGGACAAGTGGCGCCAGGGCAGCGCGCTGGTGGAGGCCGCCGGAAACCCCGTGGCCCCCACCGAGAAGGCCCGTCTGAGGCCCTCGATCTGACTAGGGCCCGTCGTCACCTTCCCGTCTGCCCCGCGACGCCTGGCACGCGCTCTCGCCGCACCGGGCGAAAGCCGAGTACGTCCAGTACGCGTGCTTCCACCCGGCGCGCCGAGAGCACGCACCAGACGCCGCGGGGCCGCCCTCCGGGCGACGACTGGAAGGTGACGACCGGCCCTAGCGCACGCGCCCCGGGCGGCTCACGCGTCGATCGACAGGCGCGAGCGCAGCAGGGACGCCAGGGACGCCGCGAACTCGACCGGTTCCACCGGAAGGGTGACCGCGGCGTCCGCGCGGCTCCAGGTGGCCAGCCAGGCGTCCTGGGGCCGCCCGATCAGCAGCAGCACCGGCGGGCAGCGGAAGACCTCGTCCTTGATCTGCCGGCAGACGCCCATGCCTCCGGCGGGCACCGCCTCGCCGTCGAGCACGCACACGTCGATCCCGCCCTCGTCCAGGCGCTTCAGCACCGCGGGCAGCGTGGCGCACTCCACGAACTCGACCGGGGGAACGTCGGTCGCGGGCCTGCGTCCGGCCGCGAGCCGCACCTGCGCGCGGGTGTTCGCGTCGTCGCTGTAGACCAGGACCGTGGCACTCGACTGCATCGTTCCTCCGTGGGGAAGTCCGTGGGAAGGTCGTCGACCGATGCGCCGGATGCTACTCCGGTCCACACTCCGTCAACACCCGTTCAGCACCTGTTCGAACGGCGTCCGGAGGCCCGGACACTGGGCCGTTCGGGCTGGACACGGCCCCCTGACACTCCGAACGGCACCCCCCGGAGTGAGGGCGGGATAAGCGACCGACATAATGTCGGTCGTGGCGACAGTAACGACAGTAGAAACAGGGCACGCGCACCCGTCGGTCAATCGACCGAACCTCACCAGCGTCGGAACCATCATTTGGTTGAGCTCCGAGCTGATGTTCTTCGCGGCCCTCTTCGCGATGTACTTCACCCTGCGATCGGTGACGGGTCCCGAGTTCTGGGCGGAACAGGCCTCGGCCTTGAACTTCCCCTTCTCGGCGACCAACACCACGATCCTGGTGCTCTCCTCCCTCACCTGCCAGCTCGGCGTCTTCGCCGCGGAGCGGGGCGATGTGAAGAAGCTCCGGACGTGGTTCATCATCACGTTCGTGATGGGTTCGATCTTCATCGGCGGCCAGGTGTTCGAGTACACCGAGCTGGTCAAGAAGGACGGCCTCTCGCTGTCCTCCGACCCGTACGGCTCGGTGTTCTACCTGACCACCGGCTTCCACGGCCTGCACGTGACGGGCGGTCTCATCGCCTTCCTGCTGGTCCTCGGCCGGACGTACGCCGCCAAGAGGTTCACCCACGAGCAGGCAACCGCCGCCATCGTCGTGTCCTACTACTGGCACTTCGTCGATGTCGTCTGGATCGGCCTCTTCGCCACGATCTACATGATCAAGTAATCGGCTCCGCCTCCACGGCGGACCGAGACATCCAGCAAGCATCGACGCAGAAGATCCTGACACCGGGGTAATCCGTGAAAAAGCTCTCCGCACGACGACGCCATCCGCTGGCGGCGGTCGTCGTCCTACTTCTCGCGCTGGCGGCCACGGGGGGGCTGTACGCCGCGTTCGCGCCCGCGGGCACGGCGAAGGCCGATGAAACCGCCCAGTCCCTCGCCATCGAGGAGGGCAAGAAGCTCTACTCCGTCGGCTGCGCCAGCTGCCACGGAACCGGCGGTCAGGGCACCACTGACGGCCCGTCCCTCGTCGGCGTCGGTTCGGCCGCGGTCGACTTCCAGGTCGGCACGGGCCGTATGCCGGCCCAGCAGCCGGGCGCCCAGGTCCCGAAGAAGAAGGTCATCTACTCGCAGGCTGAGATCGATCAGCTCGCGGCGTACGTCGCCTCTCTCGGTGCCGGTGCGATCACGCCGACCGAGGGCCAGTACAGCCCTGACGGTGCCGACATCGCCCGTGGTGGCGAACTGTTCCGCACCAACTGTGCCCAGTGCCACAACTTCACCGGCGAGGGTGGCGCGCTGACCTACGGCAAGTACGCCCCGAGCCTCGAAGGCGTGAGCCCGAAGCACCTCTACGAGGCCATGCAGACCGGCCCGCAGAACATGCCCTCCTTCCCCGACACGACCATGCCGGAGAAGGAGAAGAAGGACATCATCGCGTACGTTCAGGCCGTCAACAGCGACAAGGCCGACAACCCGGGCGGTCTCAAGCTCGGTGGCCTCGGCCCCGTCAGTGAGGGCCTGTTCGCCTGGGTCTTCGGTCTGGGTGCGCTGATCGCAGTTGCCATCTGGGTCGCGGCCCACACCGCTAAGGCCAAGAAGTCATGAGTAGCCAAGAGATTCCAGAAGAGAACCTGCCGGCAGGGCAGGACACCGCGCACGGCGCGGTGAAGGTCGCCGACGACCCGTTCGCCGACCCGGGCCTCCCGCCCCACAAGCCCCGCATCCAGGACATCGACGAGCGGGCCGCCCGTCGGTCCGAGCGCGCGGTCGCCTTCATGTTCACGCTGTCGATGCTGGCCACCGTCGGCTTCATCGCCTCGTACGTGATCTTCCCGGTCGACAAGATCGTGTACATCTGGCCGCTCGGCCGGGTGTCCGCGCTCAACTTCGCCCTGGGTCTGACCCTCGGTGCCGCCCTCTTCTTCATCGGCGCGGGCGCGGTCCACTGGGCCCGCACCCTGATGTCCGACGTCGAGGTCGCCGACGAGCGTCACCCGATGGCGGCGTCGCCCGAGGTCAAGGCCAAGGTCATGGCGGACTTCGCGGCCGGTGCCGCGGAGTCGGGCATGGGCCGCCGCAAGCTCATCCGCAACACGATGTTCGGCGCGCTGTCGCTCGTACCGCTCTCCGGCATCGTCCTGCTGCGTGACATGGGCCCGCTGCCCGAGAAGAAGCTCCGGGTCACCCTGTGGTCCAAGGGGCTCCAGCTCATCAACATGAACACGAACGAGCCGCTGCGTCCCGAGGACGTCGCGGTCGGCTCGCTGACCTTCGCGATGCCCGAGGGCCTCTCGGAGCACGACGAGCACTTCCAGACCGAGATCGCCAAGGCCGCCCTGATGATCGTCCGGATCCAGCCGGAGGACATCAAGGACAAGCGCGAGCTCGAGTGGTCCCACCAGGGCATCGTCGCGTTCTCGAAGATCTGCACCCACGTGGGCTGCCCGATCTCCCTGTACGAGCAGCAGACGCACCACGTGCTCTGCCCGTGCCACCAGTCCACCTTCGACCTCTCCGACGGCGCCCGCGTCATCTTCGGCCCGGCCGGTCACGCCCTCCCGCAGCTGCGGATCGGCGTGAACGACAAGGGCTTCCTGGAGGCGCTCGGCGACTTCGACGAGCCCGTCGGTCCTGCCTTCTGGGAGCGCGGATGAGCACCGTGACCGAAACGAAGAAAGCACCCGCCGGTGAGCGGGTCGCGGACTGGGCCGACGGCCGCCTGGGGATCTACACGCTGGCCAAGGCCAACATGCGGAAGATCTTCCCGGACCACTGGTCCTTCATGCTGGGCGAGGTCTGCCTCTACAGCTTCCTCATCATCATCCTGACGGGCGTCTATCTGACGATGTTCTTCCACCCGTCGATGAACGAGGTGGAGTACGTCGGACCGTACGTCCCGCTCCAGGGACAGCTGATGTCCGAGGCGTTCAACTCGACCATGCACATCTCCTTCGAGGTGCGCGGTGGTCTGCTCATCCGGCAGATCCACCACTGGGCGGCGCTGATCTTCCTCGCCGGCATGTTCGTGCACATGATGCGCGTGTTCTTCACCGGCGCGTTCCGCAAGCCGCGTGAGATCAACTGGCTGTTCGGCTTCCTGCTGTTCTTCCTGGGCATGTTCACCGGCTTCACCGGTTACTCGCTCCCGGACGACCTGCTCTCCGGCACCGGTGTCCGCTTCATGCAGGGCGCGATCCTGTCCGTGCCGGTCCTCGGCACGTACCTGTCGATGTTCCTGTTCGGCGGCGAGTTCCCCGGCGGCGACTTCGTCGCCCGGTTCTACTCGGCGCACGTGCTGCTGCTCCCCGGCATCATGCTGGGCCTCGTGGTCGCCCACCTCATCCTGGTGTTCGTCCACAAGCACACGCAGTTCGCCGGCCCCGGCCGGACGAACAACAACGTCGTCGGCATGCCGCTGCTGCCCGTGTACATGGCGAAGGCCGGAGGCTTCTTCTTCCTGGTCTTCGGCGTCATCGCGGTCATCGCGGCGATCGCCTCGATCAACCCGATCTGGGCCATCGGCCCGTACCGTCCGGACCAGGTGTCCACCGGCGCCCAGCCCGACTGGTACATGGGCTTCGCCGAGGGTCTGATCCGTGTCATGCCGGGCTGGGAGATCAACCTGTGGGGCCACACGCTGGTCCTCGGCGTGATGATCCCGCTGGCGATCTTCCCGGCGGTCCTCGCGGCCATCGCGGTCTACCCGTTCATCGAGTCGTGGATCACCGGCGACAAGCGCGAGCACCACATCGCGCAGCGCCCGCGCAACGCTCCGACGCGCACCGCCTTCGGTGTCGCCTGGATCACCGCGTACATGATCATGCTCGTGGGTGGTGGAAACGACCTCTGGGCGACCCACTTCCACCTGTCGCTGAACTCGATCACCTGGTTCGTGCGGATCTTCTTCTTCGCCGGTCCGGTCATCGCGTTCATCGCCACGAAGCGGATCTGCCTCGGCCTCCAGCGCCGCGACAAGGACAAGGTGCTGCACGGCCGCGAGTCGGGCATCATCAAGCGCCTGCCGCACGGTGAGTTCGTCGAGGTCCACGAGCCGCTCAGCCAGGGCGAGCTGCACCGCCTCACGGCGCACGAGCAGTACGACGCCGCGGAGCTTCCGCCGGCCGTCGACGAGAACGGCGTGGAGCGCAAGATCGGCCCCATGGAGAAGCTGCGGGTCAAGCTCAACAAGGGCTACTACGGCGACGACAGCCAGATCGCCAAGCCCACGGTCGAGGAGTACAAGGAGATCCAGAGCGGCCACGGCCACCACTGATCACCTGAACACCTGACCTGCTCGAGGTCGCCACGGCGAGAGCCCCGTCCATTCGATGGACGGGGCTCTTTGCCGTCCCCGGAGGTCGATAGGGTGGGACCGTATCCGTCACGTGATCACCAGGAGCTGCCATGAGCGCTGCGACCCCCGCTGGAGGACCTACCACGGCGGGCCGCTCCTGGCCCGTCCTGCTGAACGGCCTGCTCGACGGCAGGGACCTCTCCGCCGACGACACCGCCTGGGCGATGGACCTGATCATGAGCGGCGAGGCGACCGACGCGCAGATCGCCGGCTTCATGGTGGCGCTGCGCGCCAAGGGCGAGACCGTGCAGGAGATCACCGGCCTCGTCCGGACCATGTACGCGCACGCCAACGTGATCGAGGTGCCCGGCCCCGCCGTCGACATCGTCGGCACCGGCGGCGACGGCGCCAAGACGGTGAACATCTCCACCATGGCCTCGATCGTGGTCGCCGGCACGGGCGCCAAGGTCGTCAAGCACGGCAACCGGGCCGCGTCCTCCGCCTCCGGCTCCTCCGACGTCCTGGAGAAGCTCGGCATCAACCTCGACCTGACCCCGCGCCGGGTCGCCGAGGTCGCCGAGGAGGCCGGCATCACCATGTGCTTCGCCGTGAGGTTCCACCCCTCGCTGCGGCACGTCGCCGCGGCCCGCGGGCAGCTGGGCATCCGGACCACCTTCAACGTCCTCGGCCCGCTGACCAACCCGGCCAAGGTGCGGGCCCAGGCCGTCGGCGTCGCCGACCCGCGCATGGCGCCGGTCGTCGCCGGGGTCTTCGCCGAGCGCGGCAACTCCGCCCTCGTCTTCCGCGGCGACGACGGCCTCGACGAGCTGACCACCACCTCCACCTCCCGCGTCTGGGTGGTCAGGGACGGCGGCGTCACCGAGGAGCGGTTCGACCCGAGGGACGTCGGCATCGAGCTCGTCCCGCTGGAGGCCCTGCGCGGCGCCGACGCCTCGTACAACGCCGACGTGGCGCGCCGGCTGCTCGCGGGGGAGACCGGTCCGGTGCGGGACGCGGTCCTGCTCAACGCGGCGGCGGCGCTCACCGCTCTGGAGCCCGGCGCGGGCACCCTCGTGGAGCAACTGGGCGCGGGCATCGCGAAGGCGGCCGAGTCGATCGACTCCGGAGAGGCCCGCCGCACCCTGGAGCGGTGGATCGCCGCCAGCAACGCCTGAGCCCGTGTGAACGGCGCATGTCGTCCCCGTCCCGGATGCCGGGACGGGGTTGCGGCGCCGTGATCGCCTGGCATAGGTTCTGGAACAGGTCATGAGTGACAGCTGCAAGGCCCCGGCCGGCTGTCCGGCAACCCTCCGTCCGTGGCGGGGTGCCCCGGGTGAAGACCAGGTCGTACGGCAGAAGCCTGCGGCAAGCGCGGACCCCTGCGCGTCACCCTGGGGTCCTTGGTCCTCTAGGGAGCGTTGTCTCGTGAGCAAGCGAATGCGTTAGGGCCCTTCCGGCCCCTCTTCCCCTCTCCACCCGTATGTGGCGCGGCCCTTCGCGCGCTGCCGCCCTGCGGGCTCTTCACGCCTTTTCGCGCCCTTTTCCTGCCGGGAGATACCGCTATGTCCGCACGCCCGAACACCGCCACCGTCGACTCCGCCGCCGACTCCGCCGAGCCCTGCTGCGACGCCCCGCTGCCGGTCCTCGGCCGGGACGTCACCGTCCCGCTCGTCACCGGCGGCGAGGTGACCTACGCGGCGCTCGACTACGCGGCCAGCGCCCCGGCGCTCCAGCGGGTCTGGGACGACGTGGCCGCGTACGCCCCCTACTACGGCAGCGTGCACCGCGGCGCCGGCTACCTCTCCCAGCTCTCCACCGACCTCTTCGAGAACAGCCGCGCCACCGTCGCCGAGTTCCTCGACTGCCGCCCCGGCGACCAGGTCGTCTTCACCCGCTCCACCACCGACTCGCTGAACCTGCTCGCCGCCACGATCCCGGCCGGCTGCCAGGTCTTCGTCTTCGAGACCGAGCACCACGCCTCGCTGCTGCCCTGGCGGGACGCCCGCGTGACCTACCTCAACGCTCCGCGCACCCCGGAGCAGGCCGTCGCGACCCTGGAGCGCGCCCTCGCCGACCGCGACCCGTACGGCCCCGCCCTGGTCTGCGTCACCGGCGCCTCCAACGTCACCGGCGAGCTGTGGCCGGTGAAGGAGCTCGCCGCGGCCGCGCACGCGCACGGCGCCCGGATCGTGCTCGACGCCGCCCAGCTCGCCCCCCACCACCCGGTCTCCGTGCGCGAGCTCGACGTGGACTGGGTCGCCTTCTCCGGGCACAAGCTGTACGCGCCCTTCGGCTCCGGCGTCCTCGCCGGCCGCGCCGACTGGCTCCAGGATTCCGAGCCCTACCTCGCGGGCGGCGGCGCCTCCCGCAAGGTGGCCCGCCGGGCCGACGGTGGTGTGGACGTGGAGTGGCACACCACCGCGGCCCGGCACGAGGCGGGTTCGCCGAACGTCATCGGCGTCTACTCGATCGCCTCCGCCTGCAAGGCGCTCACCGGGGCCGGCTTCGACTCCCTCGTCGCCCGTGAGCGCCACCTGATCGACACCGTCCGCGCGGGCCTGGCCGAGGTGCCCGAGGTGCGGGTGCTCTCGCTCTTCGGCGACGACGCGCCCCGCGTGGGCGTCATCTCCTTCGTCGTGGAGGGCTGGAACAGCTCCCACTTCGCCGCCGCGCTCTCCGCCGAGTACGGCATCGGCGTCCGCGACGGCCTCTTCTGCGCCCACCCGCTGGTCCGCACGCTGCTCGGCAGCGACCCGCAGGACCCGGGTGAGTGCGGTGCGCCGGAAGCGGCCCCGGGGGAGCTGTCCCTCAACGCCATCCGGGTGAGCTTCGGCGCCGGTACGCCGGACGAGCACGTGGAGCGGTTCGTCGGCGCCGTGAAGGAGCTCGTCCGGGACGGCGCGCAGTGGAAGTACCGCACCGAGGACGGCCGCTGCGTCCCGGACCGCGGCTGATCGGTCACTCGTACGGGTGAAGGGGGCCTCCCGGTCGGGAGGCCCCCTTCGGGCGTGCCGGGGTGCGCGGCGTCAGGACTCCAGGCCGATGGCGAAGGCCGCCTCCAGGTCGTGCTGGGAGTACGTCCGGAACGCGACGTGCGTGTCCGTCGCCTCGACGCCGGGGATCTTGCTGATGCGGCCGGGGATGACGTCCGCGAGGTCGTCGTGGCGCGGGACCCGGACCATGGCGATCAGGTCGTACGTACCGGTGACCGAGAAGACCTCGCTGACGCTGTCGAGCGCGGCGATCGACTCGGCGATCTCGGGGATGCGGTCCACGCTGGTCTTGATGAGCACGATCGCGGTGATCACGGCTGGCTTTCTCCCTCGGTCGCCGCGGCTGGGGCTTTCACTCTATCCCCACCGCGGAAGCGTCCCCAGGCGTAGAGGAAGCCGACGGAGAAGCCCACCACGTGGGCCAGATAGGCGACGCCGGGTCCGGCGCCCGCCGCCCGCGCGGCCATCCACTGGAGCGTGAACCAGAAGATCAGCACGATCCAGGCGGGGAAGCGCAGCGGCAGGAAGAACAGGAAGGGGAAGAGGCTGGTGACCCGGGAGCGCGGGAAGAGGAAGAGGAACGCCCCGAGCACCGCGGAGATCGCCCCGGAGGCTCCGACCAGGGTCTGCTCGCTGTCCGCGTGCGCCACCGCGTACCCGAGCAGGGCGATGTAGCCGGTCCCCAGGTAGAAGAGGCAGAACTCGACGGGTCCCATGCGTTCCTCGGCCATCGCGCCGAAGACGTACAGGAAGAGCATGTTTCCCAGCAGGTGGAGCCAGCTGCCGTGGACGAAGAGCGCGGTCAGCGGGGTGAGCAGGGCGCGCGGATCGCCGTTCATCAGCTCGGCCGGGACGACGCCCCAGCGGCGGAAGTAGGCGCCCTGGGCGGCCAGCAGCTCGTCGCCCGTGCCGTGTCCGGGGCTCAGCCCGGAGACCGGGCTGATCACGAAGAGCAGGCAGCAGGCGGCGATCAGTGCGTACGTCACGGTGGGTCCGCCGCGGGTGCCCCGCCAGGCCCCGAGCGCCGCGCCTCGCCAGTCGATCATGGACAGATCATGGCGTACCGGGGCCGAAGTGGACAGAGTGCCTCGCCGTGCCCCGCCCTCCCCGCGAGGCCTTAGGGTTACGGGCACCACCGACCGCAGTTCGACGGCGCACCGCGGCCCCCGCACCTGGTACCACGCAACAGGAAGAAGGACGGCACCGATGACGACGGTTCCCCTGCCGACCGACGAGACCCGCTGGCGCTGCACGCTCTGCGGCAATCTGACCCGCTTCGACGTGACGCGCTCCTCCAAGGTCGTGGAGTACGTCCATCTGGACCTGGCCGGAGACCCGACGGTCGAGGAGCGGCAGGTGGTCAGTGAGACCATCGAGTCGGTCCGGTGCCGCTGGTGCAACGCGGTGGACCAGATCGAACTGGTGGACAGGCCGGGCGCCGCCTCCTGAGGGACGGCGCGGACGACATAGGGGTGACGGATCGTGGAGCAGCCCGCGCACGGTGGTGAGCCGGCCGGCGCGGCAGGTGACGCTGCCGAGACGCTCGACCACCCACTGCCGGAAGGCGTACGGCGGCGGGTCGTCGCGCTGGTCGCGGACGCCTTCGGCGGGCTGACCGTCGCGGAGCTGCCCGGGCCCCTGCGGCAGTACGCCCGCTTCACCGCGAGCCGGCGGGCCAAGTTCGCCGGCAACGCGATGGCCGCCGCGCTGGAGAGCGACCCGCTCTTCCGGCAGCGGATCGGCGAGCGGTTCAAGCAGGGCCACCCCGAGCTGGCCGGGGCCGTGGAGACCGGCACCCCGCCCGCGGCCGCCGATCCCGTCGACGTGGCCGCGGCCGCCTACGTGCTGCGCCCGCCGGGCTGGGTCAAGCTGGTCGCCGCCGCGGGCGAGGAGGCGCTGCGGGCCGACGCCGAGCGCGCCGACGAGGCGGGCCGGCGCGAGCTGGAGCGGCTGCGCGAGGAGCTCGCCGCCGCCCAGGACCGCTCCCGGGGCGAGAGCGAGCAGCTCCGGCGCGACCTGGACGCCGCCCGCAAGGAAGCGGAATCGCTTCAGCGCAAGCTGCGCAGCGCCCAGAGCGACGTCAAGCGCGGCGAGGCGGCGCTGCGCAAGGTCCAGGGCGAGATCGAGTCCGCGCGCGCGGAGTCGGCGGCGCAGGTCTCGGCCGCCGAGAGCGAGACGCGGCGGCTCAGGGCCCGGCTCGGCGAGGTCGAGGCGGCCCTGGAGGCCAGCCGCAGGACCGCCCGTGAGGGGCGCTCGGTGGAGGACATGCGGCTGCGGCTGCTGCTCGACACCGTCCTCGACGCGGCCCAGGGGCTGCGGCGCGAACTCGCGCTGCCGCCCGTCTCGGTGCACCCGGCGGACACCGTGGACGCGGTGGAGCCGGGGCGGATGTCCCCGAAGGACATCGCGGCGCGGGCGCTCTCCGAGACGGATCCGGCGCTCCTCGACCAGCTGCTGGCGCTGCCGCAGGCGCATCTGGTCGTCGACGGCTACAACGTCACCAAGACCGGCTATCCGACGATGCCGCTGGAGAAGCAGCGGCTCCGGCTGCTCGGCGGGCTCTCGGCCCTCGCGGCCCGTTCGGGCGCCGAGGTCACCTGTGTCTTCGACGGGGCGGAGCTGGCGGCCCCGGTGCTGCTCGCGCCGCCGCGCGGGGTGCGGGTGCTGTTCTCCAAGCCCGGTGTCACGGCGGACGAGTTGATCCGGCAGCTGGTCCGGGCGGAGCCGCCGGGGCGGCCGGTCGTGGTCGTCTCGACCGACCGCGAAGTGGCCGACGGCGTCGCGAAGGCGGGCGCGCGGCCGGTGGCGTCCGCCTTGTTGCTGAAGCGGCTTTCGCGGCTCTCGTGACGCTTCGCAAGTCCTGGGCGTTATGCCCGGATTCTGGATGGCGCACCGTCAAGTGCTCATCACTGGCCGTGTGATGTATGTAAATAAAGTGGTGCGTGGGCGAGATTTTTGCCAGTGGGATTTGAACTGATCACAACTTGGTCACTAGGGTCGACCTTCGAACCTTCGCGCGGTTGATCACCCATCCGGGGTGGCGGCGGAGGAACCGCCTGCCCGTGACCGGTTGGGCGGCTCTGAGGAAGAAGGAGCTCGCCTTCGTGGCGTCCCACCGTCGTCCCAAGCAGCCGAGCCGTACCCGTGTGACCGTGTTCACCGCGGCCGCGGCCGCAGCAGTCGCCCTCTCCGCCCAGTCCGGCGCCCAGGCCGCCCCCGCGCAGCCGAAGATCGACGACGTCAAGTCGAAGGTCGACAAGCTGAACCACGAGGCCGAAGAGGCCACGGAGCAGTACAACCTCGCCGACGAGCGCCGCGGGAAGCTGCAGAAGGAGATCGGCCAGCTCCAGGACAAGGTGGCCCGGGGTCAGCAGGAGCTCAACACCCTGCGGGACCAGATCGGTTCGGTCGCCAGCGCCCAGTACCGCTCCGGCGGCATCGACCCGGCGCTCCAGCTCTTCCTCTCCGCCGACCCGGACACCTACCTCGACAAGGCGTCCGCGATCGACCAGCTCAGCGCCCAGCAGGCCGACGTGCTGACCTCGATCCAGGCCAAGCAGCGCACGCTCGCCCAGGAGCGGGCCGAGGCGACCACGAAGCTGGCCGACCTCGAGGACGTCCGCAAGACGCTCGGCGAGAAGAAGAAGAAGTTCCTCGGCAAGCTCGCCGAGGCCCGCGAGCTCCTCAACACCCTGACCGCCGAAGAGCGCGCCAGGATGCAGGAGAAGGAGCAGCGCGCCAGCCGCGCGGCCGGCGAGCGCGTGAACCTGGGCAACGAGGTCCCGGCCTCGCAGCGCGGCGCCGCCGCCCTCGCCGCCGCCGCCACCCAGATCGGCAAGCCGTACGCCTCCGGCATGGAGGGCCCGAACTCGTACGACTGCTCGGGTCTGACCCAGTGGGCCTACGGCCAGGCGGGCGTCGACCTCACCCGCACCACGTTCACCCAGCAGAACGACGGCGTGAAGATCGGCCGCAGCCAGCTCAAGCCGGGCGACCTGGTCTTCTTCAACGGCCTGCAGCACGTGGGTCTGTACGCGGGCAACAACACGGTCCTGCACGCCCCGTACCCGGGTGCCTACGTCCGCTACGAGTCCATGAACACCCTCGGCTCGTTCATGTTCGGCGTCCGCATCTGACGCACCCCGACCCGCTCCGCCCTGCCGCCCGAACGGGTGGTTCGCGGTGACACGCGCTGACCTGACGCCCCGCCGGTGACCTGTGTTCTCCGGCGGGGCGTCACTTTGTGTGCCCGGCGCCTTCGTTGGACGAGGAGTGATCAGCGGCTACTGTCTGCCGCGCCAGTCTGCGTCGAGCCGAACGGAGCGCGATCCGTGGCGTCCCACCGCCGACCCGCCCGGGTCACCGTCCTCACCGCCGCCGCCGCGGCCACCGCGGCGGCGTCCCTCGGCGCCGTCCCCGCGAGCGCCGACCCCGGGGCGACCCCCGCGGCCACCCGCGCCACCGTCGACCGCCTCTTCGAGGAGGCCGAGCAGGCCACCGAGGGCTACAACCGGGCGGACGAGAAGACGGACGCGCTGCGCCGGACGGTCTCCCAGGCCCAGGACAGCCTCGCCCGCGGCCAGGAGCGCATCAACCGCATGCGGGGCGCGCTCGGTTCGGTCGCCGGGGCCCAGTACCGCTCCGGCGGCATCGACCCCGCCCTCGCCCTGCTGCTCTCCTCCGACCCGGACAGCTACCTGGACCGGGCCACCGCCCTCGACCGGATCACCTCCCGCCAGAGCGCCGAGCTCGGCGAACTCCGGCGCGCGCAGCGCGGACTGGACCAGAAGCGCTCCGAGGCCCGGGCGGCCCTCGCCGAACTGGAGGCCGGCCGGGCCGAGGTCGCCCGCCACAAGCGCGCCGTCGAGCGGAAGCTCGCCGAGGCCCGCCGGGTGCTCGCCTCCCTCACCGTCGAGGAGCGCGCCGACTACGACCGCGCCTCCCGCACCGGCGAGCGCGCCGGGGGGCCTGACGGAGGGTCCGCGGAGTCGCTCCCGCCGCTCGCCGACCTCGGTCCCTCGCGGGCCGCCGCCGCGGTGATCGCGGCCCGCAGCGCGATCGGCAGGCCGTACGTGTGGGGGGCCACCGGCCCCTCCGCCTTCGACTGCTCGGGCCTGATGGTCTGGTCGTACCGGCAGGCCGGGATCAGCCTGCCGCGGACCTCCTCGGCGCAGCGCCACGCGGGCCGGCAGGTGCCGCTCTCGCAGGCGCAGCCGGGCGACCTCGTCACGTACCGCGGCGACGCCAGCCACGTGGCGATCTACGCCGGGAACGGCCAGGTCATCCACGCCCCCTATCCGGGCGCCCGGGTCCGCTACGACCCGGTGAACATGATGTCCCACGTCACGGTGACCCGGGTCTGACGCCTCCCCCGTACGATCGGGGGCGTGGCGGTTCGGCTGAGTGGAGCGGTGCGCGGCGCGGCGGCGGTCCTGCCGGCCGTGGTGCTCGTCCTAGGCGGATGCGCGGCCCCCGCCCCGGCCGGTCCGGCCTCCCAGGAGATCCAGAGCCTGCTCGACCGGCACGCCCGGGCGCTGCTCGACCGGGACGAGCCCGGCTACCTCGCGGCCCTCGACCCCGCGCTCGCACCGGCCGCGCGCACCGAGTTCGGCCGGCTCGCGAAGATCCCGCTGGGCGGCTGGTCCTACCGGGTCACCGACGTCGACGGGGCCGGGGAGGGCCGGGCCACCGCCCGCGCCGAGCTCGACTACCGGCTCCGGGGCTACGACTCCGGGCCCGCCACCACCGAGCGGGTCCTCGACCTCGTCGAGCGGGACGGCCGCTGGTACGTGACCGGGGACCGCGCCGCCGAGGGGGCCCCGCAGCAGCTGTGGCAGCAGGGCGAGGTCACGACCGTGACCGGCGCGCGCAGCCTCGTCCTCGGCGTGGGGCAGAGCCGGGACCGGCTGCGGGAGATCGCGGCCGCCGCGGACCGGGCGGTGCCCGCCGTCGGGAACGCCTGGAACGGGGACTGGGCGGGCCGGGTCGTCGTCCTCGTGCCCGCCTCGATCGACGCCATGGGCCGGCTCCTCGGGGGTCCCGCCGACTCCTACCGGGGCATAGCGGCCGTCACGACCGGCCGGGCCGGCGGCGGCCCCGCGGCGCCCGCGGACCGGGTGATCGTGAACCCGGACGCGTACGCGGTGCTCGGGGCGTTCGGCCGCCAGGTGGTCCTCACCCACGAGACCACCCACGTCGCGACCCGCGTCCAGACCACGAAGGCCACCCCGGTCTGGCTCTCCGAGGGCTTCGCCGACTGGGTCGCCTACCGGGGGACCGGCCGTACCGCCGGCCAGGCCGCCCCCGAGCTGCGCCGCGCGGTCCTGGCGGGCGACCTGCCCGCGGAGCTCCCCGACGACGCGGCCTTCGCGTTCGGCGGCGACGCGGAGTCCCTGGCCCGGGCCTACGAGGGCGGCTGGCTGGCCTGCGAGCTGATCGCCGACCGCTGGGGCGAGGAGAAGCTGACGGCGTTCTACCGGGCGGTGGGCGCGCACCCGGCCCGCGACGGCGCGGTGGAGAAGGCGCTCCGGGACGTCCTGGACACCACGCCGGCGCAGTTCACCGCGGACTGGCGCGCGTACCTGGGGGAGCGGCTCGCCTAGGGGGTGTCCTCCCGATCGGGCCTGGCTCCCGCGGCCCGGCGCTCCAGCTCCGCCAGGGCCTCCTTCAGCCAGGCCTTCTCCTCGGTGCCCGTCGCGCGGGCGATCCGCAGCATCCCGCGGCGGAAGAGGTCGGGCTCGCGCTCGACGGTGACCGGGGTCCCGCCCTCGTAGAAGAAGCTGGCGTGCGCGTGCAGGAACTCCTGCCGGCGGCGCAGGACGGCCGCCTGCTCCGCCGGGTCGGGGAGGTGCCGCAGGAAGGCGAGCAGGGTGAAGAAGCGCTGGCCGTCGGTGATCTCGGCGTCCTTCGGGGTGCGCAGCCGGGCGAGGAGCTCCCGGCGGCCCTCGGGGGTGAGCGAGAGCGTGCGGCGCGGGGCGGCGCTCGCGCCCGGCTCCGTACGGCTGTCGACCAGGCCGTTCTTCACCAGGCGGGTGATCGCCGGGTAGAGCGCGCCGTCGCTGACGGGGCGGACGTGGCCGCTCAGGCCGTGGATGCGCTCCTTCAGCTCGTAGCCGTGCAGCGGCTTCTCGTACAGGAAGCCCAGGATCGACAGCTCCAGCACCGGGGGCTCTCCTTCGCGCTTGTCGGCGGACCGTCCCTCATGCTACCTCTTTTCGAGGTGCCTCGATTCGAGGTACCTCGGAACGAGGGGGACCTTCCGCATGTCCGCACACCGCCGCACGCTCGTCCGGCTCGCCCGGCCCGTCTACTTCGAGCTCCTCGCCGGGGTCGCCGCCGGTGTCATCAACATGATCTGGGTCGCCCGGCTCGGCGGGGACGCCGTCGCCGCCGTCGCCGTCGCCACCAACGTCGAGAACCTGCTCCTCGGCGTCGTCCTCATGGCCGGCTCCGGCACCACCGTCCTCGTCGCCCGCGCCCGGGGCGCCGACGACCCCGGAGCCGTCCGCGCCGCCGTCCGCGGCGGCACCGCCCTGTGCGCCCTGCTCGTCCCGCCCGTCGCCCTCGGCGGACACGCGCTCCGCGACCCGCTCGCCGCCCTCCTGCTCGGCGGCTCCGGCCACCCCGCGCACGCCCTGGCCACCGCCTACTTCGCGATCTCGCTCCCCGGCACGGCCGTCTTCTTCGCCACGAACGTCCTCGACGGGATCCTCAAGGGCGCCGGCGACACCCGCACCCCCATGCGGCTCGCCTTCCTCGCCAACGGACTGATCCTCGTCCTCGACCCCCTGCTCATCCACGCGTACGGCGTACCGGGCGCCGCCCTCGCCACCGTCACCGGCCGCACCGTCGCCCTCGCCGCCGGACTCCTCGCCCTGCGCCGCGACCCGCTCCTCAAGGCCGCGCGGACCGCCCGGGCCGCCCTGCCCACGGCCGCCGCGCTGCGCCGCACCGCCGCCACCGGACTGCCCATGGCCGTCGACTTCGCCGTCCGCATGGCCGGAGCCCTCGCGCTCGTCTCCGTCGTCGCCCGCCTCGGCGTCACCGAGATCGCCGCCTACGGCATCGCCACCAAGGCCATGTACGTGGCGACCATGGCCTTCTACGCCGTCCGGCAGGCCGCCTCCATCCACAGCGCCCACCTCCTGGGGGCGGGCCGGGACGAGCGCAGGGCCGTCGGCCGGCAGGCGCTCCTGCTCGGCACGGCCCTCGGCGCGGGCGCCGCGGTGCTGCTGCTCCTCGGCGCGGGACCGGTCGTCCGGGCCTTCGGCGCCGAGCCCGAAGTGGCCCGGGCCGGAGCGCTCTTCCTGCGCTGCCTCGGCCCCTACCTGCTGCTCATGGCCGGGTACATCGCGCTCGCCGGGGTCTTCGAGGGCACCGGCGCGAGCCGGTACCTCGCCCGCATCACCGTCGCGGGCGTCCTCGTCCAGCTCCCGCTCGCCCACGCCCTCTCGGGCGCCGGCCTCCCCGGGATCTGCCTGGCCATGGCCCTCGCCATGGCGGCCCAGTGCGCGGCCCTCGGCCTGCTGCACCGCCGCACCGTCCCGGCGGCCGCCGGGCGCGCTCAGAACGAGCCGGACAGGGCCTTCTCGCGCTCCGGCTGAGCCGCCTGCGCGGGCACCTTCCCGGCCCCGGCGAGCCGCGGCTCCGTCACCGTGTGCCGCCACAGGATCCGGCACGCGACGAGCGTCGCGGCGATCAGCAGACCGTTCCGCGTGAACAGCACCGCGATGCCCAGCGGATCGCTCCGCGTCACGTGCGAGAACCACACCGGGAACTCGAACTGCGTCACCGCCGTCGCCCATAGCACCAGGTGCGCCGGCTTCCGCATCCGGCTCGACCGGTAGGCGAGGCACACCGCCGCCAGACCCACCAGCCACAGCATGTACTGCGGGGAGAGCACCCGGCTCGTCGTCGTGAACAGCAGCACCGCGACGAAGGCCGCGTCCGCCACCGTCGACGAGACGAAGCGGCGCGCCCGGATCCGCCACACCAGCAGCCAGCCGAAGGCGGCGCAGGTGAGCACCAGCGCGGCGGTCGACACCGTGGACACGTACGGGCCGAGGAACTCGATCGAGCCGTAGTTCATCCGCGCCTCGCCGTCCCAGCCGAAGTGCCGGACGACGTGGAAGACCATCGCGCCCAGCGACTCGACCTCCGTGCCCCGGTCCCGCTGGAAGCCGAGGAAGGCCAGCGCACCCGGCATCCACACCACGCAGAACGCCAGCACCGCCGCCGCCGCGCCCACCGCCGCCGGCCAGGAGCGGAACGTCGCCCGGCCCTTCGGCGACCCCGCGAGGAGCAGCACCGGCCACACCTTCAGGACCGCGCCGAACCCGGCCAGGGCGCCCAGCACCCGCGGGCTGCGGCCCGCCGCGAGCAGCGCCATGACCGCGACGGCGGTGACCATCACGTCGTACCGCGCGTACGCCGTCGGGCCGAGCAGCGGGATGCCCGCGAGCCAGAACCAGGCACCCCGCAGCGAGCGGCCCGCACGGCGGCCCGTGTGGACGAGCAGCCCGAAGACCACCGCGTCGCAGAGGAAGGCGAGGACGAAGAAGGCGGACGCGTAGCCGAGGAACGGCAGCAGACCGGGGGCGAGGATCGCGAACGCCGCGGCCGGCGGGTACTGCCAGGTGACGTCGTCCATCGGGTAGGTGCCGGTCCGCAGGACCTCGTACCAGCCCTGGTAGATGTTCGAGACGTCGAACGTGATGTCCGGGCCCGGGATCACCACGATCTTGAACACGCACAGCAGCAGCAGGACCCGGGAGAGGCCCCAGAGACCGAGCGGAAGTCGCAGACCCGTGCGTGATCCGTTCTCCACGGCACCCGTCGTCACTGTCGCGTCCCTGTCCTGTCGGCCCGCGGTGGCGGGGCGGTCGTGTTGCCGGGCGGTGGATGCGATCGCGTACTGTCGGCCACGATGCACAAGACCCTGATCGTAACCAACGACTTCCCGCCGCGTCCCGGCGGAATCCAGGCCTTCCTGCACAACATGGCACTCCGCCTGGACCCCGACCGGATCGTGGTCTACGCCTCCACGTGGAAGCGCAGCAGCGAAGGGATCGAGGCGACGGCCGCGTTCGACGCCGAACAGCCTTTCACGGTCGTGCGGGATCGCACCACCATGCTGCTGCCGACCCCCCGCGTCACCGCCCGTGCCACCGCGCTCCTGCGCGAGCACGGCTGCGAGTCCGTGTGGTTCGGCGCCGCCGCCCCGCTCGGCCTGATGGGGCCCGCGCTGCGCCGGGCCGGAGCGAAGCGGCTCGTCGCCACCACCCACGGGCACGAGGCGGGCTGGGCCCAGCTCCCCGCCGCCCGGCAGCTCCTGCGCCGCATCGGCGAGGGCACGGACACGATCACCTACCTCGGCGAGTACACCCGCTCCCGCATCGCGACCGCCCTCACCCCGGCCGCCGCGGACCGCATGGTCCAGCTCCCGCCTGGCGTGGACGAGAAGACCTTCCACCCCGGCTCCGGCGGCGACGAGGTCCGCGCCCGCCTCGGACTCAGCGACCGCCCCGTCGTCGTCTGCGTCTCCCGGCTCGTCCCGCGCAAGGGCCAGGACACCCTGATCAGGGCCCTGCCCCAGATCCTCCGCCGGGTCCCGGACGCCGTCCTCCTGATCGTCGGCGGCGGCCCCTACGAGACGGACCTGCGCCGCCTCGCCGCCGAGACCGGCGTGGCCGGATCCGTACGGTTCACCGGCGCCGTGCCGTGGGCCGAACTGCCCGCCCACTACGGCGCCGGCGACGTCTTCGCCATGCCCTGCCGCACCCGGCGCGGCGGCCTCGACGTCGAGGGCCTCGGCATCGTCTACCTGGAGGCCTCCGCGACCGGCCTCCCCGTCGTCGCCGGCGACTCCGGCGGCGCGCCCGACGCCGTCCTCGACGGCGAGACGGGCTGGGTCGTCCGCGGCGAGTCCGCCGAGGAGACCGCCGACCGGGTCGGCACCCTGCTCCTCGACCCCGAGCTCCGCGCCCGCATGGGCGAGCGCGGCCGGGCCTGGGTCGAGGAGAAGTGGCGCTGGGACCTGCTCGCCGAGCGGCTGCGCGAGCTGCTGTAGGACGCGCGGAGGGCCCGGGACGTGATCGTCCCGGGC